>CAZKDQ010000066.1:4717-11368 GCA_964551345.1 uncultured Rhodothermales bacterium
TACGGCAAGACAAAACGGACCTTCACCCTGGTTTCGACTGGCCGCGCCTCATCGCGGGGGCAGGGCTTGAACTGACCGGCTGATCAGGTTACAGCTCGGGCTTCCTCGCCTTCATGGCGTGACCACCGAACTGGTTTCGGAGGACCGCGAGCAGCCGGTGGGCGAATGAGTTCTCCGTACGCGAGTCGAATCGGGCATAAAGCGCATCCGTGATAACCGGCGCCGGGACGTCGAGGTCGATCGCTTCACGGATCGTCCAGCGCCCCTCACCCGAGTCTCCGACCCAGCCGCTCACTTCGTCAAGGTCGGCGTCCTCCTCGAGCGCGCGTACGATGAGGTCGAGCAGCCAGGAGCGGACGACGCTGCCGTGCTGCCAGACCTCCGCAACCTGTTTGAGATCGAAGTCGAAATCCTTCCGCGCATCCAGGATGTGGAAGCCCTCGGCATAGGCCTGCATCATCCCATACTCGATCCCGTTGTGGATCATCTTGACGTAATGCCCCGCACCGGCAGCGCCGACGTGGCCCCACCCGAGATCCGGCGCCGGAGCCAGCGCCTCCAGAATCGGCCGAAGTCGATCAACCGCCTCCTGCTCGCCGCCGACCATCATGCTGTAACCCTCGGCCAGACCCCAGACGCCGCCACTCGTGCCGACGTCGACCAGATGGATGCCTTGCGCCTTCGTCTTTTCGGCGCGGCGAAGCGTGTCGCGGTAATCCGAGTTTCCGCCATCGATGATGATGTCGCCCTCACTCATCAGATCCACAAGCGTCGCGATCGTGGCATCGACCGGATCGCCCGCCGGAACCATCATCCAGACAACGCGCGGCGCGTCCAGCGCGTTTACGAGTGCATCGATCGATGCGGCGCCCTCCCCACCTTCCTTCTCGAGTTGCCGGGCAGCGGCTTCATCGACATCAAACCCGACCACCTGATGACCGGCGCGCAGCAGGCGCATGCTCATGTTGAGGCCCATCCGGCCGAGGCCGATCATTCCGATGCGCATTTGTCTTCGTGTCTGGTGAGGGTGACGATGCAAGATACACGGCGCTCCCGGCGGCGACAAAGTAGAAGAGCCTCTCCAGGGGCATCCAGACGTTCAGCGATGTGAGTATGGCGATACTTCCGGGCTCGCGGCGATCCATGCCGGACGGGAGGAGGTTAACGTCGCCGAATCAATTTATCGGATGAGCCGAGGGAGGAAGACATGCGAGGAGAGGACAGCAAGCACGTCGAGCGTGTGGCGCCGGATGTTTACCGACTCCGCATCCTGTTCGTGAACGTGTACTTCGTGGGCAATGAAAACGGATGGGTACTCATCGATGCAGGCGTGACGGGTGGAAAACGCCAGATTCGGCGTGCTGCCGAGGAATTGTTCGGGGAGGGTGCGCGTCCGGATGCCATCGTGTTGACGCATGGCCACTTCGATCATATCGGCGCGCTTCCTGATCTGGCTGATGAGTGGGATGTGCCGATTTATGTTCATCCCGCGGAGCTGCCCTACGTAAAGGGCGAGTCATCGTACCCGCCGCCCGATCCGATGGTCGGCGAGGGAGCGATGGCGCTCATCTCGTTCCTGTATCCAAACGGACCGGTCGATTTCGGCGAGCGCGTGCAGATCCTTCCTGATGATGGCTCGGTGCCGCATCTGCTTGGCTGGCAATGGATCCACACGCCCGGCCACACCCCGGGACACATGTCGCTCTACCGGGAATCTGATGGCGTTCTGATCGCCGGTGATGCATTTGTGACGGTCAAGCAGGAGTCACTCTACGCCGTCGCAACGCAGAAGCAGGAGATTCACGGGCCGCCGGCGTATTTCACGCCCGACTGGAACGCGGCGCAGCGATCGGTGCGGCGGCTTGCGGATCTGGAACCCGCGATCGCGGCGACCGGCCACGGCAAGCCGATGACCGGCGAGGAACTGAAGCGGGCGCTGGCGGAGCTCGCAGATAATTTCGAAAAGCTTGCGGTTCCGAATCGCGGCCGCTACGTGACGTGATGACGGGAGGTTAAGCCCGTACGTCGCGTTCGAGATAAGCCTCGGATGTAGCCGTCTCTCGAACCGCAACACCTATTCGGGTGATGCCGTGAGAGGAAAGCACGCCGTGCCCTTCCGACAGCACATACTCAGCGATGATGCTTGCCATGTTTTCGGCGGTGGTGTCGACAGGCAAAAGCGCAAAGCGTGATCCGATCGCGGCGACGACATCGCGGAGCTCCGTGTCGTATTCCGCGATCAGCACTGCGTGATCCCACTCATCGATCAGCGGCTTGACGAGCTTCTTGATGTGCTTGAAGTCGACCACCATCCCGCGGTCGTTACGTTCGCCAAAGAGCGAGACCGTGACGTGATAGGAATGGCCGTGGAGGTTCTTGCAGAGCCCCTCGTGCCACGGCAGGCGGTGCGCCGCTTCGAAGCGGAAATCTTTTGAGACGCGGATCGGCATCGGGAAACCATCTGTTCGCCGCGCCTGAACGAATCTCGTCGCCGGTTATTCCGGCATCGACCAATCTTCACTCACAGCATGTTGTGCTCCCGAAGCGCCTCGCTGACCGGCTGCTGAAGAAGCGGCACAACGCGGTACGATTTACCCGCGTCAGGTCGGTCGTTCTCCACCGGCTCGATGAGCCGACGATCGTGTAAGGCAGCCAGACGTGAAGCGGCGACATCCTCCGGGATCCGGTTAATCGCCGCGAGTTCAGATGCATCGACGGATCGATGCAGCAGCACGGCCCTCAGCGTAAACAGGCTATCGAGGTTGAGTGACTGGAGGAAGTTGAAGTTCAGCGGCACGAGGTCGCGCACGGTCACGCCGCTGTCAATCCGGATCGAGCGAATCCAGTGCAGGATGGCGAGGCGGATATTTCCATGACTGGCGTTGAAGAGCCGCCCGAAATAATCCTCATGAAGGCACTTCTGACGCTCCTCTTCGCTGCCGGCGCGTCGCAGCCGCTGCCGCAGTGCCGGACGGGGAGCGGCGGGTTCGGCAAACTGAAGGCGCAATCCGCTGCGTCTGTGCCGGTTGAGGATGATGGCTTCGAGGCTTTCCGAAGTTATAGCCGAGGATTGATACGCCACGGACAGCGCCGCGCTTTTGAGGCTCTTCTCCATGAACGACCACGCCGCCGCGGATGTCGCCGTCACGAACAGGATCCTCGAATCGGTGCGGGCAGCGAACTGGAAGAAGCCCTCGATCAAGTGCATGCCGCCCGGCGCCTGGAGCATCAGCGCCTCCAGATTATCGATGATGAGGCACGCTTTCGGAGGTGCCGTCGAATCGACGATCTGATCAGCGATCGCATCGAGCGTTGTTGCTGAGCTCTCGAGTTGCAGTGCAGCTAACAGTTGATCCACGAGCTCCGCTTCAGAGCGAACGCGATCGCTCAACGGGACCCTGCCCACGTGCAGCTTGCGGTCTTCGAGATGCGACTGGGCGATGTTCAGGAAACTCGTGCGCCCGGTGCCGGGGTCGAACAGGAAATTGATTGGGGATGACGTGCGGCCGCGCCTCCACCGATCGTAGTGCTGATCCAGGGTCGCAAGGTCGGATTCGCTTCCCTCGAGGAGGGATGGATCGGAAACGGGATCGAATGAGAAGAGCCGTCGATAAACGAACGGAAGCTCTTCGAAAAGACTGTCGACGCCGGTCACGACATCGATGACTGCGTGCGCGTCCGATTCCTCGGTGGCGATAGCGGGAGTTGTATCGCTTCCGCTGCGCGCGAGCAATCGCATCCGCGTACGCGCTTCACCGGCAAATCGGGAGAAGCCGTTGCGCCGGGAATCATCCTGCTCACGACTGCGGCGTACGAGATCCTCCGCGCGGCGGCTGAGGCGCGATCTCATCCCCGCCACGCGGCTATGGACAGAGACGTCATCATTCACATCTCGCACGAACTGCAGCCAGTACGCTTGCGTGAGCGCGATGACGGCTGCCTCGTAAGACATCCACAGCGGCGGAAGGCGATCTTCAAGTTGTGCTATCGTTTCGGAAGCGAGCTCGAGCCCTTCGGCGGCGAGCGACTTGATGGGGACATCGCCTGCAGCGCCGCCGATCCGCCTCGCCAGTTCTTCCTGCGCCGTGTTCAGGTTGTAGTGGATGATCTGCGTTGCCTGCTCGGCGTCGTTCCACAGCCCGAGCAGCTCGGTCCGGAAGAGCTCTGCGTCGCGGCGGAGGCGCTCGTTGATCGTGTCATCAAATGCTCGCAGAGCGCGCTCCTTGACGTCGATGGTGCGCGATCGTCCAGTCGCAGGCGCGCCATCCTCCTCCGGGTCGCCCGCCACGATCATGCGCGACGGTAGTCCCGCGGCCTGCGTCCGACGCTCATCCACGCCTTCCGGTAATGCTGCGGAGATACCGGCGGTGGCGATTCCCGGCAGGCTCGACAACGCGGACTCGAGCCCCCGCGCGAGCTGGCCGCGTATCCGGTCGAGCGCCTGCATCAGAGCTTCGGGCGCGTCGGTCGAATCACGCAGCATCTCTTCCGCATGTTCGATCTGCAAGCGCATCGACGTGAATGTCTTCCGGACGGGCGTCATCGACAGGTGCGCCATTCGGTCGAGCAACCCGCGGCGATGGCTCACGACCGCCTCGCGCATCTCAAATGTGATCTCTTCAAGCTTCAGGCGCGCGCCAAGCTGGTCGAGGCGGCGTGTCGTTTCGGATGCGGCTTCGAAGAGCCCGCTGCTGGCCCGGTTGCCGCGGTGGATGCGTCGATCCGGCAGGAGGTACGTTCCTCCGCGTGCCAGGTCGTCGCGGAGTTCCTCGTCAATGCCGGCAAGGAGATCATCATCGACGTGCTCAGGCAGCGAGAGCTCAGAGAGCGCTTCGATCTGCTCCTGCAGCTTTCTCGCCGCTCTGCGCGCATCGCGCCACGCAGCGACCTGCGGCTCATCAAGCTCGGTCACATCCGTCTGTACGTGCGCAAGCTGCGTTTCGGCATCCAGAACTGCGCGATTCCACTGAGCACATATCGATGCAAGCTGCATTGCCCGTCGTCGACGGAGTTCTTCGCCTTCCAGAACATGCGCTTCTACCGCACCGGCGAGGCGAACGCACGCGTGGTACTGGACGATATCCCGCACTGGAACCGGCCGCGTGGTGCCCGGCAAAGGCAGATCGTCCTTACCCCTGGCATCGCGATATCCATTCTGGATTCGCGTCTTCGTTTCTCGCGACCACAGCCGGAGGCGCGTGCCGAGTTTTCGAGCGGTCTCGTACAGGCTCGCGTCTTCGTCCGGAGCATAAACTGCTGGATCGAGCCATGCCTCGAGACGCGCGGGCAGTGTGTCGCAAAAGCCTTCGAGCGATTCCACGGCGTCGGTCCAGACCCGGCAAGGCGGCGGCGTTTCCGTGAAGTGCTCGAAGCAGGCCTCGATTTCGGGCCACAGGCTGCGGATCGTCCTGGCGTGATAGCTTCGAACGCGATTCCACGCATCCGCCGGCTGTGCGCCCGTGGCCTCATAGAGAAGATCGAGCGCCTCCTCGTGGCGCACCGTCAGCACATCTACGAGGCGCTTCCAGAAGCGTTCGTCGTCATCGCGAAGTTCGGCCGCGCGCGTGGCGGTGTCGGCCAGGCGCTGCCGGACGTCCTTTGCCAGCGCCTCCAGCGCCGATTCAACGCTCGCCTCCTTCGCGGGCCGTAGCGGGTCCTGCACCAGTCGAACGTCCATCAGTCATCCTCACCGTTCCCCAACAGTTCACGCGACGAGAGGCCGGTCGTTGTCTGCACGATCAACCCCTCATTCAAGAAGGCGGTCTTCGCCGCCTCCGTGACGTCGCTTGCAAAATCGATCTCGAACCGGCCGTCGATCACATGCGCCGTAACCGTAAGTTGCGTCAGTGGCGCATCGAATCGCACATCACGCACGCGCACCTCGACCGGCTTTTCCAGGTAAACAAATTGCGAACTGACGGCAGCCTCATGCACGATTCTTCGGCCATGCGCCGGATCAACGTGCCCCGGCAGATAGAGATCGACGACGACCGGGCACGTCCGCGCGCCCTTGCTGTGATTATGCACCGATCGCCCCGCAGCGATGGAGTTCGGCACAGTCACGAGTGCGTCGGCTGCCGTCAGTATTCGGGTGGAGCGAAGTCCGATGGCGACGACCTCACCGTGCGTGCCGTCGATCGTCACCCTGTCGCCAGTCTGGAAAGGCGGGTCGATGATGAGGGTGATGCCGCCGATGACGTCGCGGAGGCTATTCATCGCGGTGAGCCCAAGAAATAGGAGTAGGGCGCCGGCGGCGATCATTAATGCGGCGCTTCCAATATCGACGATGAAGCCCAGGATCGCGAAAATAGCGAGGGTCCAGAGGGCGGCGTGGACGAGCGGGATTATGCGCCGTAAGGTCGAATCGGGGGACGCGTTTCGGTCGGCGGCGTGGCGGAGGAGGCGTGTCGTCACCAATCCTATGAGGAATGTGATCAGGAGGACAGCGCCGGTCCAGAATGCAATTACGCCTGCCCTTCGCAGATCCAGACGTTGCACATCAGCGACCTCACCGCTCAGAGCCGCGCTTTCGGGACGCTCCACCTGAGTTGCCGACGAGACGACCGGCACGACCGTCGAATAAGCAGCAGCAGGTACAACGGCGATAGCCGGGGGCGCGGCCGCCCTCGCCTCACTCCTCACCACGTCAGT
>CAZKDQ010000066.1:11468-14862 GCA_964551345.1 uncultured Rhodothermales bacterium
CAACGGCGATAGCCGGGGGCGCGGCCGCCCTCGCCTCACTCCTCACCACGTCAGTGTGCCATCCCGAAGCCAGATACAGGAGGCACACGATCAGGATATCTACCGTGCGCTTCGCCATGACATCCGAATCTACACGCAGACGGTGCATCCTGCAATTCTAGCGGACGCTGGAGTGCTCCACTTGGCGCACCAAACACCATCAGTAACAGGAATGCGACGGGTTCGAGGACGGATTACACCGGCGGATCTGTCGACCCGGTAGAAAAAGGGGGCGCTGGATCGTGATCCAACGCCCCCTGTCATTCCTGATATGCGGCGAGATCAGCCGTCCATGCGGTCCTGACGAGCGGATGCGATGCGTGTGAGCACATCCTCCGTAAACTCAGGATCGACCTGCGTTGCACGGATGATCTGGTCATACGTCTCCGGATCGATGCCCTGGTTTTCGATCGTCTGAAGGACGTCGATCTGGAAGCGCTGCTGGATCTGCTGCGCCTGCTCCGCATCATCCACTGCGCCGAACTCCGACTGATACTGCGCCTGGAGCGCCTCGACATCTACGTAAGCCTCGGCGAATGCGTCGAGTTCGTTATCCGTGAAGTCGATTTCAACGGGTGGCTGCTGCGTTGGCGGCGCGGTCTGCTGGGCAAGTGCCTCGGGAGCCGCGAGAAGAGCGACGAAGAGCGTCAGCGCCATCAGGCGGGAGAAAATCTTAGTCATAACTGCTGTCATTCAGATGGAAAGGTCGATGCGACGGCCGCGTGCCGACGCCCCGTTGCCTTACGCAGGAGTCGTGCCAGGTGCGGAAACGCGCATTCATGCCGGTTTGACGCGCTTGAGCCGAACATCGCCGCGATGAACATGTATCGTAATGACACATGTGACAGAGCTGCCGTGTCCCCCAGCATCCGCCTTAACCTCATTCTCTTCATCATCGCGCCTCTGGCGTTGATCCTTCTGATTGCCGTCTCGCTAGCGACGCGGTACTACGAGAACTACCTGGAGCGGCGGATGCAGGAGGATGTCGAGCTGGTGGCGCGGGCACTCCAGTTGCCGATGGGGCGCGCGGTTGAGCAAGGGCACGACGTGGTGCTCGAGCGGGCGCTGGAATCCGTCTCCAGGATCAACCGCGTGTTTGGCTTCTACGTCTATGACGCCGAAGGCGAGCTCCTGAGCTCATCCCGAGGAATCGGGCTCGACGCGCCGCGGCTGTCGAGTGATCTGGAGGTGGACCAGCAGCGCAACTACGCCGACGTCTCGGGCAGGCGCGTCTACAACTATTTCGTCCCACTGCTCGACTCAGGCAATCGTGTGATCGGCATGTTGCACGTCACGCGGCGGGCGTCGGAGATTGACGATTCGATCGCGACACTGAGGTGGCGCGGCGCACTGCTGGCATTGATCATTGTCGTGACAGTCTCGGCAATGGTTGTGATTGGCCACCGCGCTGCAATCGGGCGGCCGCTGCATCATCTGCGCAACAGTATGCGGCGGGTGACGGGTGGACATCGCACGCATCGGGCCGAGATCGAAGGACCGGCCGAGATCCGTGAAGTAGCGCAGTCACTCAATGAAATGCTGGATGGGCTCGACCGCGCCGAGCATGAGATCATCGAGCAGAAGGAGGCACAGTGGAGGTTGAAGGAGCGCCTCAAGCACGCAGAGAAGCTCGCGGCGATCGGGCAGCTTGCTGCCGGCGTGGCGCATGAGCTCGGCACCCCACTCGCCGTAATTGATGGAAAGGTCCAGCGTGCGCTGCGTCGCGATGATCTCGGAGCCAACGAGCGTGCGATGCTCGACGACATTCGTGCGCAAGTTCGCCGCACGGAGACGATCGTCCGACAGCTGCTCGATTTCGGGCGAAGGTCGTCATTGAACATCCGATCGGCATCGCCTTTCGGGATCGCGCAGAACGCTGTCGAGAGCCTGAGACCACGCGCCGAGGCTGAAGGCGTGAGGCTTTACCTCGATGTCGAAGATGCGGAAGCACCGATCGATGTAGATCCGCTTGCGCTCGAACGCGTGCTCTCTAACCTCATCGACAACGGCATCGATGCAGCGCCCGGCGGCGATGTGCGCGTGAGATTCGACCGCGATCAAGATCATTTTCGATTCCACGTTCAGGATTCCGGTGAGGGCATCCTGCCGGAGGATTACGGACGCGTGCTCGAGCCGTTCTTCACAACGAAGGAAGTTGGCCGCGGGACGGGTCTTGGTCTTTCCGTCGCACATGGAATTGTGGAAGAGCATGGCGGCCGGCTTACCGTGGGCGCTTCTGTTGAGGGCGGCGCCGTCATCACTGTAGAAGTACCGTTAGATGGGCATAACTGAGATGGAATCGGCTGAGATACTGGTGGTCGAAGACGATGACGATCTGCGCGCCCTGCTGGAGGAGGAGTTGCGGGAAATGGGGCACGAGGTTTCCGCCGCACCCTCGGTGGAGGTTGCATGGCGCGAAATTGCCGCGTCACCTCCGGCACTCGTCATCACGGATGTGCGACTACCGGGTACGTCTGGAATGGAGTTTCTCGAGGAGCTGTCGCGAGATCCGGACAGTCCGGCCGTGATCGTCATAACCGCCTTTGGCACGATCCGTCAGGCGGTCGAAGCGCTTCGTGCAGGCGCGGCCGACTTCCTCACAAAGCCGCTCGATCTGGATCACCTGCGGATCGCGGTTTCACGCGTGCTGGAGCGCCGAGCCCTGCGTCAGAAAGTGCGACGGTATGAGCGCGCGCTGACTCCGCATGGCTTCCACGGCATTATCGGGCAGTCGGCACCAGTGAAAAGGCTGATAGAGGAAATTCGGCTCGTAGCGCGGGCGGAGGGGCCGGTTCTGATCACGGGCGAGAGCGGCACGGGGAAGGAGCTGGTGGCGCGAGCCATTCATGCGGAAAGCTCGCGCCGAGATGGGCCGTTTCTGCCGGTAAACTGTGCGGGCTTGCCTGCTGAGCTTCTTGAGAGCGAGTTTTTCGGCCACGAGAAAGGAGCCTTCACCGGCGCCCGCACGCGCCACAGAGGGCTTTTCGTGGAAGCAGGCGGCGGAACGCTACTCCTCGATGAGATCGGAGAGATGCCCGTTGCGCTTCAGGCGAAACTGCTCCGGGTGCTTCAGGAGGGGCGAGTCAAACCGGTTGGAAGCACGACGGAGGTGGATGTGGATGTCCGCATCATCGCCTCCACCAATCGTGATCTCGAGCAAGCCATGCGCGACGGGCGCTTCCGTGAGGACCTTTACTTTCGCCTGGAAACGTTTCGGCTGGACGTCCCGCCGCTTCGCGATCGCGACGATGACATCGACCTCCTAGCCGTCGCCTTTTCCCAGCGACACGCGGCACGCAACGATCGCGGCGACCTGCGGATCGAGCCGGAGGTTCTCGCACTGCTGAGGCGTTAT
>CAZKDQ010000067.1:0-1425 GCA_964551345.1 uncultured Rhodothermales bacterium
TTCGTGATCGGTTCTCCCCGCACGCCGTCCACCCGCATTAACGTCTCGAGCACGGCCGTCGCAGCTCCCACGCTGACGGAGTAGGTCAACTCCAGTTCCACTTCTTCGGCGCTCAACGGGTGCACCTTGAACGTTTCAACGTTTGCGCCGGAACCCATTAACAGGCTTTTGACGTGCTGCACGCGGAGGTTGTCGTTCGGGATGAAAAGCGTCAATGACGTGAGGTCCGTCGACGCGGAAAGTCTGTTTCGCAGCGGACGCAAAGCGATCAGTGTGATCAGCATCAACAACGTCGAACCCACGGCGAGGATCGGAAAGCCAATCCCGATGCACAGGCCAACCGCTGCCGCAAACCAGATGACCGACGCCGTCGTGAGACCGTGAACCGAACCGCGCGTCTGAATGATCGTCCCGGCTCCCAGAAATCCAATGCCCGTAACAACCTGTGCTGCGATTCGAGCCGGATCCACCCTCACGATTTCTTCCGGACCGACGCTGATTCGCGGGATCAGATCGCTCACGATCATAAACAGCGTCGAGCCCACGGTGATCATCACAATCGTTCGCAGGCCCGCCGGCTTCTCCTTCCACTCACGTTCTGCGCCAAGCAGCAATCCGCAAAAAACGGCAACGGCCAGCTTGAGCGCGTAGCCCGGGAAGAGCTCGGCGATGGTGCTCCAGTCTTCAGCAAACATGAACGTGGCTCACGACGGGGACTAATTCGGCTCATTGAACGATCGTACGTCAGCCGTGCCGGCAGATCAAGACGGTGACGGGTGCTCTCGAACAAAATCGATAAAATCCATGCGCGGGGGCGTGATCCCAACTTTGCGAAGCTCCCGAAGCACCTGAGCGCGATGATGCTGGCCATGAATCGTCAGGTGCGTCACGATGTCTTGAAAGGACGTGGTGAAGGATGTGCCGCTCGAGTTGCGGTAGTTGATGGGCGATGTCGGGTCGGCGATGTCCATCACGACTTCCTGCCATTGCGCTGACACGTCCTCCAGACGCCTTTCCCATCGCTCCGGCTGCGGCTCTGCCCAGAGCTCAGACGCGGCCGGCCTCCCACGCACTCGATCCAACCAGATCTCCTGGGCAGCGATAACGTGCTCGAAGAGGCGCACCGCATCCGCCGGAGCGCCCTCGTGCATCAGCACGTTCAGCATTCGCGCGTCCGCCCAGCTGCCATATCTTAGCAATCGGATCAGGTACTCGTGCATGGCTTTGTGAGGTGTTTGATGAAAGTGTATGATATCACACGGCGGATCAGTTCGTCCATAGCTATATGGCCCGGCGATGAGCTGCCGGCACTGGATTGGTCGGCGCGAATAGAGGAGGGGAGTAGCGTCAGTATCGGCGTGATCCGGATGAGCACGCACACCGGCACGCACGTCGATGCTCCCCTGCATTATCAGGAGGATGGGC
>CAZKDQ010000067.1:1525-14853 GCA_964551345.1 uncultured Rhodothermales bacterium
AGGAGTTGCCGGCTCACCACGCGCTGGCCGAACACGGTATCGCAAACATCGAGAACCTTCAGTTAACCGGCGTTCCGGAGGGCGACTTCCAGCTCGTCGCACTTCCGTTGAAACTGCATGGGATGGATGCCGCTCCGCTGCGTGCCGTCTTGATCGAGCCGTGATCACTCACACCAACGTCACACCGGGCGAACAACCGTAATGCGCGTCTCGCATAACATCCAGCGAGTAAGGGATTCACCAATCGCATCCGGCAAATGGATCTACTGAATAGAGAGCAGCTCAAGGACCTCGCGCAGGTGCAGAACGATCTTTGCATCTCGCTTTACATGCCGACAGTTCGCGTCGAGTCGGACGTGTCGCAGAACCCGATCCGCCTGAAGAACCTGCTCAAGGAGGTACGCGGGAAATTGAAGGAATCGGGTCACCGTGAAGAACAGATCGACGAGGTGTTGAAACCCGCGCAGTCGCGCCTCGAGGATTCAAACTTCTGGATGTATCAGAGTGACGGCCTCGCCATTTTCATCACACCGGAAGACACCAAGTATTTCCGCCTGCCGCTCGATTTCAAGGAGCTGTGCTTCGTCGGTCGGCGATTTCTGCTGAAACCGCTGTTTCCGCTGATCGCGACTAACAACAGATTCTACATGCTGGCGCTCAACCAGAAGCACGTGCAGCTGTACCTCGGCACGCGCTACAGCATGAACGAAATCGAGGCCAGCGAAATTCCGCGCAGCATCACCGATGCGCTCTTTTATGATGATCCGGAGAGACAGCTTCAGTTTCGAACGGCAAACCGGGCAGGGGAACGCCAGGACGCGATGTTCCATGGACAGGGCAGACAGAACGATGATGTCCGCTCGCGCCCACAGGATACGCTGCGGCGATTCTTCCGGGAGATCGACCATGGATTGATGGAGCATTTGCGGGATGAAACCGCGCCGCTGCTGCTCGCCGGCGTGGAATCACACCTTCCGATCTACAGAGAATCCAACTCGTATGAACATCTGATATCCGACGAAATCGTTGGCGGAAATACCGAGCACCTGAACCTAAAGGACCTGCATGCAAAGGCATGGCCGGTGATGGAGCGCCATTTCTTGCATGAACGGCAGGAAGCCATCGAGAAATTCCAGGAGCTCACAGGCAAGGACGGCGAGCTGTCATCCACTGAGATGGATGACATCATCGCGTCGGCTGCTTACAGTCGCGTCGATACGCTTTTCGCACGCGTAGGCGAGCATCGCTGGGGAACGTTCGATCCGGAATCGGGACGCGTGACCGTCCACGATGAATACCAGCCGGGTGATGAGGATCTGCTGGATCTTGCGGCCGTCAACACGTACCTCAACGGCGGTGTGGTACATGCGCTGAAAGAGGAAGACATGCCCGCCGATGCGGTCCTGGCCGCTACGTACCGCTTCCCGATGCAGGAGACGGCGAATTAGCGGAAAGCGGCGGCTTGGGAGATCGCGCGACCCGTTGAGCGGCACCTTAGCTCGGCATTACGAGTCACCGTCGAGGTCGATATAATCGGCTGCACTATCCCGGAGCCGGTCCCGCTGGTGCACATAAACCATCGTCGTTTCGATCTTCTTGTGCCGCGCGTGGGACTGCACCTGATGCACGGACGCGCCTCGTTCGATTGCGAGCGTGCATCCGGTATGTCTGAGCGTGTGCGCGCCGATATCCTCATGGAGACCCGCGGCCGCAGCGGCGCGCTCGACAATTGAGTAGATCGACCGATCTGACAGCCGCTTCATATAGCTGTTATTGCTGAGTGATCGCCAGAGCGGGCCGTCCGTAATCCCGTAATGCTCACGCATGCGCTGTATCTCAGCCACGACATGCTCGGGGATCTTCACATACTGATCGGCGCCGCCTTTCGTGTCCGGCAGATCAATGATCCAGTACCTGCCGAGAGGCCGTACGTGGTCGACGTCCATCGCCGCGGCTTCCGAACGGCGAAGGACGCAGTAGAGCAACGTCATAAGCAGCGCCCGGTCGCGGACTGCCGATTCACCGAAATCGTCAACGACATCAACAAGCCGTCGTGCCTGATCTCCTGAAAGGACGACGACCTTGCGGTCGCGGCCCGATGCACCGCGCACGCGCCGAAGTAGTTGCCGCTCAGTCGGATTTCGCTCGATCAGTTCCAGCGCACTCAGCCATTCGAAAAAGCCACGCAACGCCGCGATCCGGCGCTTGATCGTCGACGGCTTGTAGCCATCGGCTTCCAGATCCGACAAATGCTTGTTGACGTCGAGAAACGAGACGCCGCGGGCGAGCTCCAGCGTGATGTCATGCGTTCCGAAGAAGCTGACGAGATCGTTCTCATACCCACGCCGCGTTCGATCACGTTCGAAGCGGTGCAGATAGGTTTGGAGGAGATCTACGCGCCCGGGAAGGCGGTCGCCAAGATGCTGGGGTAGCTGATCGCTCATCTGGTTCGAATCTGGTCCCTACTTCCGATAACCGTTCTTATCGGAAGTAGGATAGTGCCTCGTTCAGACAATCGCAATTCCCTGTCATCGGATCAATCCTCACCCTCGAACAACAGATCGAGATCCGCTTCCGTCAGGTCCCGATCATCCGTCAGCAGTCGGTGCTCGGACAGATATCGCTGAAGCCGGTTGGCCACACGTTCCGCGCGATCTCGATACTCTCGGCTGATGCGAAGCTTCAGACGCCCGAGATCGCTGCCGGGAATTTTCTGTGCCAGACTGAGGTTTCTGAGTTCGAGAGTGAAAATGGATGTCAGGATCCGTCGGCGCGCGAAACTGACTTCTTCAATATCCGCCATCGTGAGCTGAACCTGCCGCGGGCGGCCCTTGAGGACTCCAAACAAATCATCCTTCGCCTGATACTCGAGCACCAACATGCCATCGGCCGCGCGCAGGCGGCCGTCCACCCGGCCCAAGCCGCTATAGATCTCAATGACAAATGGCAGGGATTCCATGGTAGCTCTCAATCGTGAATCTGAGGTAACACGGCATTTCCCGCTTCAGGTTTCAGGAGCTTCGCAGGCTGTAAAATCGAACATACATCCGATTCCGGTGCAGAACATGCCGCCGGCTGTGCCTTTGCTACCGGCGCGCCCCACCGCGCGACGCTGTTTCTCCGAACACACAAAACCTTTTGATATCATGCCGAAGCAACTCGAAAACATCCGCGTCGCGATTCTCGCGACCAATGGAGTCGAACAAATAGAACTAACTGAACCGCGCCGCGCTCTTGAGGATGCCGGTGCCAAGACGCATCTAATTGCGCCTGAGGAAGGCTCGATCCGCGGCTGGGACCGGACGGACTGGGGTGATGATCTCGACGTCGACCGCATGGTAGACGCTGCGTCGATCGAAGATTACGACGCGCTGATGCTGCCCGGCGGCGTGCTTAATCCGGACAAGTTGCGGATGGACAGCAACGCTGTCGCCTTCGTGCGAGACTTCTTCAAATCCGGAAAGCCCGTTGCCGCCATCTGTCATGGTCCGCAGATGCTGATCGAAGCCGGTGTCGTTCGCGGGCATCGCCTCACTTCATACCCGGCCATCAAGACGGATCTGCAGAATGCCGGTGCGGACTGGGTTGATGAAGAAGCGGTCGTCGAGGGCAACCTCATCACGAGCCGCAGCCCCGACGACATCCCCGCGTTCAGCCGGACGATGATCGAGCAGTTCGCTCAGATCCCACAGGCGGCTTGATCGAAGTTTGATTCTGATAGCGATCCACGCGAGGAACCGGTGGCACCTTATTGATCGGAACGCTCTCGTTTTGATCAGGCCGCTACCGGTTCCTGTTCGCGGCCGATCGCCTGCTCCGTCTCGCTGTCAAAGAAGTGCAGCTTGGTGACGTCGAACGCGAGGTTTACCGTCTTGCCCGGCTCAGGCAACGGTTGCGGTGCGACGCGGGCGACGACGTTTGTGGCGCGGGAGCTGGCGTAGGCAACGATCTCGTTGCCCATGGGCTCGAGTACGTCAACTCGAAGCTCGACCTCGACCACGGGATTCGTAATGAACGGGCTGCCGGCGACGTAGACATCTTCAGGACGAATCCCGAGCTCGATTTCCCGTCCCACGTATCCCTGGAGCAGGTTCTCCTGCACGTCGGTCAGCGCAATGGTTGCCGCGCCGTCTGATGAGCGGAACCGCAGCCCGTTCTCGCGGACGATCTGCCCAGAGACGAAGTTCATCGACGGGCTCCCGATGAAGCCTGCGACGAAGCGGTTGAGCGGGTAATCGTACAGGTTCAGCGGTGAATCGATCTGCTGGATGTAGCCGTCGCGCATCACGACGATGCGATCCCCCATCGTCATCGCCTCGACCTGGTCGTGCGTGACGTAGATCATCGTGGCGTCAAGCTGCTGATGAAGGCGCGAGATCTCCGTCCGCATCTGAACGCGGAGTTTGGCGTCGAGGTTAGACAGCGGCTCATCAAACAAAAAGACCTGCGGCTTGCGCACGATTGCACGGCCGACAGCAACGCGCTGGCGCTGCCCACCTGAGAGCTGCTTCGGCTTTCGATCGAGAATTGGTTCGATGCCCAGGATGTCTGCCGCCTGGCGAACGCGCTCATCGATCTCCGCTTTCGGAAACTTCCGCAGCTTCAGCCCGAACGCCATGTTGTCATAGACGGACATGTGCGGATAGAGCGCGTAGTTCTGGAACACCATCGCGATGTCGCGATCCTTCGGCTCGACATCATTCACGAAGCGGTCTCCGATGTAGAGTTCACCTTCGGTGATCGACTCGAGGCCGGCAATCATTCGGAGCGTCGTGCTCTTGCCGCAACCCGACGGACCCACGAGAACCACGAACTCACCGTCGGCGATTTCGAACGAGGCGCCATGAACGGCAACGAAGCCGTTGTCATACACCTTACGGATACCTTCCAGCCTTACGCGCGCCATAGATCCTTGTGATGAACCTCGAGAGATGGAACCGTTTCCGAAACGGCATCAGCGAAGATAGCAGGCGCTTGACGGAATATGAAATCTTCTTCAGGCGTGTCCGATCAATCCGCAAAAAACGGTTCCATCGTTCATAATTCTTCTGGGGCGGTTGTTGCTATATTTACCGGCTATGCCCCGTTTCATCTACGGCATTCGCCATGTCCCGCCAAAAATCGCGGACCACGATTTACGACGTCGCCAGTCGTGCCGGTGTCGCCATCTCCACCGTGTCCCGCGTACTGAACAACTCAAACGACGTCTCTGAACCCACACGTCTGCGCGTTCAGCAGGCAATTGAGGATCTCCAGTTTCGCCCGGACCGCACGGCAAAGACGCTGGCGCAGAAGTCGATGCGGTCTCTCGCGATCGCGATTCCAACATTCACGACGCCATTTCATACGGAGCTGCTGAAAGGAATCCGCAGCTGCCTTCAGGATCAGCAGACGGACCTCCTGCTCTGCGACCTCGGCTCGACCTCGCCGCACGCGACGCTTCTCAATTTTCTCAAACGGGGCGCGGTAGACGGCCTGCTCGTCGCGGGCGTTCCGATCAACGCAACCATTGCCGCCGAACTGAGTGCCCTTCGGGCTCCGGTCGTTCTAATTGGAGCACACAACGAAGCTTTCGACTCCTATTACTGGGATGACATTGCAGGCGCCGGCGAGGCTGTTCGCCACCTGATCTCGCAGGGCCACCGGCGCATCGGCATGTTGAAGGCGCACACGGAGAGTGAACTTCAGAGCCTTCGCGTGCAGGGATATCGGAAGGCGTTGGAAGAGGCAGGCATCGAATACGACAGCGACCTCGTCCGCAGCGGCCACACGGAGAAACACGCCGGCTACAGTGAGGAGGCCGGCTACGAAGGCATGCAGGAGCTGCTGAAGCTGGATCCGCCGGTTACCGCTGTCTTCGCAAGCAGTGATGTTCAGGCGATTGGAGCATGGAAGGCGGTACGGGATGCCGATCTGCGCGCCCCCCACGACATCGCGATCGTCGGTTATGATGACATCAAAACCAGCCAGTTCATCGGTCTCACCAGCATTGACCAGGACATGCACGAAGTCGGGCGCCTGGCCACCTCGCGTCTGCTCGACCGGATTGCAGGCAAGGTCGCTAACGATGACATCATCGATCAGCTCATCCGGCCGAAGCTCGTCGTACGAGACACAAGCCGTTACTCACGCGCCTGATGCCGGTCGATCGCTCCCGAATCGCTGCGCAGCTTCCACACACGCTCTTCGAGAGTCATTTCGAAGGCTTCGAGAGTCGATATCGCGGTAAGGTTCGGGACACGTATGTCCATAATGATCAACTGATTCTGGTCACGACCGACCGGATCTCTGCGTTCGATCATATCCTTCCGCAGACGATTCCCTTCAAGGGGCAGGTCCTCAATCAGCTTGCGGCTTATTTCTTTGAGGCGACGGAAGATGTCGTTCCGAATGCGGTTCTGAGTGTGCCGGATCCGAACGTGACCGTGGCCGTGCACTGCCGACCGCTGCCCATCGAGTTTGTCGTTCGTGGCTATGTTGCAGGGCATGCGTGGCGGGAATATTCCGCAGGAAAGCGCGTCCTGTGCGGCAAGGCTCTTCCTGACGGCCTCCGCCAGAACAGTCGTCTGCCGGAACCGATTCTGACGCCGGCGACGAAGGCTGAGGAAGGACATGATGAGGATGTCACCCGCGGCGAGATCATCGATCGCGGCATCCTCGACGAACGGACCTTTGATCAACTCGAATCGACCGCGCTCGCGCTTTTTGCACGCGGGTCGAAGATGGCTGCCGAGCGCGGGCTGATTCTCGTCGATACCAAGTATGAGTTCGGCCGGACGCCGGACGGGCGCTTCGTGCTCATCGATGAGGTTCATACGCCCGACTCATCGCGCTACTTCTACGCCGACTCTTACGATGATCTGCTCGCCGCCGATCGTCCGCAGCGGCAGCTTTCGAAGGAATTCGTGCGGGAATGGCTGATGGATCAGGGGTTTCAGGGGAAGGAGGGGCAGCGCATTCCCGATCTTACCGATGATTTTCGGATAGACGTCGCCTCGCGCTACATCGAACTATTTGAGACGGTGACGGGGCAGAATTTCCAACCGGATGAACATCCGGATCCGGAAGCGCGGATTCGCGCTGCGCTTGCCCCACTGATCGGGTAAACACAATCAGCCACCTCCTCCCTACTCGCCTGATTACTGGAGCCTGATGGCGCGAACAGGATCGATGCGAGCCGCAACGCGCGCGGGCACATACGCCGCGAGCAGGCACAGCCCAAGCGCAACTCCTCCGACAATCAGGAAGTCGACAATGCTAAGCGCAATCGGAGCGCGATCGAGATAATAGGCTTCTGCGGGAAGCGGGATGACGCCCCAGCGCTCTTGAATCAGCGCGGTCACGAGGGCGATGAGCGAACCGATGGCGGTACCAAGCACCGCGATCATCCCACCCAGCAAAAGGAAGATTCGCTGGATGGCCCGATTCGTAGCGCCGAGGCTTCCGAGAACGCCGATTTCACGCGTCTTCTCCAGAATCAACATCATCAATGTCGCGATGATGTTGAACGCGGCAACGATGATGATCACACTGATCACAATCGGGATAATGTTTTCCTGAAGCTCGATCCAGGCGAAGAGGCCCCGATAAACCTCGAAGATCGTGCGCGCCATCACTGGAAAGCCGAAGGCATCCTCCACCTGCCTGACGACGTTCATGGCAGCGTCCGTGTCATGAAGCGTCACATCCAGCCGCGTTACCTCGTCGGCACCGTAGTCGAGGAAGTCGCGGGCGATACCCATGTCGACGAGCACATACAGCTCATCGAAATTCTGCAGGTAGGTCTGATAGATCCCCGAGACCTCAAACTGCCGAATGCGAGGTGACGAAAATACAGAGGCCTCCTCCCCGCCCCGCATCGAAAAGGCTGTCACGACGTCGCCTTCTTCAACATCCAGAAGTCGCGCGAGGTCGGCGCCAATCACAACGCGCGGATGGCCGTCCTGAGATTGTCGTAGATCGAACGAACCGCTGATCAGGTTCTCATTCAGGAACTGCGGCGGCTGCTCAACACCCCAGAGAACTACGCCGTCGATTTGCGTCGGCGAGCGTCGCATCAGCGTAAATTCCTGCACGGCAGGCTCCACGAGTGCGACCTCCGGCCATGCCTCGAGCGAATCCCGAATCAGCGACGCCCCGGTGAGCGCCGAATCCTGAAAACTCTCGACCTGCACATGCGCGCCGAAGCCGATGATTTTCTCCTGAATCTCTTCGCTGAAACCCCGCACGATCGCGAGAGCGAGAAGCAGAGAAGCCACGCCGACGGCAACTCCGCCGATTGCCACATAGGTGATGAAACGCACGAAACGGCGTCCCTCCTCCCGGCCCTGCGCCTTGCGCAAGTACCGTCCCGCAATGAATCGTTCGAACGACAGCGGCAAATCAGATCCCGATGTTGCTGTTGGAGCCCACCCGACGCGGAGAAACGATGTGAAGATCCCCGGGGAACGGTCAAAACAAGAAGCGCTTTCCGAAGTATCGGAAGCAGACTTCGACTAAGCGACCTGATGATAACCTATCGCCCGATGCCATGAGTAATTCCATTTTTCGCGTTCCACTTCCCGAGAACGAACCTGTCCGTAGCTACGCCCCCGGAAGCGAGGAACGTGCGTCTCTGCAGGCGCGCATCGCCGAGTTGAAGCAGGAGACGATCGATATTCCCGCCTTTATCGGAGGCGAAGAAGTTCGCACCGGCCGCACCGAGACAATCCATCCGCCTCACGAGCTTGCGCACACGCTGGCGACGGCGCATTTCGGTGGAGAAAACGAGGCTAACAGGGCCATCGAAGCGGCGCTCGAGGCGCGCGAGGAGTGGGCGCAGATGCATTTCGTGGATCGCGCGGCCATCTTTCTCAGAGCAGCCGATCTCCTGGCCGGCCCCTGGCGCGACACGCTCAACGCCGCGACCATGCTCGGGCAGAGCAAGAACGCATATCAGGCAGAAATCGATGCGGCGTGTGAGCTTATCGACTTCCTGCGCTTCAATGTGAAGTACATGGAGGAGCTCTATGAGCAGCAGCCGATCTCGTCGCCGGGAGTCTGGAACCGGATGGAGTACCGCCCGCTGGAAGGATTCGTCTTCGCAGTAACGCCGTTCAACTTCACGGCCATCCAGGGCAACCTTCCCACCGCGCCCGCCATGATGGGCAACGTGGTCGTGTGGAAACCGGCGACCACAGCTCTCTTCTCGGCTTACTTCATTTACAAGCTGCTTGAGGAGGCGGGGCTTCCGCCGGGCGTCATCAATATGGTGCCGGGGCATGGCGCCGACGTCGGCGATCCTGTTTTCGCGAGCCCTCACCTTGCCGGACTGCATTTCACGGGATCGACGCGGACGTTCCAGCACATGTGGCGCACGATCGGTTCGAACATCGACCGCTACCGCTCCTATCCCCGTATCGTCGGTGAAACAGGCGGCAAGGATTTCGTGATCGCGCATCCGTCTGCGCATCACAAGGAGGTGGCGACGGCACTCGTCCGTGGAGGATTCGAGTATCAGGGTCAGAAATGCTCGGCTGCGTCACGAGTCTATCTTCCGGAATCACTTTGGGATGACGTCTGGAACGAAACGAGGTCGCAGCTGAATGAAGTGAAGGTCGGTCCGGTCGACGATTTCTCGAACTTCGTCAATGCCGTCATCGACAAGAAATCGTTCGACAGCATCACATCGTATATCGATGAGGCGAAATCCAGTGATGATGCCGAGGTGATTTACGGCGGCGAGTACTCTGATGAAGAGGGGTACTTCATCGAGCCTACCGTCATCCGGGTAAAGGATCCGAAGTATCGCACGATGTGCGAAGAGATCTTCGGTCCCGTCCTCACGATCTATGTTTATCCGGATGATGAGTTTGAGGAAACGCTGACGCTGATCGATGAGACGTCCCCGTACGCGCTGACCGGCGCGATCTTCTCGCGTGATCGTCAGGCTATTCGAGTCGCCTCTGATCGCCTCGTGAACGCGGCAGGCAACTTCTATATCAACGATAAACCCACCGGTGCCGTTGTCGGGCAGCAGCCGTTCGGCGGTGCCCGTGGTTCCGGCACGAACGACAAGGCGGGATCGCAGATGAACCTGCTGCGGTGGGTTTCGGCGCGTGCGATCAAGGAGAACTTGAATCCGTCCCAGCACTTCCACTATCCGTTCCTGGATCCGGATCAGGTGGAGACAGACGAGCCGCTCGAATCATCGGCCTATTCTGAGTAGGACGACGGGCGGCCTCTCCGGGGCCGCCCTTTCGATAACGGCGACGTACCGATCTTCGAGTTGATCTCGCTGCCCATCGTTCGTTCATTAGTCGCGCACATCAACTAACCGTAAAGGCATGCGCGACAAAGTCCGGATCATCCAGTACGGCCTCGGCCCCATCGGTCAGGCATGCGTTCGCTACGTCAATGAAAATTATGGTGACCGCGCCGTAACCGTCGGTGCGGTAGACATCGACCCAGAGAAAACCGGACGTGATGCCGGCCGTGTTTGTGGACTGGAGCGCGATCTAGGCGTCCGCGTCTCGTCAACGCTGCAAGAAGCCGTAAGCGATCAGGACGCCGACGTTGTCCTGCACACCACGTCATCATTTCTGGATTCGGTTGAGGGCCAACTGCTCGAGTGTCTCGAAGCGGGCCTGAACGTGGTTTCATCAACAGAAGAACTGAGCTACCCGTGGACGACGGGGCCAGGCGTCAGCAAGCGGCTCGATGACGTCGCGCGAGCGAACAATGTCAGTCTCCTCGGAACGGGCGTGAACCCGGGTTTTGTAATGGACACGCTGGCGCTCGTAGCGTCCGCCGTGTGCGCTCGTGTGGATGGAATCCGCATCGAACGCGTGGTGGACGCGGGAAAACGACGCCTTCCGCTGCAGCGGAAGATCGGAGCGGGTATGACGATAAAGGCATTCTCGGACCGAAACGAGAGTGGCGGATTCGGCCATGTTGGATTGAGGGAGTCTGCGCAATTGGTCGCAGCCGGACTCGGCTGGGAAGTTGAGGCGATGGAAGAATCCATCGAGCCTGAAATTGATGAGCGTATGCTCCAGGGAAACGGCACGGATACCGGCTGCGTGCTCGGAATCCGCCAGCGAGTGCTCGTGACGACTCCCGGGAAGAAGAAGATCGACCTACTGCTCAGGATGTACGTGGGCGCGCATGAGCCTGCGGATACGATTGAGATCGCCGGTGATCCGCCGGTAACGCTGACCGTGCCGGGCGGCATTTTCGGGGATACGGCGACGGTGGCGATGTTACTTAATGCGGTGCCGCGCATTGTCGCCGCGCCTCCCGGCCTGATGACCATGCTCGACCTTCCCGCACCACGTGCCTTTGGCGGTGTGACGCTGCCGGCGCCGAGCCTCGTCGACCGATGACCAGCGCGGCTGGTGATGCCACCGTCACCGTCTTCACGAGTAACGATCATCCCGGCACGAGGTCCTATCCGCTCGTGTTTTCGCAAAGCGTGGTTCGGCCGATGTCCACGCTCTTTCTGCCGCTGATGATTGCGACGCTCATCGCCGCGCTCACGTATCAGCCCGTGCTCAACGTGTTGCTACTCGGATTTCCTGCTGCGATGGTCGCAGCGTTCCTCTGGACGGCCTTCAAGCTCCGCCGTGAGATCGCCGAAATCCAGGTTCGTCATCAGACGATCTCGCTTCGATCGACGCACGAGGTTGCGTGGCATGGCGCTCGCATCCCGCGCATACTGCCGCTATTCGACGTCCGGGACTACGGAGGCTGGCTCGTGATAGCGGCGGGCGATGCGGATTATTTGATTGCGCGCGACAACTGGCCGCGGTATGACGAGCTTCGCGCACGCCTGCGGGAAGCGGTTTATGAGTAGGCTTACCCGGCTTTCATGATTCAAATCGATCGATCATCATCCGTCCCAGTGCAGACGCAGCTGGCGGATCAGTTACGCTACGAGATCGCCGGCGGGCGCTTTCGTACCGGTGACATGATAACCTCGACACGTGAGCTGGGGAGGCAACTCGGGATTTCCTTCCACACCGTCAGGAAGGTGTACCAGGAGCTTGAGCGGGAAGGATATCTGGAGGCTCGCCCGGGTGCCGGTTACATCGTCTCCGAACGCGGGCCTGTGCTTAAGGAGGATCGGATGGAACGAGGTGCCGCGATTGCGAACGAGGCACTCAAGCGCATGCTTAGTCTCGGCCTGTCCGACGATGACATCGGCTATCTTTTCGATGAGCAACGGGCGCTGCTCGAGACCGGCGCTGCGGCACCGAAGGTTGTCGTCGCGGCCCCCTATCAGGAGATGGCGGAGCGCTGCGCGGCTCAGGTCTCGAGCACGTTCCAGATCGAGGCGGAGCCGTCGACGCTTCGGGAGATCCACGGCCACAGCGATGCGGATTACGTCCTGGTTCCGTTCCCAGACGTCAAGCGAGCCATGCATGCCGTGCCAGGTGCCGACGTCATCGGGATCTCTACATCGCTCCCCGGAGATCTTCTCGACGCCGTCTCCCGCCTCAGTGCCGAGTCGAGTCTGGCGATCGTTGTGCGGGATGATGATGCCGTTCAAACGGTTATGCAGGAACTGCGGTCGGCGACGGCATTTGGCGGCCCGATGGTCGCTCTAATGATCAACGAGAAGCCGGATGAGATGACGCGACGTCTTCGAGATGCCAATCTGATGATCGCAACGCCGGCGTGCGCGCGAAGGCTGCACGGGCGCCTCCCGCAGGGACAGCGGTTATACCTGGCGGATCAGCGAATCACGGAGGCCTCGTTCGAACGTCTCCGGTCGATCCTTCCACACTAGCGTCCGCCGGCCCGATGTCGTGGTTGATCCAGCAAACTGATCATTTGCTGAAGCCCCTGACATCAAACGCCATCACGAGCTACGGGCTCGAGCAAGCCACGCAATTCTTCGGGTGCGGTCACCGGCGCCCGGCACGCGAAGTCCTCGCACACATACGCGGTGGCGCGACCGTCCGACGACTTGTGATCTGACGTAAATTGCGCGAGACGCGATAGGCGATCGCCGCCGGAGACATCCTTCCTCAGCACAACACTCCTCGGACGGTATGCCTGCCGAAGCGTGTTAAGCATGTCCTCCTCCCCTTCCCCTTCCACAATGACGATCTCCTGCGAGGGGCCGAGCCAGAAATCAACGCCCATCAACAGTCCGGTCAACGATGCAGGCATCCGCTCGAGCAGCGCCATCGCCTGCCGGGTGAGCGCCGTTGCCTCCTCTTCGTATCGGCTTTCGCCCGTGAGGCGATTAAGGCGCACGAGGTTGAGCAGGGAGATCGAGTTGCCCGACGGCATTGCTCCATCCCCGAACTCCTTCTGCCGAACGAGGAGCTTTTCACCACCCT
>CAZKDQ010000068.1:0-3170 GCA_964551345.1 uncultured Rhodothermales bacterium
TTCATCGGTTCGATGCCGATGATCATCCGCCCGTCCTGGTCCATCGTCTGCACGAACAGGCGATAGTCGTCGATCTCGCTAAACAGCCCTTCCTCCAGCGGCGCGTGCGTGATGGAGTTGAGGTAATCGCCGATCGTCTGATCCGGGTCGCCGTCAAGTTCGACGCCATATAAATCCGACACGAGCTTCAGTGAGGAGGAAGCCGGCAGGAGAACGCCCGCGCGAAGTGGGATGCCCGGCTCGCGTTTCTGATCGAAAATCTCCTCGACGGCCTTCCGCTGATCCCGCATCGCGATGATATATACGTGATCACCCGGAAGGATCACTGTCGGGCCGCGGGCGGGGATGATTTCTCGGCCGCGGCTGACCATCGCGATCACAACGTCCTCCGGCAAGTCGAGCTCACTCACACGAAGGTGCGCCACCGATGAGTCCTCGCTTACGACGAAATCCACGATTTCGGCGTTGAGCTGATGCAGCGACATGATATCCAGCGCCACCGGCGGCTCGGGCGGTAGCGGGCGATCCAGCTTGAGCCACCGCGCGACGACCGGAAGCGACCATCCCTGGAGCAGCGCCGACACCAGGACGACGAAGAAGATGGCATTGAAGTAGGCCATCGCATTGTCGACGCCCATCATAAGAGGATACGTCGCCAGAACAATCGGTACGGCGCCCTTGATGCCGGCCCACGCGATGAAGATCATCTCGCGAAAGGTAAAGCCGAACGGCCAGGTAAGAAGCGCAATCGTGATGGGCCGTGCGATGAAGATCAGCACGAATGCTACCGCGAGCCCGCCCCACATGAACTCCTGCACCTGGCTCGGAAAACTGACCAGGCCAAGCACGACGAACATCATGATCTGGGATACCCATGCAATGGCGTCGTGGAAAAGCAGCGTGCCGCGGTGGAAGACCAGCCGGCTGTTGCCAACAACCATCCCACAGACATAGATGGCGAGGAAGCCGCTTCCTTCCAGATACACGGCCGTGCCGAAGACGACGAGGCCGAGTGTCAGAACGAGTACCGGGTAAAGACCTGCCGCATCCAGGTTGATCCTGTTGACGATCCATGCGGTGATCTTGCCGCCGGCAAAACCAACCACCAGCCCGACGCCCATCTGCAGGACGAAGAAGATTACGAGGTCCATGCCCGTCGCGCCCGCGCCCGTCAACAACCCGATAAAGGCCACGGTGAGAACGATGGCCATCGGGTCGTTCGAACCGCTCTCAACCTCTACCGTCGCCTGCAGCCGATCGTCCAGGCCCTGTTTCTGTGAACGAAGGATCGAAAAGACTGCCGCGGCATCGGTCGACGCGACGATGCTGCCGAGCAAGAGGCCCTCGAGCACCGACATGTCAAAGACGTAGATCGCAGCGATACCCGTGATAGCGGCGGTCATCGCAACGCCTATCGTTGAGAGCGGCAGCGCCGGCTTCCACGCCAGCTTCAACATCTCCGAAGGCGTGGTCAATCCACCCACATACAGAATCGCGGCGAGTGCCAGCGTACCAATCGCATGAGCGAGCTCGTAGTTGGCGAACTCAATTCCGCCAAGGCCTTCCGAACCCGCGACCATCCCAACAAAAAGGAACAGGACCAGAACGGGCACGCCGAAGCGCGCCAGCACCTTACGTGTCAGGATCGCGGCGAACACGAGAAGTGCGCCAAGCAGTATGACGGTGTCTACTACAAACATCCGGTGCGGGTGAGTCGGGCCTCGACGGGTGCAGACGAAAATACGCGGTGGGGAATACGCGCATAGGCCGCCCGCGGCAATGAATAAGTGACGAAGCTTCAGCAGCGCGAAACCCTCGACCTTACTCTAGGCCGTTCAACCGGGCGAATCCACGAACGAATCCATCACAACCGTCCTCTATAAAGAAATGAAGAAGCGCTGCTGGGCCGGAAACCCTCGACCTAACTCTCGACCGTTCAAGCAACAGAACACAAGGAGTTCAGACATCACAACCAGACAGTAGATAGCCATGACTACGATTCTCAGAAGCGAACTCACCTGCCCGTCCTGCATCCAGAAAATCAAAAAGCAGGTTTCGCAGGTGCCTGATGTGAACGATGTGACGGTTCATTTCTCGACCGGCCGCATCGAAGTTGATCACAACGACCGTGATAATGTTGAAGATGACCTGCTCGATGCGGTTCGCCGGGCCGGTTATGAGGCGCAGGTATCTGCGTTCTAAATGCCGCCAGGAAGCATGACGGATGAGGCGGCGGCCCATCGTAACTGCCGCCGCCTTCTTCGGAAGGCAACGACCGGTGCGAATGATCTACACGGAAGCCACATGAAGACTATGAATCTGCTCGAACGACGCAAGCGCCTGATGATCATCAGTGGCGTACTGCTGCTTGCCGGTTTGATCGCCGGTCACTTTACATCGATCCCGCACATCGGCCCGATTTTGCTGACTATGGCAGCGATCGTTGCCGGTTCGGACATCGCGGTCCGTGCATGGAACTCGCTCCGTGTGCGCCACGTGAGCATCGAACTGCTCGTGACCGTCGCGGCAACGGGCGGACTTCTCATCGGCATTTATGAGGAGGCCGCAGCCGTCACCTTCCTGTTCCTGTTTGGAGCGTACCTCGAAGAACGTACAATCCGCCGGACTCGCGGCGCGCTCGACAACCTGGTGAAATCGGCTCCCGCCTCAGCCCTCGTTGTCGATGGCGAGGATGTGCGGGAAGTGCCGATCCGTAAAGTCGCTAAAGGCGACATCGTGCGGGTGCGTCCAGGTGCGAGTGTGCCGGTGGATGGCACCGTGTTGAGCGGTCACTCGACGGTTGATGAGAGCACGATCACCGGCGAACCTCTTCCTGCCGAAAAGGTCGGCGGCGCATCTGTCTTTGCCGGAACCGTCAACCGCACCGGCGTGCTGGATGTACGCGCGACCAGTGTTGGTGCTGAGACCGCCCTGGCACGCATCATTCGACGCGTCGAGGAAGCGCAGGAAGCGCAGGTGCCCGTGCAGCGTTTTATCGAGCGGTTTGCCACGTGGTACACACCCGCGATGATTGCGATGAGCATCGCCACGTTCCTGATTACGTGGGATATCGTGCTGGCACTGACGCTTCTCGTGATCGCCTGCCCCGGCGCTCTGGTCGTAGCAACACCGGTGGCGATCGCTGCAGGCATCGGACGCGCCGCGCGAAC
>CAZKDQ010000068.1:3270-14831 GCA_964551345.1 uncultured Rhodothermales bacterium
GCCCTCTGCGACGCCGCGCCGGAGCTGATCAGGGGACTTCCCGGCATCGGAGTCGAGCGCGTAGTAATGGCCACTGGTGATGACGAGCGTGTGGCGCGTGTCATCGGCGAGCGAGCCGGAATCAAAGAGGTGCACGCCCGGCAGATGCCGGATGATAAGCTGGCGCTCATCCGCAAGCTCCAGGCTGAAGGTCACACCGTTGCTTTCGCCGGTGATGGTATTAACGACGCGCCCGCTCTCGCGGCAGCCGATGTGGGGATCGCGATGGGCGGCGGCGGAACGGATGTGGCCGTCGAGGCAGCGGACGTCGCACTGATGAATGACGACCTGACCAAGATCCCAGAGGCGATCCTGCTCTCGCGCAAAACGATGCGGGTGATCCGGCAGAACCTCGTCGTCGCACTCGGCACGGTCGCGCTGCTGCTTGCGGGCGTCATGGGCGGGATCGTGACGATGGGCAGCGGCATGTTGATTCATGAGGCGTCACTGCTGGTCGTAGTCCTCAACAGCGTTCGCCTGATGTCGACTCGCGACTCGCGGAACCTGACCGCCGGAAAGCCCATCGAGTGCAAGGCGAACATCGAAGAACCGGCGCGCGCCGCTCCCGAAGTCGCATTGGCGGCATGATGACGATTCGATGAAGCGGGCTCCAGGACGAAACCCTAGAGTATGGTCGAGACCGTTTCATGATACGAACTAATACGATAGATCATGACCGAAGAGCTGAGCCTTAAAACCAGTCAGTTGGCCGAACGCGCCGGCGTCAACATCCACACGGTTCGTTACTACGAATCCCGCGGGCTGCTGCCCGAGCCACCACGCACGAGCGCCGGCTATCGGCAGTACGGCCAGGAGCACCTCGACCACATCCGTTTCATCAAGCGGTCGCAGGACCTCGGCTTCACGCTCGAGGAGATCCAGGAGCTGCTGAGTCTGCGCGTCGTGCCCGGAGGCGGCGCAGAGGTTCGCTCCAAGACGGCGGAGAAGCTGGCGGAAATCGACCGCAAGATCGATGATTTGCAGCGCATCCGGGCGAAGCTCGTCGAGCTCGCTGCCGCCTGCGACCATCATGGATCACCTGAATCCTGCCGCGTCCTCCATGCGCTCCAGGATGTCTGAGTTAAGCTCCCATCATCCAACATTTCTCAACTCTACTCCACGAGGAAACGGTATGAATCGACTCACCGCATTACTTGCTGCACCTCTTCTTGCAGGTGTGATATTGGTCTTCTCGGCGACCCCTGCCGTCGCTCATTGCGACTCCATGAACGGCCCGGTCGTGCTCGCTGCCCAGAAAGCGCTGTCGACGGGCGATCTCGCACCTCTCCTGAAGTGGGTGGCGGAAGATGATGAAGCGGAGGTTGCGCAGGCGTTTGAGCGGACGATGAAGGTCCGTGACAACAGTGACGAGGTGAAGGAGATGGCGGATATGTACTTCTTCGAGACTGTCGTCCGCCTGCATCGGATGAGTGAAGGGGTAGGATACACGGGATTGAAGGCAGCGACAACGGTCGACCCCGGGATCGCCGCCGCCGATCTCGCTCTGGAAACCGGTTCAATCGAGGCGCTGGAGCATCTCGTGCTGAATCACGTCCGCGAGGCTATGCATGAGCGTTACGCGGATGCCATCGAGGCAAAGGCCCATGCCGATCACAACACCGCGGCTGGTCGCCGATACGTAGAGGCGTACGTTCGCTACACGCACCTGGTCGAAGAGATCGGCAACGCCATCACCCACTCGGCGTCCCATGGCGCACGTAGTGCCGCAGGCCACCACGCACACTAAGAACCCGAATCCATGTCAACAGCAACCACAGTATCCCACAACGATCAGACGCGCTCTACAGAGGCCGCCAACGTGATGGAGGCCCGGGCACATGTTCTGGAATCGGCCAACCATCTGCAGCGAGCCGCAGAAGCATTGACGCGCTCACCTGTAGATTATGGCGGGGCGGCGCGGGCGGCGCTCGAGTCCGTGCGACGTTCGTACCGTGCCGTCATCGCCTGGCATCGACTGCCGACGGATCAAGACGCCGGACTCGTCACGCTCGCAGACAGTGCCAAGAACTCAGCAAGCATGTTGCGGACCTCGTATAAACGCGCGCTCCATCTCGAGACCCTCGTCAAGACCATGAAGCAGAACGAGGAAGCCACACTCGATCAGCGCGAGAACGCTGCCACCGGATTCTTTACGGCTCGCAATACGCTTTCCGTGGTAATCGGCACACTGCCCTACCACGTCGTTGCGGATGCGATTCCGGTGATTAACCGCGCAGAATCGATACGTAGTGGACGCGATATCCCGTCGTCAGATCGAGAGGCGCTCACTTCCACCCGTCAACCGATTTATCCGACAACACGACGGACCGCCGCGCGGACTCGAGTTTGATTGAACCGGACCTTGTGACAGCCATTGGTTCGAGGATGGAGAGGCAGCAGCCTTTCCATCCTCAATTTTTAGAGACCAGCAGCGAGCCTTCGGGAAGGAACGGCCGCACCGCCGCTACGATTTCGTTTGTGAGGGCGCGCACGAGATGCTTCTTCGCCAGCACGCGCGAGTAGATCACGCGCAGTGTACGCGACGGCTCATCGCCTTCGAAGTGCCGAACGGATTCCGGTGCGTGTGAACCCTCACCCGTTACCGCGAGCCAGGGGAGCAGCGTCATGCCGTGCCCGCGATCGACGAGGCGCTGCAGGGTTTCCAGGTTGCCGCTTTCGAACTTGATCCCGCCGGGCGTTCCGCCATCGGAAGTGCGCCTGGTTAGTAGATCCACGACGAGATCCCGGAAGCAGTGACCGCGGCTCATCACCCAGAGGTCGCCGGGGTTGAGGTCTTCGACACGAAGCTTCGGCTGATCGAAAAGCGGGTGATCTCGTGAGACATAACCCACGAGTGGCTCAACGAATAGCAGAACCTCGACCACGTCTGTCGTGGCAACGTCGGAGGCGACAAGCCCGGCATCGAGCACGTCCCTGCGTATCGCCTCAACGATATCCTCGGCACGCATCTCCTGAAAGTTCAGCATTACGTCGGGGTATCGCTGCGAGAAGTTCGCGATGACGATCGGCAAGAGATATGGAGCCACCGTCGACAAGATGCCGACACGAAGCTCGCCAGCCATTTCCCCGGTTGTCTCCTGCACGAGCGCCTCGAGCCGCTCAACCTCGCCGAGCACGAGGCGCGCGTGGGCGAGGACCTGCCGTCCGATCTCGGTCGGCACGATAGGGCGACTACTGCGGTCGAACAAAATGACGCCGAGCTCTTCTTCCAGCTTCTGAACCTGAGCGCTTAGCGACGGCTGCGCAACATGGCATGACTCGGCCGCGCGTCGAAAGTGACGGTACTTGTCAAGTGCCAGTATGTATTCGAGTTGGAGAAGGGTCATGCGCCCCGAACGGCAGCCGCACATGATAGTTTCGGACTATCACACGATCATTTAAAGATATGAAACCGATCAACACGATCTGGATCTGATGTAATGCTACGAACGCTCCCTGCGACCCTCATCCCCACCTCACGAATCCGTAGCGCGGTCGCATATTTATCCACTGCCAGGCAGAGCCACGTCGGCTCGAGTCGCCGGAGTATCAGTATGGAAGCCTTAGACAAACAAGTGTACGTAACGGAGGATGTCCTCAGCCGTCTCGGCAAGCTCCTCGGCGCGAAGGTGACGACGGAAGGTGAACACCTGCGCGAGCTGCGCCGGCGGATCGACCTCGCGTCTGTGGTCTCTCCTGAGAACATGCCGTCGAGTGTCATCACGATCGGTTCGCGCTTTCAGTTGAAGGACCTCGAAACCGGTGATGTGATGACCTATACGCTCGTGCTTCCGAAGCGTGCGCGCCTCGAGCAGGGATATGTATCGGTGCTTGCCCCCATTGGCGCACAGCTTCTCGGTGCCCGCGAGGGTGAGACGATTACGTTTAAGACGCCCATGAGCGCACGGCGCCTGCGCATCGAGTTCGTTTATGCGCCCAGTCTGGCGCCCATGACGGCACCCATATGAAGTAAGAAGTGGGGGTTGGAAGTGGGAAGCGAGACGAGCCAGACTACTTTCCACTTCTAGCTTCTCGATTTTAACTTCGAACTTCTTGATCACGTGGATGCGTATTATCGCGGGTTCCGCGCTTCAGAGTCCTGACGCGCCACTCTCGATAGCATCCACGTGCTGAAGTATGCCTTCCGTCGAAGACGCAGTTCAACCCTTCCTGGTCGACAAGTTTGGCGGTAGCTCGGTCTCCACACTCGACCGCATCCGCAACGTTGTATCACTGGTTCTGGCCGAGCACCCGGAGCACCGAAGAGTCGTAGTTGTGTCGGCACTCGGCGGCGTTACGGACCTGCTAATCACCGCAGTCGAGAACGCAGTCGCACGGACGGACAGGCACGGAGAGATCCTCACCAAAATCATCGAGCGGCACAACTCTGTTCTCGATGGGCTCAAGATTAACGACGCCGACAACATCCGCTCCTTTCTGACGGAGTTGTGGCGGGAGCTGGAGGAACTCCTCGACGGCGTTTATCTGCTTCGTGAGTGCACGCCGCGCACCCGCGATGTCGTGATGAGCATGGGTGAACGGGCGTCGGTGCGACTCGTGGCAGCAGCCTTCCGCGAGGCCGGCCGCCACGGCGTTCCGGTCGATGCGACCGAACTGGTCCGAACCGACGATACCTTCGGTGAAGCAAGCGTCATCGTCGATGAGACGAATAGCCGGATCCGCGAGTACTTCAACGCGCTGGATTCGCAGGATATCGCTGTTGTGACCGGATTCGTCGGCTCGACGGAAGGCGACGTCATCACGACGCTCGGCCGATCCGGAAGCGACTACACGGCGACGATCCTGGGTGCAGCGCTCGGCGCCGAACGTGTCGTGATCTGGACGGATGTCGACGGCGTGCTATCAGCGGACCCGCGCCTCGTGCCCGAGGCCTTTCCCCTTCCCGAACTCTCGTATCGGGAAGCCGGTGAACTGGCGTTCTTCGGAGCGAAGGTGCTTCATCCCCGAACGATGCGTCCGTTGAAGGGGCCGAGCATTCCGCTTCAGATACGCAACACGCTCAATCCATCCTCACCCGGCACCTGCATCTCGAGCAAGACGCCGGATCTCGCGGGCCATGTCAAGGCGGTGACGACGATACGCAACGTCGCCGTTGTCATGCTTGAAGGCACCGGCTTCATCGGTGTACCGGGAATATCCGCGCGTGCGCTAACGGCGCTCGCAGCGCGCGGCATCAACGTGCCGATGCTTTCGCAGGCATCGTCGGAGCAGAGCCTGTGCGCGATCGTGAATGAGCGCGACGCCGATGCAGCTGTCAAAGCCATCAGCCAGGCGTTCGAATGGGAACTGTCGCGAGGCGACGTCAGCAGAATTTATGCTCGCGCCGGATGCGCCATCATCTCCGTCGTGGGCGACAACATGCGGGAGCGGCCGGGTCTCGCCGGTCAAATGTTTTCCACGCTCGGCCGCAACGGTGTCAACGTGCTGGCCATCGCGCAGGGCGCATCAGAGACGAACATCTCTGCGGTCGTACGGGATGAGGAGGTCCGGCAAGGCGTTCGGGCACTCCACGACACGTTCGCTCTCGCCCATCACCAGGCACACGTGTTTCTGGTCGGCGCCGGCACCGTGGCACGCGCACTGCTCGACATCCTCGCGCATGAGGTTTCGAGCCTGCAGGAACTGACGGGCATCCACCTGAAGCTCGTTGGCGTCGCCAATTCGCGTAAGATGGTGTGGAATCCGGACAGTATCCCGTTTGAAGGTGCGCTCGATCGACTCGATTCGGACGAGGCGCGACCGTACGATTCACTCCTCGAGCCGCTGAAGGAGAAGCGCCTCGAGCGACTCATCATTGTAGATGCGACCGCATCCGATGACGTGGCATCGCTCTATCCGGAGCTGATGGAGAAGCGGATCGGCATCGTAACGCCGAACAAGCGCTCGAACACCCGCGACCAGGAATTTTATGATCGCCTGCGGGAGCTCGCGCGCTACAACGATGTGCCGTATCTCTACGAAACAACCGTCGGTGCCGGGCTGCCCGTTGTTTCCACGCTGCGCGATCTGCTTCGCTCGGGAGACACGGTTCACAGCATCAAAGGCGTTTTCTCGGGCACACTCGCCTTCCTCTTCAACAACCTGGGTGAAGGACGTTCTTTCTCGGAGGTGCTTCGTGAAGCTCGTTCGATGGGCTTCACCGAACCTGATCCACGAGACGATTTAATGGGTGAGGATGTCGCGCGGAAACTTATGATCCTCGCGCGCGAGATGGGAATGCGGGTGGAACGGCAGGAGGTTGAGGTCGAATCGCTCGTGCCCCCTGAGCTTGAGGACGTCAGTGTGGATGAGTACATGGAGCGAATCTCTTCCCTGGATGACGAGTGGCGCAGTCGCGTTGCCACCGCAGCAGCGAGCGGAGGCCGCCTACAGTACGTCGGCACCATTGCTGATGGAAAACTCAGCGTCGGTGTGCAGACAGTGGATGCGGCCTCTCCTTTCGCGCATCTAACGAGCACCAACTGCATGTTCGTCTTCCAGACATCCCGTTATTTCGACACGCCGCTTATCGTTCAGGGGCCGGGCGCCGGACCTGCAGTGACCGCTGCCGGCATCGTGGCCGACCTCGTGCGAGCGGTCGAACTGTCGCGCTAAAGCGACTACCGCGCCGCGAATAACGAGGCGAGCGTGCCGACGAACGCCGTGTAAGCGGCCGATCCCAACCACAGCGCCGTGACCATGAACATGTTGCGCGCGCCGGAATCAAGGGCCAGCAGGCTCACGAAGAGTCCGTTGTGCACCAGCGCGATCACCAGGGCGCCAATGAGCGCCTGCTGTGGCTGGATGAGCAGCGTCTCGCGCTCATTTGCGGGGAAGAGGCCGACCAGAAACCCGACCAACGTCTTCACGAACATGTGGATGCCCCACGTATCGTAAACGGCGTCGAGCAACAACCCCAGCGTAAAACCACCGACCGAGCCTGCCAGCCGACCGTGCCGCAGCCCCAGCCACGCAACGTACAGGAGGACGGCGTCAGGATAGGCACCGAAGATGCGCAACCGCCCCAGCAGGAACCACTGCAGAAGGAATACCAGAAGTCCGATAAGAATCTGGCGAACCAGAAACGGCATGCAAACGTGTGGTTGGGTGGACGGCGCCAGAATCTACGACACAGCGCACTTATGATGTACGACGGCTAGCGACGAAGATCAGGCTTCGCCCTCACCCAGTCGGCTCATCGCGAGCACCATCTGATCGATCGTCTGAACGATGCGGAACGACGGGACGGTGTAATGATTCGCCATGATCGAGAAGCGAAGCTCGCGGCCGTCTACCGTCGTAACGTAGCCGCTCAGTGCGCGCACGAACTCGATGGAGCCCGTCTTCGCTCGAACCGGAACGCCCCGAAGGCGAGCGCGGAGCGTAGTTTGTGGCTCGCCGCCGGCTGGCAACGACTCTCTGAAGACGTCGCTATAGGGCCGGCCGTCGACGTAGTTCATCAGGCTCACGACTGCTTCGGGCGTGACGAGGTCCTTGCGTGAGAGCCCCGATCCATCCCGCGCCGAGACCAGATCCGCATTGACGCCCGCGCGCGACATCAACTCTTTAATGCGGCGCTCTCCTCCACTCCCCGATCCACCGTGTGCAAACGTTCTGAAAATCTGCTCAGCGTAGAGATTATGGCTGATCTTATTGACGACCCGTACGATCTGTGACATAGGCGGCGAGTAGTGCACGAATAACGGCTCGGCGTCGTCGTAAGACAGTCCGTCCTCCAGATCATCGACATCTACAAGTTCGACATTGATGTTGATGCCGGCCGTTTCCATGTGCCGGGCGAAGCTGTGCAACGTGAAGAGCGTCGGGTTCGAGACGGGCATAAAAATCGTCCCATCGTATGAGCGAGGCACGGATCCCGTAAAGCGGATCGTCTCCTCGCCAATGATTCTCAGGGGATTGACGTCGATGCCGCGCCTGCGGGTGCTCGTCGTGAGGCGATTGTCAACCGTGAGGTAGTCGGTAGGAGACAGACGCACATCCGGCGGTGAGCCGGCCCGTCCTGAGCGGATGCGGATGGAAACGAGGTTATCGCTATAGCTGAGGCCACCTGTCGATACACCGATCATCCGTCCGGGCTGATTCATCACGTGATCGACATCCCATCCTTCGGCGTAGGGATCGTCATCAAATACATCGTCATCACCGATGAGGCGCCCCTGGATTTCGGTAATGCCGATGTCTGCGAGCCGCCGTGCCCAGTCCCTCAAAACGTCGCCTGTCACCTCGCTGCTGCCGAGCGTCGGATCACCGGAGCCACGGATGATGATGTCACCTTCAAACCGGCTTCCGCGGATGCGACCGTCGAGGTAGACAATGGTGCGGTAGCGATAATCCGGACCCAGAAACTCGAGCGCTGCCGCCGAACTTAGAATCTTCTGGTTCGATGCAGGCATCATCGGCTTGGAGCCATTCATCTCGGCGACGACCTCGCCGGTTTCGACGTCCTGCACGTACACTCCCCAGAAACCATTCTGCGCATTGGCCTGCTCGATCAGCGCATGGAACTGACGCTCGAGCGCAGGCGACTGTGCCGCGCGGGCATCCACTAGAAACATCACTGCCAGCAAGAGCAGGATGCCGAAACGTCTCTGTGCCATTACTTCCGGGATGGGAATCCAAACGAAGCGGCCACTAACGGAGCAAGCGACTGCGGGGGTTCCGGCTTGGCACGCCGCGAAGCAGTCCGACCGGACCTTTCACAAGGAGGAACCACAGCGCGGCAGGCATGTTGTCAGCGCCATCGATTTCACATCCTCATTGTTCTGATGGCTCGCAAGTCGCGATCACGCGCCCGTCGCACCGGCCGTTCGGCCAGCCGCCGCTCGGCGATGGTTCTCGCTCCGATCAACTACCTTCTCCTCGGTGCCTGCGTCGCCGCCATCGTTATCGGTTTCGCGCTGATGCGTATCGAGAATGAAGTCGACGGCTTCGTCTCGCTCTACGTATCGCCGATCATTCTTCTGATCGGCTATATCGGCGTTTTCATCGCGATTCTCTACCGGCCGAAGCGGGAGGAGCCGGTCTCTCAGTAAAGGAGATACGGTTCGCGTTGCTCGCGGAATGCAGCGACATCGTCCTGCCACGAATCGATGATCTCGTGCGCTGAGCGGCCGTCTCGCAGCATCATCCGCAGGCGGTCCGTGCCGGCGAGTCGATCCATAGCTGCGGGACGAGCGATGAAAGCGTCCTTGTCCGGCGCCGCTTCGTAGAACGCGTGCAGGATGTGAATTCCTGCTTCCACCGGCTCGAAGGCCTCCATATCGGTCACTTCGATCTTCACGCCCTCGAGATTCTCTCCCAGCAATTTTGGGTGCGAGGACATCCCCTCGATGCTCTGAGGCGTAAACTGCTTCGGCGTAAAGCTTACGCCTGGCAGGTTCAGTGCGTTGAGGCTCTCAGCGAATGATTCCGCGTCGCCATACGGCGCGCCGATCGTCTTGAACGGCTGGAGCGTGCCGCGCCCCTCGCTCGCCGACGCCGCCTCGAAGAGGCACGTGCCGGCATAAACGAGCGCCGTCTCAAAGTCCGGAATATTCGGGCTCGGCGAGATCCAGTCGAGGCCAGTCTCCGGCCAGAGCTGATCCCGCTGCCACCCCTCTACCTCGACGACGGTCAGTTCGAGCCCATCGAGTCCGTCCATGAGCGCCTCACCTTGTACCATGCGTGCAAGCTCGCCGACGGTCATCCCGTGAACGGTCGGGATCTCGAATTGTCCGACAAAGGACTCGAACTCCGGCTCAAGCATGAAGCCGGAGACATACTCGCCACCAAGTGGATTCGGGCGGTCGAGCACCACGAACTCGATGCCGGCGTCGGCTGCGGCTTGCATTGCCAGTGCCATGGTCGAGATGTACGTGTAAAACCGCGCTCCCACGTCCTGGATGTCGAAGACGAGAACATCGAGGCCGTCCATCATAGCCGGCGTGGGTTTCCGAGTCTCGCCGTAGAGGCTGTAGATCGGGACGCCGGTGTGCGTGTCTCGGCCGTCTTCCACTTTTGCCCCGGCATCCGCCGTTCCCCGCAGCCCGTGTTCAGGGCCGAAGAGCGCCACGAGCTCGACATCCTCCGCCTCATGAACCAGATCGATCAGGTGGATGGAATCGACCATCGCCGTGTGATTGACGATGAGCCCGGCTCGTTTTCCCGACAGGACCCGAAAGCCCGACTCAGCCATCACCTTCGCGCCGGTGCGAACGATCGAGGTTTCAGGCGTATCCGCTGCGCCTGGTTGAGAGACCGAGGCGCCGCAAGCGGCGAGAATAAGTACGAGAATGAGGATCGGCAGAAGGCGCATCGAAATCAGCAATTAAAGCAGCGGCCTCCGACGGTCTGCCGGAGGCCAGGCAAAATCAGGAGTTGGCGACGATCTCGTGTTCGGCGAAGAAGTAGTTCGCCTCGAGGCGACCGTTTTCGACCGAATCCGATCCATGCACAATGTTCTGCCCCACAGAGTCCGCAAAATCGCGGCGGATCGATCCTTCGTCCGCTTCGGCCGGATTGGTCGCACCGATCAACGTCCGATAGTCCGCGACGGCGTTCTCTTTTTCGAGCACGATCGGAACGCAGGGGCCGCTAGACATGAACTCGGTCAGCTCACCGAAAAACGGGCGCTCGCGATGAACGGCGTAAAACCCCTCGGCTTCCTGCCGGCTCATCCGAACCATCTTCATCGCGCGGACGGTGAATCCAGCCTCCTGAATACGCCGGATGATTTCACCGATCAGGTTCTTGCGGACGCCATCAGGCTTGATGATGGCAAGTGTGCGTTCTACAGCCATAGGTACGATTTCTTCGAGTTTCTGGGAATTACGTAGTATACGCACTTGCCGGATATCCCCGTCTGAGCGGCGTTTAACCGGCATGGAAGAACCGGTGAAGAGCACATGGCGGCTGGTCCTGCGTACCAACAAATATCAGATCTGCCGTCGAAGCCTTACCCTGACAATGCGCTCGTTCGATCTCGTCGCGTGGAACCGGATTCGTTACTCGATTTACGCTCCACTTTATGATCGCGTGGTGGCGGTTTTCGATGCTCCAAGGCGGAAGTCAGTCAGTGGACTTGATCTGAAAGCCGGCGAATCCGTCCTGATCATCGGTTGCGGCTCGGGTCGGGATCTGCTGTTTCTGCCGGAGAATGTACGAGTGACCGCCGGAGACATCACGCCGGTGATGGTGCGGAAGACGAAAAGTCGCGCACAACGACTCGGTTTGTCGATCGATGCTCAGGTGTTCGACGCCGCCCAGCTGCCGTTTCCCGATGACAGTTTCGATGCCGTCATCCTGCACCTGATACTCGCAGTCGTGCCGGATCCGATGGCCACGATTCAGGAAGCAGCCCGCGTACTGCGTCCCGACGGGCGAGCCGCCATCTTCGACAAGTTCCTGCGACCCGAACTCCGACCGTCCCTCTTCCGACGATTCGCTAATGGAATCACGAGCTTTCTTTTCAGCGACATCAACCGGAAGGTCGAGCCGCTGCTGGATCACGCCCGTCTCACGGT
>CAZKDQ010000069.1:0-14784 GCA_964551345.1 uncultured Rhodothermales bacterium
CCGGTGAGCATAGGAAAAGGGTAAGTACTGAATAATCGATGGCCGCCGCCTGCCGAGCGATTATTGGTTAGGCGAGGCGGGCTACAATAATATAGGAGGGTTTAAGGCTGGGTGCCAGATCGGACGGTCGTCCCGCTCGAAAGCTCTAGAATTCCTTGCGCGTAGAGTACTGCTGCACTAGGATGGACGAGCATCGACAAACTAATAATCCGGCATCTGTAATGGGATATCAATTATGGGCATCACCGGTGACGGGTCATCGGCGCGTTGGCACGCGTCTCGCGGAAGTTAAGGCACTGTTTGGGCGTGGCATCACCGTCTCCGCAATTATGGAGCGGTTGCTCAGCGCGCGGGCGGACGCTGACGCAGCAGAAACCGCAGGAATCATGAAGCTCCGCGATTTCGATGTTGTAGGGGTCATTAACACCGAGACGAAAGAGGTCATAGGTTATGTGACGGCAAAGGACTTGGATACGGGATCTGTGCGAGACACGGTGTCAGAAATCACGCCTAAGGACCTTGTCGCGGAGTCAACGCCCCTTGCGGCTGTGTATGACATCCTGGAGCAAAACAATCATGTGTTCGTGCTTTCCGAGAACACCGTCACGGGAATCGTGACCCGCGCAGATTTGAACAAGCCTCCGGCGAGAATCTACGTTTTCGCGCTAGTCTCTCTAGTTGAGATGCATCTCGGATACTGGATTCGGTCTGTCTACGGCGAAGAAGGTTGGCATCAGCAGATCAAGGAAAAGCGGCTTCAAGCTGCACAGGCGTTTCAGGAGGAGCGCAGGCGACGGAAGCAGGATCTTACATTGGTTGAGTGCCTGCAGTACGCTGATAAGCGCGATTTAGTAGTATCCAACAAAGGCCTTCGTAAACGCCTTGGTATGGGATCGAAAGGATCAGCGGAACGAATGCTCAGTCTGGGCGAGAAACTCCGTAACGACGTCGCTCATAGCCAGAGTGACATCTCGCACGCAGTTGGCGCCTGGTCGGCAGTAATAGACTTCATGCGCTGGAGTGAGGGGTTCTTGGATATCTCTGACTCCCTTGTCGACAAGGACCTGCAGGCTGCGGGCGGCGGTTACGTGGACGCTCTGCACCCGCCGCCAGCGTGAGCTAGAATAACAAGTCGTACATGCCTTCCTAACTCGGGTGTCGAAGAGAGATGCGCTTCCGTGCTAACTCTCTGGCAGACTCAGAATCGCCACCATGCGAACTTGCTTTCCTTAAGCCACAGGTCCGCCTTCTCCACCATTGCATTGAGCTGTTCCTGAGATTCAGGGTCTAGACGAGTGTAGTCATCCCCGAATTCCGAATACATGGACAACCAAGTGTCGTCGATCTTTCGAAGCCAGATAGCTGATCTGTACACATCTGGACCTAATGAATAGCGCACCAGAGACAACCCGAACTGGTCCACCGCCATTGTGTCGACGACCTCTAGCGTGCCTAATATCTCGTCGCGGTTCTTGATTACAAAGTACTGCTGATCTGCCCAAGCGTGTCCCTCCTCCATGTCAGCGTACGCGAGACGGAAATGATCGAAGGTGGCAGCCCGCATGGACTTGCCCTGTGCGACAGCAAGTGTGTCAACTGAATCGCTTTCAGCGGCGACCGCCGAATTGTCTCCGCGTTGACATCCAAAAATGAGAAGCGATACGACTACGGCAAACAATGGAGCGAATCGATACAGTACCATAGCACTCGGATGACCTTGAAAGGTGGATTATCACGAACGCTCTCGCTGTTCGTGTGATGACAGCCCCTCCACGACCACGCTTGGTTCAATTCAATGAATCGAGAAATTGGGTGTCTCTGTCAAGTACCTCGCGCCCGTTCACAACAAGTTCGAGGTGCGCTTTGCTGTGATTCACACCCTTGCAGGCCATGACCTCGGCGGCGGCGTGCACAAGCAAAAAAGCCGGCGAAGAACCGGCTTTTCTTCGATCTCATCTACCGCCACAACCACCCCGCAAGCGCCCCTGCGGCCGCTCCCCCTGCAGCACCGACGGCAGCAGGCACCGGTCCCATGGAACGGAGGGCCTTGTATCCCACCATCGCACCGACGCCTGCCGACGCCAAGACGCGGTCGGCGGCGCCCCGCCGTATGACTTCGCGCTGGGGCTCCGTCAAAACGATTCGCGGCGGTTCTTCACCTTGACCGGTAAGATCCTCGTTCATCGAAATGAGAAATGGGATCGCCGCCCGGGCGCGAAGCCGGGTGAAGGTCGTCGTGAAGAGTACCGGCAGCCAGTCACTTCCGTCCGGCACGCGCTGCTCGACGTTTGAGACGGCAACGGCCGGCATCTCGCGGCCGTACGTCGGCGCGTATCGCTCGATCTCTGCGCGAAGAAGCGACGTTCGCTCTCGCATCGTCTCATCGTACAGTTCCGGCGGCACGCGGTCTGCGCCGGTGAACACGACGAGGCCATGTCGCCACACCGTGCCGCCGAATGCTTCGGTGACGAGCCGAAGCGCCCGCTTCTCGTCGGAGCGTAGCCTGGTCTCGTCGAGCGGCGTCACCCACCACACGACGTCGACCTCGGTCGCTGCCTCTGCGATTCGCCTGAGGTATTCGCCATCCCGTCCCTCCTCCGGGAGTTCGTCGCCGAGGCCCTGCGAGTCGATGATCTCGAATCGCACGCCGTCCTTCTTGTAGTGGTACCGCGTCACCTTCATCGTCGCCGGCTTGAAGCGGTGCGTCGCCGCGACCTCTGCTCCGAGCAGAGCGTTTATCGTGGAGCTCTTTCCGACGCCGGTCCGCCCCACGAGGAGGATGCGGACCGTTCGGTCGGGACTGATCAGATGGTGAATCGCGTCGATGATCTGACGCTCTGTGTTTCCGCTATTCTCGTTCATTAGCTGACTGTTCTGCGGCCAATCGGCCTAGGTTGTTGGTTGAAATCACCTACTGATATCCGGCGAACGTCCTATCGACCGCTGCGTGCAAGTCGTTCGGACTCAGTGCGGCGTATCGCTGGACGATGCGGACATCGGAATGGCCGAGCAGCTTTTGGAGGCGGAAGAGGTCCACTCCCTCGCGAGCCAGCTTCGTGGCGTAGGTGTGGCGCAGCGAGTGAAAAGTCCGGTCTTCAGCGATTCCGACCCGCCGCATGTGGCGCTTGAAGGCCCGACTGACAGTCGTGGGGTTGAGCGGCTTCCCGCTGGAGTCGGAGAAGACGTAGTTGGTCGTCTCCGGACGCTCGGCGAAGCGCCTCTTCATGACGTCTACTGGATCACCCGCGATGGGGACGTATCGCTCGTGTCGGCTCTTAGGCCGAAAGTCTCGCGTGCGTTTGACGGTTATCGACGGCGGCGAGAAGGCCACCCAATCACACGTCATGTGACAGAGCTCCGACAGCCGCAGTCCGCTACCGAGCGCGACCCGCGCGATGTCCTCCAGCCACTCGCGTTCGGAGCCTCGACTCTCGCGAATCGAACTAAGAACGGCCTCGATCTCATCGTCCGTGAAAGCGCGGACTGTTCGCCGCGCCTTTCTAGGTTTCTCGACCGATTCGACCGGGTTATGGCGGATCATTCCCTGTCGCTGACACCAGCCGAAGAAGTGGCTTATCCGGCCGCAATACGTTCGCAGCGAGCTACTCTGGCATCCGCTCTTTCTTAGATCACTTATGAACCTACTTACGTCAGTGTCGCTTATCGTACGGATGGATGTACCACGTGGGACACTCTTCGAGAAACGGCTTAGGACGCTTTGTGTGTTATGATGGGTATTCCGGCTCAGGTCATCCCGAGATCGGGCCTTGTAGTAGGCTTGGAGGGCCTCTGAAAGGCTGATGTCGTCTCGTGGGACTGCATCCGACCACGGATCGAAATCGCCGATGGCGTGTCGGTATTCGAGTTCTCGAAGCTTCGCAGAAGCGACCCTCTTATCGCGCGTGCCAAGAGCAATCCACTTTTGTTTCGGGCGCCGGTCGGATGAATAGAAAATGGCGTGATAGCGACTGCGCTTTTTGTACAATCCAGGCATCGCATTCCTCCATGACGTGCGTCCACATTGTTCATCTTGCCAATGCTGAACGGACGCATTCGACAACGACAACCGAAAGGTCGCCGGCAGAGGGCTTTCCTCTACACCTCTACGGTGCATCGAAAACGGTCCAGATTGTGCGCATGTATGTGAGCGGATTGCCGTCGATTGGGTGCAATCATGTGCACATTCTCTGCACCGTAGTGGTGACGCGCGTCACGAATACGCGCTCCATGATACCGGATAGCGTCCGGCACGAGCACTTATTCATCACTAACCTCGGAGGAAGAATGAAAAGCCTGGATCCATACGCACCGATCGAGAAGGTGCCCCTTGTCAGTGAAGATGGGCTGACCAAGTCGCGAGGCTACAGCGTCCGAATCGCCGACGAGTCAGACGGCTACCAAGAGGTCGGAGTCGTAAAGGAGGATTACCTCTTGATCCCGAACCTCGAGGTGAAGCAGATGGCCGACGATATCACTCATCAGACCGGCCTCGCGTGGAGCGTCGAGAAGACGTTCTTCGACGGCAAGCGATTCGTGCTTGCCCTGGCTACGAGGAGCGAGCGTCTATCCGCCGAAGTCGTGCCTGGCGACGTGCTGTCGCTTGGACTTATGTTTGAGAACTCTTATGACGGAAGCCGGCGCCTTTCCGTCAGTCTGTATGCTCACCGTCTCGTCTGCTCGAACGGCCTCATCCTGCCGAGTTACCTGTCACGGCTCCGCTTCAAACATGCAGCGTCCAGCACCGGTTGGGAAGCTGAAACGAAACGCGCGCTCTCTATGATCGTGCACGCCGGAGACGACCTGCGCCGATTTGCCCGCACGGCCAATAAGCTTACGTCCGTGTCGTTCGGGATGCAGGAGATGGAGATGATTCGCCGACGCGGTCTGGCGAAGTTGCCAGTGACGCTCTGGGGAAAGATGATCGATCGATTCCTCCTGGAAGAGGAAGAGCGAACGGCGTGGAGCTTCCTTCAATCCGGCAACCAGCTCGTTTGGCACAACGAGCGCGGGTCTATCGCCGACTTCGGTCATAACGCGACGATCAATTCCGCTGTGCTCGACTTCTACGAGACGCGCGGCTCGTTGATGAATTAACAAAAAGCGGCCGGGCATCCGGTCGCTTTTTTTGGTGCACGATCATGCACCTTCTTGCTCAATCCGCTCGAGAAGGGCAGGGTGTCGGCGTGCTGCCTCGCCTCGGCTGACTCGGATACACAGGTCCAGATACGCAGCGCTGAAGCACGTCCAGGCGACAGGGCTGTTGTGCCGCGCGTATACGGCTCCGTAGCCCTCGAAGACGCGGCCGTGCGGAGTCTCCCGGTAGAGCGAGAAATCCACTGCCAGCACCGTGCCGTCGGGCTCGAGGTAGAAGGCGTAGCGAAAGGAGCCTGTCTCTGCCTGTCTCACGCTACAGTTCTGCTTCGGCGTTTTCACAGAAGCCCCCGCTCCGCCAGCGATGTGAAGCCACGGTGCGTGACTATCAGGTGGTCGTGCACTGGGATGCCCAGGAGCTTCCCGGCCTCCACGAGTTGGCGGGTGATGCGAATATCCTCCCGACTTGGCTCAAGGTTGCCTGAAGGGTGGTTATGGGCGACGATGATCGCGGCGGCGTTCGCGAGTATCGCGGATTTCCAGGTTTCGCGCGGAGTGACTATCGACGCGGCCAACGATCCGATCGACACGACATTAATGCCGATGACGCTATTGTCGGTGGCCAGCAGCAGCACGACAAACTGTTCGCGATCGCATTTCTCGAGGAAGCGCCAGATGACAGCGGCGGCGTCAGCCGGTTCACATATGGAGGGCGTATCGGTATCGAGTTCGCGCTCCCGCACGAGTTCGACTCGGTAGAGCGGCAGGGGCAGGTCCGGCAGTTCTAGAAAGTTTTCGCTACTGCAGTCGGTGCGAGATGGGGCGCCAGAGGAGGTAGTTTGGATTTCTTGCATTTACGATCACCGTTGTAATGAGGCGAAAGAGCGCAAATAGGCTCAAGCGGTCTCTCCGCTCATCACTACGGTGCCTGGATCAACGCGGGAATTGCAGAGCGAGAGCAGATGAGTGTTGGACCTGCAAGGCAACCCATTACCTGGCGCTCACTTTTCAGGAGGATGTGTCGGCACCGAGAGGCGAGAGAGAGAGAGAGCGAACGGGCCGGATGGTGCTTTTCTCGCGGTCCTGATTATGTTATTCTTTGTGTCGCCGGGCGGCGAAAACGAGGAGCGCCGTCCGTCTCGGCACAACCTATTTTTCGGCCTCAGTCCCGGATTATGACTTCAAGGGGCGGTGAGTCTGAATAAATCGTTGGACTTGGCCCGAACCCTTGTATTTTAGCCCCTTAGGCAGGCATCGTGTCATCGAACCTCACCTGGGGGATAGTTAGAAACAGGTTATGTTGACCACTACCCCCCTCAAATGAGCGCAAAGAGAGTGGACCTGATCCGGCGGCTGAAGCGGGTGACGCTGTCCATGTACGATCTCGAAGCGGCCGAGGCGTTCGCGGAAGAGGTTCTGTCTGATCAGGAGACAAATAGATCCGAATTGGTAAGCGCGGCGCTCGATTTGGCGCTGCGAATCAGCTACTGCCGCCCATTTACTCGGAACCGAACCGGCAAGAATAACGACTTCGACAGCCGCCTGACTTCCGACTGTACCTCTTCCTACTCGGCGGAAGAACAAGCACTACACGAGGAGGTCTACAACTCCCGGAACCAGATCTACGCGCACTCCGACCCTGAACCTTATGAACTTGACGTAGGCGTTACCGGCGAGGGTGGTGCTGTGTACGGGCATTCCCACAATCCGGTGCGCTTGCTTAGCCTCCGCAAGGTGGAGCAACTCCATGCGATGTCACGTAAGCTCCGCCAATGCCTCATGCATGAACGTCACCATATTGCTGAACAGCTGGGGCCGGGGGAGTATTAACCCGAAGATCCACATAACCAGCTAGTCCAGCGGACGAAAGGCTCAGCCATTTACGCTTGCCCCTGCGTCCGAGTCTCCGTAGCTCCACCACTCGAATCATTTGACCTTCACCGCTGACCGGCAGGCCATATGAAGCTCTTTCGCACCTTCACTGTCACCACTCAACCAACCTAGTAACATGGCTGATCGGAAAACTATCTTTATCGCTTTCGCCATTGAGGACCAGCGGCAACGTGACTTGCTGAAAGGGCAGTCTCTGCACACGAACAGCCCATTCGAATACGTTGATATGTCGGTCAAGGAACCGTATGACCGCAACTGGAAAGACAGAGTACGGACACGAATCCGGCGATCCGACGGCGTCATTGCCTTGGTCAGCAAAAACACGTTATCGTCAACTGGGGAGAAGTGGGAAATTGAATGTGCCAAAGAGGAACAGAAGAGGTTGATCGGATTGTGGGCTTACAGCGATGACCGAACTCGGCCTTCTGTGCTTGATGGGAAGAGAATTGTAGAGTGGACATGGCCGAACATTACCAGCTTCATTAACAGTCTGTAATTATGAAGCGTGCCCTTCTCGTAGGCATTGACCACTATCGCACTTCACCGCTACGGGGGTGCGTCAACGATGTGAACGCCTTGGCTCCATTGCTAGCCCGCCACGAGGACGGGTCCCTTAACTTCCAATGCCAGAGTGTTACCTCAAACTCGACCACGACAACACGAGATAGATTACTGGAAGCACTCGACAGGCTCTTCGCTCCTGGGGCGGATGTGTCGCTACTTTATTTCGCTGGACACGGTTCAGAGCAGCGTAACGACGTTACGCTAGTAACACAGGATAGTACCCGCGCGGATCCTGGTGTCAGTCTTTCCGAAGTGTTTGGAAGGATCGAAGGTTCACCCGTTAGGGAGATCATTGTGATTCTCGACTGCTGCTTTTCTGGAGGCGCTGGGGGATCACCTCAAATATCCGGCGATACGGCGCTGCTCCGTCAGGGTGTTTCGCTCCTTACTGCGAGTCGGAGTGATCAGACTGCAGCAGAAACTCCAGATGGTCGAGGGGCCTTCTCGTCGTTCCTGTGTGGCGCGTTAGATGGAGGAGCAGCAGATGTGCTAGGCAAGGTCACTCTAGCTGGTGTTTATGCCTACTTGTCCGAGTCATTTGGAGCATGGGACCAGAGACCTATGTTCAAGGCTAATGTGGACAGGATTAATGAGCTTCGGCAGTGTGCGCCCGCTGTGCCTCTTGCAGAGCTACGGAGGCTACCTGAACTGTTTCCTACTCCTGATTATGATTTCCCGTTAGATCCATCTTACGAGCCTGACGCGGAGCCTCCACACCCGGAAAACCACGGTATCTTCGCGATTTTGCAGCATTGCCGTTCTGCCAAACTTGTAGAGCCTGTCGGTGCTGATCACATGTACTACGCTGCAATGGAGAGAAAAATCTGTCGTCTGACACCGCTGGGCCGTCACTATCGAAGGCTGGCTGAACAAGGACTACTCTAATGACCGTCGGAGTTACTGGACATCAAGACATCCCGGATCGTGCGAAGAGTTACATCCGGTCTCGGCTTCGGGCGGCTGTCAAAAAGTCCTCCGCCCCCATGACCGGAGTTTCGTCACTCGCTGCTGGAGCAGACCAGATGTTTGCATCTCTTGTGGTTCAGAGTGGTTACGAGCTACATGTTATTATTCCTTGTCGCGATTACGAGTCTACTTTCTCTGAGCCGCATGACCTCTGGATGTTCAATTATCTGATGAGTCAGGCTACGGAGAAAGAAACGTTGCCATACAATGAGCCTACAGAAGAAGCCTTTTTAGCTGCTGGGCAGCGAATGGTGGACCTCTCTGACACCGTCCTAGCTGTATGGGACGGAAAACCGGCGAAGGGAAAAGGAGGTACCGCAGATATCGTTGACTACGCTCTGAGACATGGGAAAGGAGTCGTTCGACTGTGGCCTGCTGGAGTTGAGAGATAAGTGCGTCTGTATGCTCCAAAACCCTTTGCTGCTGCCGACGAATGGCGCGACTGCATTGTCTCGTTCACGAGCCGCGTCAGCAGTGCCTCGTATAGGCGTTGTGCCGCCCTTCGCGGCAGAGCCAAGACCGTTACATGGTATCCAACTCGTTAAAATGCACCTGAGATTCATTGTTCAAATTATTGAGAGTCAAGAAGGTCGGCTTCGTAATATTCGTTCATGCGGACCCGTCGAGCTATAGATGTAACGGTAAGATGCGGGACCTGCGACGGTGCACGTCTGCGCGTGTTGTATCAGGTTATGCCTAAAGTGTCTCACGTAAGACACTTTAGGGAGGTTTGACTAATCGTATTTGTCCCGCAGATACGACCGGCTCTTTTCTTTCCGACGGCATCCGCGCCAGAATCGCCGTGTAACGGCCGCACAGGGCGATTCCGGGGATGAATCCAGCCCGCGTTCGATGCCGGCCGGGAGGCGCGTCCATACAGTTTCCATACTTTCTGCGGCGGGCGCGATGCATCAACACCACCTCGCCGGCGGGCGCCGCTGGTCAGGCCCCTCATAGCTCCTCGTACTCGGTCGTGTCGCCCAGCCGGCGCCGGAGCTCGCGGCGGATCGGCTCCCACGCCGCTTCTTCCTCCTCCTGCTTTCGGTAGTGCGCTTCGAGAATCTCGTCGTACATCCCGCTATCCAGGTCGGCGACCGTCACACCCGGCGGCAGGGGATCCGGCTCCGGCTCCATGTCCCAGCACAGAAACACCTTCTCCGGGTAGCGCGCGACGAGCGCTTTGTACTCCTCTTTGGAATACGTGCGACCGGTATGGGCATTCGAGTAGACGCCGTCCCGGTACTGAAAAAAGGCCATCCCGCCGCCGGTCTCCGCTGCCGCCTGCTCGATCGCCTCGAGGCGTTTCGTGAGCTGTTTCATATCCTTGTATCTCGGTCTTCGAGCCTCCGCTCCATTTCGGCCAGGCGCGCCTCGAATTCGGAGGCCTCGACCAGCTTTGCATAGCCCAGCGCCGCCTGGTTCATCGCGTGCACGGCGCGGAGTGTCATGTCTGGCTTGGTATCGTCGGCCGCAAGAATGTCGGTGACCGCCTCGATGGCCTGCCAGAGCCGCCCTCGAACATCATTCAGATCTCCCATCGCGGCGAGCTTCTTGGAGCGCTTGGCCGCTCGGGCTTTATAAGGTTTTGAGGTCGGCATCGGGTACCCCCCCGGGTCTGTCGAAGCCCCTCGTCTGCGGAGGAGCGGTCAGGTCGTTTGTGTGACTGCGTGTCGAACTGTGGCGGTGAACGGGACAAGTGAAGCGGCGTGTTCATTTCGCACGATGCTGACGTTGGATTGGACCGCTATCCGGAGCGCGCTCGAATTTCTTTTCGCGTGCAATCCGGGGCGCGGGTCCTAATCCCAGCGCTCGTCGCTTCCGTGCGGCAGTGCAGCGACTCTTCCCGATGCGTTCAGCAAATTCGATGTTCGTCAAATGAGGGATCTGCTCATAGAGCTCCTTGGAAATGACGATGTCGCTCTTTCGGCCAGCACCAGCGTGCCGAACATTGAGCAGGTTTTCCAGGCCGTAATGGTCGATGGCGGCCTGTTCGGATTCGCAGGGAATCGGGACTAGCAGCGGCCGTTCACCTCGCGCATCCATCTCGCGCAGAGCTCGCGAGATCGGCCGGTTACTTCCAGCCCGCGCTTCAGTGATGTAGTTGATGAGCCGTCTGTGCGGAGGTACGTCCGACCGACCTACCGCCATAACGCGATTCGCAAACATTGCCAGTTCGTCAGCGAAGATTCCGTAGGTGTATTCGGCCGATACTGTGTCTTGATCCGTTCCAATCTTGTCGTGTTCTTTGATTGTGTGCGAACCGGGCGAATGTTTGCACCGGCATGTATCATCGGACTTCATTGGAGTCTGAGATGCACTCTCGCAGGGAGAGCTACAGAGCGGGCTATTACTGCCCGCTGATCCACCAAGCGCCACTCGACGCCGGGAGTGCTTCGTAGTTAATCGGCCCGAGCGGGCATGGCGGCACGTGATTTTAGATGGCGGATCACGAGATGTCGAACGTATTGTGAGACGGGACGGTCATCGTGCGAAGCGATCGCCTTGAGGGCAATTGCATGCTCCGTTGACAGACGGATCGTCACCGTCTCAGCGAGCAAGCTGCTCATTGCGGTGGGTATCTGGCAGAGCCGATGATCACGGCTGGCTCGCGGGGCGTGAAGCGAAGAGGCTCCGTGAATGCACCGGTCTGGACGACGGTGCGAACGTCACTGCGTCTGAACCAAGTATACGATCGACCTCATCGAACACAAAGAAACGAGGCGGACGGGTACTTAGGACGAGTAGTGTACTGCAGGTAGAGGGATCAGTGGCGGCTACACTCATCCCTGTCTGGGCATCACTCTGATAGGCTACAATGCTTCCTCTCTTCCTACAGTAGCATCTTATAGTACTCTATCCCCTATATAAGAAGAGCAGACAGGGCAGACGCTTCTCCTTTTCCTGCTATAGCGTTTGTATGTGTTGTATAACTTTACGGGGAGCGTCGCGCCCGCTTTCCACGCCTCGATGAGCGGGCAGAATCCAGAGCTTGGGCCACCTCTCGTTCAGGTAGCGGTGGATGATTCCGACCGTTCACCTCGCGAAGCAGCTGACCAACTTCATTAACATCAAGCAACGTCCGCCGAAACAGGAACGTCGCGAGATTATAAATGAGGGCGTTCCGTCCCCACTTCCCGGGCGCCCACTCTTCTCCTTCGCGGCACCCTCGAAGCGCTCTCTGCATTGCATCCGGCCAGGTCTCCGGCACCGGCCCGAGCACCCTCCGCTTCGTCGGAATAGCGGGCGGAATACGTGCTGCATCAAGCACCAATCGGGTTAACGTCGGCACGCTTTGCACCTCGTGGGGATCGGGCATCTGAAAAGGAGCGAAATCCTTCGATCTCTGAATGATTTCATGCAACGGGAGGGCCACGAAATCACATCCGCTGTAGGCGGTCTTGTAAAGGAGCGTCTCTTCCCTGCGAGATCCGATCACGCGAACGAGATGCTGCGGGCTGAAAAGATTATGATCGACATCTTCATCTGACACCCGTTCGTGGAAACGGCGCAGGATTTTGCGTGCCGCAGTCTGGTCGCGGAAAAGGGGAATTCCAACAGCGCCGGAAGGCAGGTATATGTGGAAGCCCCGATGCCCACTAAAACAACAGATCAGATCTGACGGATTACATCCTAATTCGACAAGGTCCCGCACCAGACGCCGCGCGGCTTCGTACGAATGTTTGATGGCATCGTAGTCAAGAAATGGTTCCGTCCGCGAGTCATCCTTGGGGGCATCGATGTCAAAAATGACGTATGGCATTACGGAGCTGGATGCATCAGCATCAAGATCTTCCTTCTGAAAGACACCAACTGTCCCATGCTGCTGGGTCGGGTTACCTTTATTTGCGGCGAGGGTGATCCATCTGTGGTATTTACGCGGATGACGACGGCTCTCAACTGTCTTCGCCGTCATATTGTAGGCGTACGCGTCGAGGATGCCCATCTCAGCGCGGTATAAGCCCCCGATCAGGTCGACGATATTGACCTGACCACCGTTCTGATATTCCGACAGATTCGGCCGTAGGAGCAGCATGCCAGGCGCTGGTACTTTCTGAAACATACCTGCAAACTGCTCCAGTTTCGTATTTGACAGGCTCCAGACGGTGCCCTGGCGCCCACGGCTGCCGGCAATAGGCGACGGCATTTTCCGGATCCAGTCGTCCCTCTCGAGATATCGGACGATGTGCCGAACGCGATCCGCGAACTGCTCGAATAATTCGCCCGAAGGCTTCATCCACATCCACCGCACGAAGAGATTGCGAGCGACCGTGCGTGCAGAGAGAAGGAACTGGTCGGGGCGGAGCGTGATGCGTTGACCATTCGTTAAGCCCACCTCCCGATGCCTTCCCCAGTTGATCTGATGAAACCAGAGCATTCCGGCAAGCACGGCAAGGTTCAACTTGACCTGGCCGACACGGGGACCCCTAGTGATGTGCAGGCCGATGTCCTCGACCACTTCATAAGGCAGAGCCACGAAGCGATCCGCGCTCGGAGTTGCTTTGGGCGTAACGCGTTCCCGAAGTGCATCGACGGTTTCCTTGGTTCGAGGCTCGAGATTCATGACTCACCTCCCTGATCCTGCTCAGGAAACCGCTTGATCCAATCGACGACGTCGCTCTTCAGGAAGAGAGGAGTCTTTCCTGGGCGGTAGCACCGCAGGCCCTTCTCTTTGACGTATGACATCAGTGTCTCCCGCGAACCCACCCCGAGCATTTCTGCCAAGACTGCCCAGGTATAAATGCCCTGTTCGAGAAGGACGATCTCTTTCAGCACTGCCAGTTCGGCTCCAATAGAGCCCATCGCGTTGTCCACGCCGCGCGACGTCGCTTCCTCAATCAGCCGCTCCGCGCGGCTGGCAGAAAGTGTCACGAGCTCATGTTCGGTGCGACGGGGCGCCGAACTCCTCCCGGTTTTTCGTGATGCCATATCCCATGCCGGTACTCTCGCGTTTCCTTCAATGGACACGCCGTACAATGCCGGTATTGGTTATATTTCCTGTTATAGCATCATTTCTCCCCGGAAGTGGTACATGAACCGATACTAAGGAAGGAAGGGGACATGAACAAGACCGACCTGATCACGAAGGTCTCCGCCGTGGGCGAGCATATACGTCCGCTCGTGCTTGAAGCGAAGCGTCCACGAGGCGGCGGGCGGACTAAGCCAGATCTCGAGGTGACGATCTCGTGGGAAGGCATTTCCAGGCAGTTTGCTGTTCAGGTCAAGCCCAAGGCGACTCCCAAGGAGATTGAGGCGGCATTGGTTGAGGCAAAGACCGCTGCGATGGTGTCGGGTGCCCTTCCCATGCTTCTCGTTCCTTACCTGAGCGACGAGGCACTCCGCCGCCTGCAGGAGACGCTCGTGTCAGGCGTTGACCTCTGCGGGAACGTTCACATTGTTGTGCCGGGTCTTTGGCTTATCTCGCGCACCGGAGAGCCTAACCTGTTTCCCACCAGCCGGGGGATTAAGAGTGCCTACAGCGGCACGAGCGGACTGGTGCCTCGCGTCCTGCTATTGAAGCAGCAGTTTCAGAGGCTCCAGGACGTCGAGAACGAGATCGCGCGAAGTGGTGGCTCTATTGCTCGTGGCACAATCTCGAAAGTGCTGAAGCGATTGGAGGACGATCTGGTGGTCGACAGGTCTTCTGGAATTCGAGTGACCGACAGCAGTCGGCTACTTGAGCGGTTGAAGCTGCACTACGCCGGACCTGACATTGCACAAGCCGAGACGGTGCTACTTGCGAAGGATTGGGAGGCGCAAGTGGCGACGGCGGCGAAGAGAGCAGGCATACTTGCTGCTGTCCTTAGTAAACCGGCAAGCGAAAGTCCGGAGAGGATTTACGTCCAGGATCTTACCTCGGTACTGAGCAACCTGCCGGGACGCCAATCACTTGCGGCGCGCGAGTTAGGTGAGTGGCTGGGCATAGAAATCGCCGAAGCCCGTGACCCCGGAGTCTTTTTCAACCTCCGACCGGGAGGCGCCTTGCCGCGCTGCGACGCTCTTCAACATTATCTGGAATACCAGCGAGCTGCCGACGCACCGCCGAGCGTTGCAAGACGTCTGAGAGAAGAAATCCTTCTGGCTTTCGGACCATAGATCTGAGAGCATGAATTGCGCTCAGGGTGTAGAGACCCAAAAATTCGGGAGTACTCTCGAGAGTAGCCATATACAGGTAAGGCCGTATACCCTTTCGAAACAAGGATATACGGCCTTATGTCTGTGGAGCTAAGGAGATTCGAACTCCTGACCTCTGCAGTGCGATTGCAGCGCTCT
>CAZKDQ010000070.1:0-4610 GCA_964551345.1 uncultured Rhodothermales bacterium
GTTCGCGTATGTGTATTCGATCCGGATGAGAGGCGGTAGAGGTAGAGGCCGCTTGCGATGGCCGAGGCATCGAAGTGGACGGAATGGCTTCCGGCCGGCAGGTCGTCATCGACGAGCACGCGCACGCTCCGGCCAAGCGCATCGAACACCTCGAGGCGCGCGTGCCCCGGCTGCGGGAGTGCAAAGCGGATCTGCGTCGACGGGTTGAACGGATTCGGATAGTTCTGCTCGAGCGCAAAAACAGCCGGCAGCGCGCGTTCCTCCTCCACATCGACGGTAATCAGCCCGGGCGGTGCCGGCTCCACCCACTCGCTCGTGTAGAGGTGAAACTCGCCCGGCAGGAATATATGCGTGAACGAACCCTCGGCCTCCGTCTGGCTGCCCTCGAAAAAGCTGTACCAGGTCCCCGCCTCCGGAAAGATGACCGGAACCTCCCTCGCGTTGACATCGAAATTTCCGACGATCACGACGTCCATCTCCGGATGGCGCAGCGTAATCCGCTTTACGGGTCCGGCTACGGCCTGCTCGACGGTAGTCTCAGGGTCACGGAAAACGGAGTGCTCTCTTCGTAGCCGCAGGAGTTCCGCCCACGTGCGGAAGAGCTTCTGACGAAGCTCGTCATCGTAGTACTCCCACCGGATCGGCTTCTGGTCCGTGCGGCCGGGGTCCGTGGCGAGGCAGTCGCCATCGCCGTTATTCTTGAGGCACTCTCTCACTCCCCATCCATAGCCCAGCTCGCCGAACTGCCAGATCATCTTGGGCCCCGGCGTCATGAAGAAGAAGGCACCTGCCAGCTTCATCCGCTCGAGCGCCGTCGGCAGGTTCTTGACGTCGTAGCCGTTTGGTCCATCGTTGCCGAACTTCCGCATCTTGAGCATCAGCCACTGCTCGTCGTGGCTCTCCATGTACGAGACCAGGTGCGGCAGCGTCCAGTTGCGGCCGCCGTCGCCGAAATAGGCGTGCGCGAAGTTCGAGCTATTGCTGCTGTGGTAGCCCATCGCGGCCTCGCTGAACGCGTGGTTGACGTTGTTCCATAGCATCATGCCGGGCATGCCATCATCAACCCGGTAGCTTGCCAGCTCGCGCTCCTCGGAGTCCGCGGCGAAGTGCTCGAGAATCAGGTAGGGCTGCCATCCCTCCGGATCCACCCCCTCCTCGGCCACGTCCATCGACCAGACGGCATCCGCCATCCGCTTCAGATTCCGGACACGGTAGGGATTGTAGCCGTCCACGTTTCCTCGGGTCATGAACCCCTTCGTGAGGTCGAAGCGGAAGCCATCCACCCGCATCTCCTCGAGCCAGAATTGATTCGCCCGGTCGATGTAATAGTGGATGTACGGGTGATCGTGGTTGAGCTGGTAGAAGACGTTGTACGGGTGTGACGGCGGGATCGTCAGGAACGGATTCGATGTGCTCCCGCCATAGAGACGGACGAGGGGCGAGCTGGGGTGGGCGTGGTTGTAGACGGCATCGACGATGACTGCAATGCCTTCCTGGTGCGCCGCCACGATGAACTCCTGCAGTTCCGACTTCGGGCCGTACGCCTTCTCGACGGCCGCGTGGAACGTCGGGTTGTAGCCCCAGCTCAGGTTGCCGTCGAACTGCGAGACGGGCATCAGTTCGATGGCGTTCACCCCGAGCCGTTTGAAGTACCCGATGGTGTCTCGTAGCGTTTGATAGGTCGCGTTCTGGAGGAAATCGCGAATCAGCAGCTCGTAGATCACCAGCTCGTGCTGCGGCGTGCTGGGGCGCGGTGCGACCGGGCGGATGTGGTCATCGTCGGCGGGACGTGCCACACCTACGATCTCCGTCGTCTTGCCCGTTGGATACGGCATCAGCTCGGGATAGGCCGTCGAACTGATGAAGCGGTCGTGGTTCGGGTCGAGCATTTTCTCGGAGAACGGATCGGCGATGCGCAACTCCCCATCGATGAGGTACTGAAAGGCATACTCGGTGCCGGGCGCGAGACCGTCGATGGTGATCCACCAGTGAACGCTGTCCGGGCGGATGGCGTCGCGGTACATCAGATAATTCTCAGCCGGCGTCCAGTCGTTGAAGTCGCCAATAAGGTGGACGTGACTCTTTCCCGGCGCGAAGAGTGAGAACGTAAGCGCTCCGCTGGATGCTTCGTGCTGGTTGATGCCATCCTCCACGCCTTCCGGGCGCGGTGCATCGATGATGGTCGGGGGAAGGATCCCTACTTCGGCAGAGGTACGGTCTCCGGAGGTCGTGCGCGCGCCGATCGCGAACTGCGAACCGGAGGGAACGGGTTCGTCTAGTTCGTACCGGAAGATGCCGGTCGCGACGTCGAAGTGCGGCAGACCATCCTGCAGGACGCCGTTGACCTCGAAACCCAGGCTGTCGACGGCGTCACTCGAGAGAATGGTGGCCGAGACCTCCCGGATATCACCCGATGCATCCTGCCGCCGGGCAAGCTGGAAGGCCATCGGATCGCGCAGTTCCAGCACCGAGTTGTTGTTGTTGGCCGGATTGACGATCGGATTGAGAGGATCGGTCAGCCATACACCGGCAGACCCGGAGCTGCTGGTGTGGTAATGAACCTTGTACTGGTACGTCGCCCCGACGCGCAATCTGACCTGATAGCGGTACTCCCCGTTTGCATCATCGAATGCCATCCGCGACGGTGCATCGATGGCAATCGCGCCACCAGCGTTCGGTCCCCAGTCATTGAATTCTCCCGGCAGATACGCCCTCACGACCGCCGGCGCCGTTCCGGTCAGGTCCGGCAGATAGCGGAAGACGACGTCCAGGCTATCCTGCGCGAGGACGGGCGATACGCAGGCTGTGACGCATCCGAGAAGCACCGTCAGTGCCGACATGAGCCGTCGACCGGAACGAGAGGAATACGTGGCGGCCATGAAAGTCGGGGTCTAGAGGACGAACGGATTGTCGGAGGCCTCCATCAGGTCGAGCCACTGCACCATCCGGTACAGGCTCGGGGTCGCGGGCATCCGGTTGCCGAAACCCATGTAGCGGTAAACCATTTTGTTGACGCGCGTAACGGGTACCGCGCGCAGCAGATCGAGGTCGATCTCGATGGCGTGCTCACGCGCGAGGCGAGCCACGCGGGCATTGATGCGTTCGCTGACGGACTCGTCGACCTGCGCCTGCCCCCGGATCGGCCGTCGATCGAGGAGGCGGAAGATGACATAACCATCGCTCGTCTCGATCGGCCCGAACAGCGCGCCGACGTCGATGATCGAAGCCGCCAGCCCTACATCCTCACGCTCATCCGTGCGGAAGTACCCGCTCACGCCGCCCGTCGCTGCGGCATCCGGCCGAACTGAATGGCGCCGGGCAAGCGCCTCGAGATCAGCGCCCTCCATCACAACCCGAAGCAGGCTATCCGCCGTGGCAGCATCGTTCCGAAGGACCTCCTGAATGTTGACCTCCCACGTCTGGCGCTCGGCGCCTTCCGGGCGGGACATCGCGATCTCCTTCATCAACGTGAACGCGAGGTGGGCTCGCTGCCAGCGTTCGACCTCACGCCGGACCTCCGGCCGATCCTCCAGTCCCCGCTCGTAGCCCTCCCGCGCCAGAAACTCCTCGTGGATCAGCGTCTGCAGGAGGTCGCTAAGCTTCGTTGACACCCCGACTTCCGGAGCATCCATCGTGAATCCTTTGAAGGCGATACGGTCCAGCACGTAGGTCACGCTCATCGTGAAGTCGGGACCGGAAACGAGCGGCTCGTGCATGAGGGAGGGAAGCTCTCGACGGATCGAGGCAAAATCATTTCCGTTGAGCGCGAGCGGATACGGCTCTTCCTCCGCGCTAACCATAGCATCCCTCCGGTTGGCGACGGCCTCGCGAAAGGCGGCGGCCAGCGGTTGAAACACCTCCCCGTGCACCGTCACCTCCCGGTCGCGGCTGAAGCGCCGCAGGAACGCATCGAGGTGCTGCTGCTCGGTACGCCACTGCAACGTCTTGCGCGCCGTCTCTCGTGCCGACTCGAGGTCGTTGACTCCCGGCGGCAATCCCGGCGTGATCGCCGCGATCTGCATCACGTACCACTGACCGTCCACTTCAACGGGCGGCACCGTGCGGCCGACCTCAAGGGTGTCGTAAAGCGCCTGTTCGATGGCAGGGACGAATTCGCTCCATCGCCGCGACTCGACCTGCCCTTCCTGGCCGGCCGCGACGGCCATCGAATCGAATGGAACGCCATGCACCGCGGCATTGAAAACCTGAAGCGCGTGGTCGGCAATCCCAAAAATGAGGTACTTGAACGTGATTTCCGTCAGCAGGCTGGAGAGCGCGCGGTCTATGGTTTGGTCGTCCAGCATGACCGGCTCCATGACTTCCTGCCGGTAGAGTGCGTCGAGGACGTTGAGCCGCTCGATTTCTGCAATCGTGCTCCTGACCTCCGGCTGCCATTCGACTCCGCGTCGCTCGGCGTCGCTGGCAAGGAGTTCTTCCGCGATTAGCGAGGCGAGAAATTCGATCCGGTTGCGCTCGTCCATTCCCCGCTGCTCACGTCCCATCCAGGGCGTGAACTCGTAGCGCTCCACGAAATCCCGAACCGTAATTTCGCGATCTCCCACCCGTGCCAGTACCGCTCCGAGATCTGCTTCCGTCGACGACGGCTGGGC
>CAZKDQ010000070.1:4710-14041 GCA_964551345.1 uncultured Rhodothermales bacterium
TGCCGGCTCCCGCATCCTGATTATTTCAGGAGCGTCATCGTGCGCGTGATCACCTGGCTGCCCGCGCGGAGCTGGTACAGGTAGGTGCCGCTCGCGAGGCTGGCGCCGTCAAACGTCACGCGGTAGGTATCGGCAGCCTGAACCTCGTTGACGAGGGTCGCGATCTCACGGCCGAGCAGATCAAACACCTTGACGGAGACATGCTGCGCCTTATCCAGCTTGTACTGGAAGGTTGTGCTCGGATTGAACGGGTTCGGGTAGTTCTGCTCGAGACCGATGGCCGTCGGCAGTTCTCCCGTCGGCTCGATCGAAACCGCCTCCGCGCGACGACGCACGTACGGATTACCCTCGCCATCAAAGCCGATGTACGGCGCGTACAGGTCGGTGCGCCACTCCTCTTGGTTGAATGCCGCGCCGAAGATCAGGTTGATCGTCACTTCGGGCTCATCCGGGATGATCAGCACGTGGTCCGCGCCGTGGCCGTTCTCATTGTCATAGCCATCGAGGCCAAGCTTGCCGACCCACCGGCGAACCTGGTTCTCGTTGAACGTTCGCGTCCAGACGAAAGTCGAATCCTCATCGAAGTTTTCCGACGGCACGAACATGCGATCCTCGAGCTGACCCAGGTCATTGGGACCCCACGTGAACCAGTCGTCAAGGTTATCGATTGCGGAGACGGGACCATTGATGAAAATATTCGAGAAGCTCTCGGCGATTTCGCCCGTCTGAACGTCCGGTGATACATGGCCACTGTCGGCCAGGTGGTAGAAGGCCGGGCGGGCATCGACGACGAGAGTCAGCGTAGAGTTCTGACTGAAGAGCAGATCCGGCGTGGCGTTGTTGAAGTACGGAGCCGGGTCGATTATGGCCAGAAGCTGCCCATCCTCGCCCTCTTCTTCGTTGCCCGTAATCTGGAGGGTCCGGTTATCGACACCCTCCCATCCGGCCGGCGCTGTTCCCTCGGTGCGGCCGATCACATATTTGTACTCCACGGTCGAGGGCACGGGCAGGTCTTCGACCAGGATCACCTTCGTGTAGATGTTGGGGTCGAGGAAGTCCGGCTGGAGCGTGTCTGCCGTTGTCGTCCAGTTGTTGATCGTTCCCGCGACCACGACGATGTGATTCTCCGGATCGAAATCACCCGCGCGGATCTGCGTCTCCATGCTCACACGGAACTCAATTTCGACGTCTCGAAGGTTCGCGCCGCAGATACTGGGGAGCGCATTGTTGAACGTTGCGATCGGAAGCACCTGATCCTCCTCCGAGGTCACGGTGTAGTTGCGGTTCGGGTCGTTCTCCCAGTGGTCGCGGCTCGTCCAGAACTTGTATCCGAACGATGAATCTGGATTCGCCTCGATCGTAGCGGCGTAGACCGACGATCCCTCCTCGACCGGCTCCAGATAGGTCCATTCGCCTGCGTCGGACCAGCTGTTGAAGTCACCGCGGACGGCAACGGTGTCTGTGCCTACGATGTGCTGACAGGAATCTACCAGCGCCGACATGTCGACGCGGAAGGTTACGTTCACAGTCTCCTGTGCCCACGCAGCTGTGCTGAGCATGATGGCCATTGCCATCATCGCCAGCGACCTGGTAGCTACTCGCATGATTAGCCTCTGCATTGTTTGGTGTTATTACGATCACGGCGTAGCCGCCGCTGGTATTACCGTTAGAAAGTGAGCTCGAAGGTGAGCATCTGGGGGGAACCGAGCCGGCCGTCCTGATACTGCTGCCAGACATAGTCGAAGCGGCCCGCCACACGCCGATTCAGTTCGTACTGAAGTCCAAAGCCGAGCGCCAGCCCGCCGTCTTCCTGCACGCTCGAGAATGCCTGCCGATAGCCTCCTCGCAGGAAAATGAGATCGCGGAAGCTGTACTCGAGCCCGGCGTTAAGGCTTTCGGACTGATCGTTGGGTTGCTGGGCATCCGCACTGACCGTCAGCGACTGCGAGCCGAGGTCGAACACATCCATCGCGATGCCTACGCGGAAGTTGAGTGGCATCGGCCAGCTGTCGGTCTCCATGCGCGCAGGCAGGCGATCGTTGTTGCCGGAGCGGTTCGGGTCGATGTCGTGGGCGACGCGGAGATCCTTACCGTCCATCTTCATGTCGGTCCCGAAGTTCGTGATGGCCATCCCGATCCGCATGTTCTGAAAATCGGTGCGGTACATCACGCCGACATCGATCGCAAACCCGCTCGCGCTGGAGTTCCAGATCTGCTGACGGACGAACTTCGTCGTGCCGCCGATGGCGAAACGCGTCGTCAGATTGCGGGCGTAGCTGAGACCTACGGCCAGATCGAGCGGCGTGAAGAACTCACCCGTCCCATCCGGCACATCGATGCGGGTAACCTCGATTTCACCGTAGTTGTAGGCGGTGACGCTCAGGCCGAAGTTGCCCAAGTTACCCGCATTGATGACGACGCCCATATTCTGGAGCTGCGTGTCCAGGAACCAGTCGGCGTGTGTGAAGGCGATCGCGTGCGTCTGGATGCCGGCGATTCCTGCGGGATTCCACTGGAGGGCGCTCACACGGTTAGCCAGCGCCACCTGCGCGTTCCCCATCGCCGCACCCCGGGCATCGATGCCGGTGTTGAGGAAGACGGCTCCCGTCGTTCCCACCTTGTTCTGCGCGGTGGCCGGCTGCAGACTTAATCCGGCCAGCATCACCAGTGTCGCGAACACTCGAAGCGATATGCTTTTCATGGCGTTCCTCACTTACTTGATGATGGCCAGCTTGCCCGTCGTCTCGCCGACGCCCGGTGCCTCGACGTGATAGAAGTAGATCCCATAGGCGACGTCCAGGTCTTCCCGCGTCCGCAGATTCCAGCTCACCGTGCCCTTCTCCAGTCCGCCGTCATGGCGGAGTTCGCGAACCAGCTCTCCGCGGGACGTGTAGATGCGGATGATTGCGCCCGCAGGAAGGTTGATGAAGTCCACGCGGCGCTCGCCTCGACCACTGCTGATGGTCGGCGGAAGCGGTGCCTCCCATGAGGCCGCGCTCACGTACGGATTGGGCACCACCTTCACGTCACGCAGCGAATTGCGCGCCTCAGCCTCGTCTACCGCGGACGCCCGCGTCCGGAACTGCCAGACGTCGCTCGGACTGAATGGCTTGTAGGTGACGATGCGGAAGACGTCGCCCTGACCTGGAACGCGGCCCTCCTCGAATGGAACCCGCGCCGGCGTGGGATCGCCGCTGACGCGCGCTCGCACGGCATAGGTCGGTACGCGCTCGCCGCCGATCGTTTCGTAAATGAATATGGCCTCTCCGCGCTGGTCGAGGGCACCGCTCTGGCCGGCCGTTCCCTCCACCAACGCAAACTCGGCCTGGCGATCCTGCGTCACGTTGTGAACCGTGAACCGCGTCGGGATGGCTGCCGATTGCGGCCCGCGGGATCCCAGGCGTACGCCGCCGAGCGAGGTATCGACCACCGTATCCGAAAACCTGATCTCGTAATCATACGGCACTTCGATTCCCTCGTACCGCCACTGGGTCACGTTCGTCCGCGCCGTGAACAGATCAAAGGCATTGGCCGTCGTGTCCGCCCAGTCGGTTCTATCGCGATTGAGTCTCGTCGCGTCGTTGCGGAAGAGGAAGCGCATGCCGTCGAAGACCGCCGCCGTGCTCTGGGTAATGGGTCGCTCGCGTATCACGACCTCACCCTCCCGGCTCACGGAAAACGTCTCGGCGTTGATGCCGCTTCCGTGGAACGTGAGCTCGTACCCGGTATCCTCCGGCAGCAGGCCCGGATTGAGCACTTCGACAATCGGCTCCCCGGTTGCCGCTCCACGCGCATGCTGCAGATCCTGCCATCCGCCCGCCTGAAAGCCGGCCACGGGCGCGTTCGGGACCACCCGCACCACGTTTCGATCCGTCGAGACCGTTCCATCTTCGCGAATCGTCACCGTATAGCTGTTCTCGGCGGGATAGAAGTCGAAGGATCCGTGATCGTACGCCGTCAGCGCGTAGTAATAGGCTCGCCCGTTATGCACGTCCGTGTCGACGAAGGAGTGGACGATGCCCGTATCCTCACCGAGGAAGAACGGCACGCCCCGAACACGGCGATAGAGGTCCGCCGATCCGGACCAGAGCCCTTCGATGCCGTTGCGCAGATCCCACTGCCGGAGTGGCCTGATGCTGCCGCGATTGCCGAAGGCATCCGTGACGACGTCCGGGTCGCGGAAATTCGGATCGGTGCTCTTGTAAAGCCGATATCCCTGGAAGTCCCTCGTCCGGGACACCGGGTCGAGCGATTCCTCTGCGATCGAGTTCCAGTAGAGCAGCACCTCTCCATCACCGGGAACGGCGTGCAGCGTCGGCTTATCCGGCGGACGGGCGAAATTGTAGTTGAGGTCGTAGATCTCCTGGACCGACTGCACATTCGTGGTGATGTGCTGCAGGTCCGTGCCGAAGACGAGTGCAACGGAGAAGCGAAGGATCGACCCGGGCTCGAATCGGAAGTAACCCGAGCCAAAGATGAAGTCGCCGTCGATGCCACCGCCGCTCTGCTGTGCCTCGAGCTCGGCGTTGGTCGTGAAGAAGCCCGGCGTCATGGTCTCCCAGAGCCGCACGTCATCGTTCATCCGGATGGCGCCCGGCGGCGTGAAGTAGAAGAAGCTCGACAGACCCACCTGGTCGGACTCATTGACGTCCGTAGCGTCGAAATTGGGCTCGCCCGGCGTGGGCCGGCCGTCACCCTCGCCCGGCGCGCCCGTGCCGGCGACGCCGTCGGCCCCGAGATCATCCGTGAGCGGATCCCAGTCGCCGTCGTTATCGATGCCGTCGTCGCGTGCCTCGTCGATCATCGGGTTCAGGAGGCCGTGGCGCAGCGAATCCTGCCGAGTTGGCGTGCGGACGGATACGACCTCGCCGGCCGCGTTCCGGCCATCGATCAGATCTCGCGCGAAGCCGAGCCAGTTCCGATACCGCACCGAGGGAAGGGTGATGATGTTGCCGAGGACGTCCTGCCGCCGCCGCTCGTAATGGAGGTTGAAGTCTTCATCGATGATGCCGTTGAGGTTCTCGTCGAAGAGGTTCTTCTCCGTCACGATGATGTTGTCGCGCTGCCCTCGGATAGTAATCTGCGTCTCCTCGAGCGTCATCCCCGGCCGCACATTCATGCTGCGGCCAAGCGTGACGACCGTCGTGTCCCGGTTGGGGAGGTAGACTATGCGCCGCGCAAACGATTCCTCGTCGATCAGAATGAGCGGATCGCCGGGCTGAAGAACGCGCGGCTGGAAATCGGCAGCCGTAAAGGTGTTCGTTTCGCCGCGCAGCTCGGGCGAGACGAACGGCTCGCCATCCAGCCGATCTGTGTCCGAGTCGCCGTCGTTGTCGATTCCGTCGAAGTCGTTGCCCGGGCTCTCGAGGAAGGAAAAGCCGAAGTAGCCAACCGGCAGGCCGTCATTGCCAAGCCCGGTGAAGTCCCATGAATATGCGATGTCGTTGGCCTGGTCGAAGAAGGCCATGTCGCGGTTGCCGGTGCCGGGGCCGCCTACCTCACCACCGACAACGGCGCCGACCGCGACGCGCGGGTAGGTCGTCGTGCTGGCGTTATGGACCTCGTAGAGCATGAAGAGTGCATCCTGTGCCAGCAGATGGCTCCACTGCATCCCACGCGTTTTGAGGGCGATGCCCATCCCGCCCCGAGAGAGGTCGGTGGAGTCCGGCAGGAAGTTGAAGTGGCTGAAGTTGGCGTGATCCTGAAGCTTCCGATCATTGTGATCATCCATCCAGAAGTACGACTCGTAGTCGGCGTTGGTCACGCCGCGTCCGAAGTAGCCGTTCCAGTCGGCACGGCCGGTCGCCGGGTCGATCCAGTCCGGCTGATCCGGCCAGATCCGCGGCCACGTGCCGGGGTCGACGCTGATCGCCGGGCTGTCGTTGACGTCGTCGGTAGATGGCCTGAGGTCCTCGCTGGCGAAGCCGCCCATCGCCTCCATCCCCCAGAAAACGTTCGGCTGCCCGATCGGCCCATCCGGTCCCGCGCGTGGACCACGGACCGTCGTCACGCGGCGCGTCGTGGCATCGGCGACGCCATCACCATTCGAATCAACCGGAATTTCGGCTGCCACCATCGGGAGCATGTCTCCCACGTAGTATCCCGCCTCTCCCCGTCCGCGCGGCCACTCGCCACGAACCTCGCCCTGGCCGCCCAGCAATCCGTAGTTGAAGAAGGTGATGGCGACCTGATTGCCATCATGGACGTTCTTCTTCGCGTTTGCGCGCTCCGAGCGATACCGCGGATCCCGCAGGAACTCCGGAATTTCCCGCGCCTCGTTCTCCTGTCGATACTGATGGCGCTCTTCGTATTGCGCCCGAACATCGACGGGATCGACGATCGACGTGCCGGCGATCGTCGCGATCGCGACCAGCAGGGCGATCATCCGGCGGGAGGAGCAAGCGGCCATGGAGGGCTTTCGGATGTGGAGGGAAAACATGCGCATGACCGGCATCAAAATCTGTAGGACAGCCCGGCCACCACGCGCCGAGGTTCACTGAAGAAATCGGGACGCGTGTACCAGGCCTCGAGGAAGGCGGGGTCGCCCCTGAAGTTGCGACGATCGACGTATTGCTGGAGGTCGTAGGTCGCGCGGCCCGTGGTGCCGAAGACGCCGTATTCGTTGGCGGTGTCGAAGACGTTGTCCACGCGTGCGAATACCTGCGCCTGACCGCCGACGACGTGGAAGTTCTTGTAGGCGCTGAGGTCGAGGTTGTACGTCATCGGCCGGATCTCGCTGTTGAGCGGGATCGTGGTCGGCACCTGGCTTCCCGTCTGCTCGAAGTTGATCTGCGGCGTGTAAGGCAGGCCGGATCCGAGCCTTGCCACGAATCCGACGCCCCAGTCGCCGGGGCCAACGTAGTTGCCGCTCACGTTCACGGTCTGCCGCTGGTCCCAGTCGAGCGGGACGATCTGCTTCTCGAGCTGCGTGCGCGCCGCCGCGGCGTTGTAAACCTGCGCCGGATCCGACGCATTTCCTTTCGCAATCTGGAAAGTATAGTCCGCATTCATGAAGAAGCCGTCGCCGAAGCGCTGATTGAACCGGAAGACGACGCCGCGGATGAAGCCGAAGTCCGAGTTCATGAGCATTCCGAAGCGCTCGCCGCCTTCCATCTGGATCGGTTCGGTGGCCGATCCCGTGAGATCCCGGATGTCGCGGAAGTAGGCCGTCAGCTCTACCGCCGACTGCGCGCCGATCTCCTGCTTGAGGCCGATTTCTCCGTTGATGGTTCGCTCCGGACGCAGGTTGGCGTTGCCGACGAGCCCCACCAGACCCGATCCGACGCGGTCCAGATTGAACTCCGAATTGCGATACAGCAGCTCGAAATTGGGTGTCTGGAAGAAGTAGCCGTAGGAGAAGTGGATGACGCCACCGGCGGTTATGGGGAACGCGACGCCGAGACGCGGGCTCACCTGCCAGTTGTAATCGGATGGCTGCGTCGCTTCTTCGACCGTATACCGGGGCTGATCGCCCACAGGGAAGAAGTTGCGGCGATCACGCGGATTGCGCAGCACCCGGCCGCGGGCATCGAAGTAATCGAAACGAATGCCCGCATTGATGATGATACTGCCGAATTCAATTTTGTCCTGGACGTAGGCCGACGCCTCGATCGGCTCGAAGCGGTACTCGCTGTTGGTGACCAGCTCGCGCTGCGTATTCTCGATGACCAATGCGCGATCGACGAAGTCGATGGTGTGGAGCCGCACTTCGACGCCCACCTTGACCAGGTTCTGGCGGTCGATCTGGCTGGTGAGATCGCCCTTGACCAGCCAGGTCGTCGTTTCGCGCTCGAACCGGCCGTTGTTGGTGCCGCCTACGATGAAGTTCGAAAAGTCGAGCGCCTCGCGATGATCGAAGAAACGATTCTCGGTGTAGCGTTCGTCGGCACCGGACTCGAACAGGTAATGCCGGTATCGATTGACGCTGTTCGTGACGCCGAGCTCGTAGAACGTGCGGTTCGTGAGCGCGTGCGTGAACTTGAGATAGGCGGAATGATTTCGGCGGAAACGATCGAGCTGGGCGTCCGGATGGAAGACGAGCCCGTGTTCGTAATCCCGGAAGTCCTCTCGCCCGGCGATCAGGTTGGCCGCCACTCGCATGCTATTACTCAGGCGAAGCGTCAGCTTGGCCGTGCCGCTGACGCGCTCGTATGGGTTCATCGAGACATAGGTCGAGTCGCCTGACCCGGAAGGATCGTTCACCTCAAGGCGCCCCTGATCGTCGAATCCGACATCATTGAAGCCGAAGACGCGCTGCCCGGACAGCCACCCGTCGTTATTGAAGTACCGCCCGCTGACGAAAAAGAACAGGCGATCCCGAAGGATGGGGCCGCTGAGATCTCCCTCGAAGTTGCGGACGGCCGCCGGTGCCAGATCATCGACATTCCGGAAGATGCCGTTATCGCCGGAGAGATAGTCTCCGCTGAACGCGGAGAATCCGCCCCCGAAATCGTTGGTGCCGTCGCGGGTGACGATGTTTACGATGCCGCTCATCGCCTGGCCGTATTCGGCGTTGAATGCGCCGGTCACAACCTGCACCTCTTCCACCATGCTGTTCTCGACGCCTGCGCCGAAGCTTCCGTCGAAGACGTCAGTCACGGGCAGTCCATCCACCCAGTACCCCACTTCGCCGAGGCGCCCCCCGCGAAAGTGACCGTTCACGACGCCCGCCTGGAGGTTGACGACGTCCTGGAAATTGTCCACCGGGATTGCACGTATTTCATCTCCGCTCACCACGGAGGTAGTTGCCGTAAGGTCGCGCTGAACCATGGGGCGCGTTGCCGTCACCACGACCTCCTCCCCTTCGATTACCTGTTCGCCGATCTGGATGTCGAGGCTCGTGGTGAGATCGATCTGCACGCGCACGTTCTCGACGCGAACCGTCTCGAAGCCTACAAAGGAGGCGACAACCGTGTACGTGCCGGGCCGCACGCCGATGATCACATAGCGCCCATCGGGATCGGTTGCGGTACCGGTCGTCGTTCCCTCGAGGCTTACGTTCACGCCGGGCAGCTCTTCGCCGGTGGCGCGATCGGTGACCGTTCCCTGGAGCTTCCCGTATTGCGCCGCTGCCGGATGCACCACAATCAGCGTAAAGAGCAAGCCTGCCAGCAGGCCGATCAGGTGGCGCATTGTTCGATTCGTATCCCTTGAAATCATGAGCGCATTGGTCTGGGTCCGTCTTCGCCGGCAGGCATGGTCGTGGCGATATTCTCTTCGAGGGCCTCGGTCCTTTTGCCACAGCTCGTCCGCTCGATGAGCTGTGGCGAGAAGACAGTGTTCGCGGTGGGGCGCTCCGGGGCTTCGATTCGAAGAAGCAGCTTCTCGACGG
>CAZKDQ010000071.1:0-7470 GCA_964551345.1 uncultured Rhodothermales bacterium
TGATTGTTCGCCGCGACCACTCCTCGAGCCTTCAAGTCCGTCCGCACGCGCCGCACGTCGTGTTTCGTGTGCAGATCATACCTACCGCAAATGGCATCTCGGTCACGCACTTCCTTCTAAGGTGAGGATTTCGCATATGGTCGCATGTGAAGAGATGTGCTGCTGCAAGATGATATTCGAGAGGATCCGATCGGAGATACTTGATCACCTTTTTTCACCCAAGTATGAAAGCGCTTTTTGTCACGCTAAAAAGTGAGTGTTCGATTGACGCGAGTTCGCTCCTCGTTGTTCGATTCATACGCGCAGTATCGAAGGTGTCAGTTCTTAAGACAACCGTAACGAACCATTAAGCAGGTGCCCTTGATCATGGATAGACATGTTACGAGGCCGATGGTGAAGCCCGCCGCGGGTATTGCAGCAATCCTTTTCGGATTGTTGTTGATAATGCCATCCGGCTACGCGGCGGCAGCTCTCACCGGTCCGATCGTTGCGTTCGGAGACGCCGGTGTCACCGGAGTTGCTGACGCGCTACAAGGAACGATTTCCGGGCGCGTTACCGATGCAGAGACTCAGCAAGAGCTACCAGGTGCCACCGTTCAACGGGTAGGAGAGCCCGGGGGAACGGTGACTGATATGGAAGGCCGGTTTCAGTTTACCGACGTTCCTGCAGGTGAGCATGTGATTCGGGTCAGCTTCGTTGGCTATGAGGCACAAGATGTACCGGTAACCGTCACCACTGGAGTTGTCGAAGTCGAAATCGCACTCGCAGCATTGGCCGTCGAACTCGATGACGTCGTAGTAACCGGCGTTTCGGTTGGAACACCCACGACGAAGCTGCCCTTCTCGATCGGTCGTGTAACCGCGGGTCAGTTGGAAGAGGTGCCCGGAATCGACCCCGGTAACGCGCTTCGCGCCAAGGTACCGGGTCTTCGAGTGGTTCAGGGAAGCGGTCTGCCGGGCGCTCAGCCGGGCCTCAAGATCCGCGGCTCAAGCACACTTCAGCCCTCCCAGGGGCCGCTCATCATCGTTGACGGTATCGTGACCTCGGGGAGCTTGCAAGACATCGACATGCAGTCGGTTGAGACGATCGAGGTCATCAAGGGAGCCGCCGCCGCGTCGTTGTATGGCTCACTCGCCGGTAGCGGTGTCATTCAGATCATCACCAAAAGAGGTGCTGCTCAAGAAGGGCGAACGGAAATCACGTTCCGCAACGAGTTCGGGATGACCCAGCTTGGGCGTCAGGTGCCGTTGGCGAACGCTCACGACTATATCATCATCGATGGGCGCTATCGGGATGAGAATGGAGACGCGCATTCCAGGCGTGGCGAAGTACTCAATCAGCCCTTTGACACCGTCATCAATCAGCAGGCGGCGCTGTTTACATCGCGACCCTTCATGACGAACTACATCTCGGTTGCCGCGCGGCACGGTGATTTGAACTACCTCGTCTCTTTTGAGAACTACGAGAACCAGGGGGTCATCGTTGAGCTTCCCACCCATGCACGCCGGAACGTCCGTCTGAATGTGGACAACAGGATTACGGACAGACTCTCTTTATCCGCCACCGGCCTTTATAGCAACACGAGCGGGTACACGGTCACGCAGCAGGGCCAGGGCGCGAACATGTTCTTCGGCGTGCTCGCTGCCGACCCTGATATTGATCTGCAGGCTCCGGGGCCGGAAGGACACACGTACAACCCCTACGTAAGCATCGGGAATGCGCAGAACCCGCTCTACATGGCGACAACGCGCAACTTTGATCGGAACCGGGAACGAGTGCTTGGGCGGCTCAACCTGAATCTTCTGGCCACCGACTGGTGGAGCCTAGGCGCCAGCTATTCGATCGACCGCCGAATCAATCAGAACCAGAACCTGATCGAGCGGGGAACGCTTCCCGCCTCGCCTACCGGTATTCCGAGTATCGGCAGCATCTCCAGAACGGCCGATTTCAACCGAGTCTCCTTCTTCAATGCGACGTCCTTGTTTACGCGAGATTTCGGCGATCTGACAACTAATCTGACGTTCTCCTATATCTATGAGGATCGCCACTATGAGGCCACTACCGCCTCGGGAGCAGGCTTTCGCGTCGACGGTATTCCAACACTCGGCAACACGGAGCAAGAGCGTCTCAGCTCGTCTTCAACTATCAACCAGGTCAAGGCCGAAACCATCTCGGGCAACCTGCAGCTCGATTATCGGGACCGCTACATTCTGGACGCGGTCGTGCGTCAGGATGGTTCTTCTCTGTTCGGAGAGGACGAGCGCTACAAGATCTACTACCGTCTCGGCGGTGCCTACCGGTTAACCCAGGATTTTCCGATTGCGAATGTGGACGAGCTCAAGCTTCGCGCGTCGTACGGGACGTCGGGACAGCGACCTCCGTTCGCGGCGCAATATGAAACTCTCAGCGTAACGGATACCGGTATCCTGAAGCTCTACGCTGGAAACAGAGACATAAAGCCTGCCGATGTGCGGGAAGTGGAACTGGGGCTCGACGCGCGGTTCCTGGACCGGTTCTTCTTCGAGTTCAACTATGCCTCGACCGTGGCAGAGGATCAGATTCTTTCGGTTCCTCTCTCACCAACCACAGGCTACCGGAGCCAGTGGCAGAACGTGGGGCGGCTCGAAAGCGCCATTGTTGAGGCCGCGTTCAATGGCGCCGTCATCCAGACGCCGAGCTTTATGTGGGACTTCCACCTGACCTTTGACAGGCTGCTCAAGCAAAAAGTAGCCCGCCTTGATATCGCGCCGTTTACCAGGTCGGGCGGCGTCTCCTCCGAAGCATTGCTCGCCGACGTCTTCCTGGTTGAGGAAGGCGTGGAGTACGGAACGATGGTCGGGAATCAGATCGCCACGTCGTTCGATCAGCTGACTCTGGATGACCAAGGGTACGTGATGAACGTCACCGGCTATACGCCCGGCGGAACCGACAACTACACGGTGGAAGATCTGACCACCAACAGTGATGGATACGTAGTCGTCGCGGAACAAGAGTACACATCCGATGAGCGTGCACTACTTCTTGTTGATGAGACGGGCGAGTTGCTTACAACTCATATCGGAAATGTAAATCCTGATTTCAACGTAGGAATTGGATCCACTTTCCGTTTCCGCAACTTCACCGTTTACACGCTGCTTGACTGGGCGCAGGGAGGCGATGTCTACAACTTCACGAGACAGAAGCTCTACGACCTCCATCGTCATGCAGATATGGACATGACCGGTGTTCCGGAGGACCAGCAGAAAGCCGCCGGGTATTTCTCGACGGGTCTCTACAATGGAAGCACCCCGATATCGCACTTTGTGGAAGATGGAAGTTTCCTCAAGATGCGTGAGCTGTCGCTGAGCTATAACGTGTCCGAAGCTCAGATGACGCGACTGGGGATTGCGAATGTCCTCCGCGATGCACGTGTATCCGTCGTGGGTCGGAATCTGTTCACGTTTACCGGCTACAGCGGTGCCGATCCGGAGGTTGGGCTCGGCACAAACGTCACCTTCAACCGCATCGACGAATTCGCATATCCGAACTTCCGTACGTATTCGGTTTCGTTGCAGCTGCGATTCTAAACCCACATTCAAAGCCTTAAGCAAATGAAGCGACCAAAGTTTACAGTTACCGCGATAGCGGCGCTGATACTGAGTGTGGGGCTGATGTCCTGCGCAGACCTGTTTGTTGAGAACCTGAACGCGCCCGACTCCGAACGGGCGCTGAACAACCCCGATGACATCACATCCATCCTGACCGGTGGCTGGTTGTCCTGGTGGCGAGGCACGAACGGAAACCGTGCGTCATCGGCACATTTCGACGGATGGGCCGACGTGATGACCACCACGAACAACTACGAGCTGTACTGGGAGGCGGCCGTCGCTGAACCTCGGAATCGTATCGACAACTCCACTTCATGGGGAGGGACGATGATCCTGACGACCCCGTGGAACAACATCAACTCTGCGATCTCGTCTGCAAATGATGTGATCCGTGCGGTCGAGCAGCTCGGATTTTCAATTGAGACCGATGGTGGGGATCAGACCGACATGGTGCACGCACTCGCCTATCTGTTGCGAGGTGTTTCACTCGGCTATCTTGCCAATATGTTTGATCAGGCGTACCTGGTCAATGAAGATACCGATGTGTCGGCGCCGCTCCAGCTGCATGACTACCACGAGGTTCTGGAAGCTGGTCTCACCGATATCGATCGTGCGATCCAGATTAGTCAGAACAACAGTTTCGTGACACTGGAGTTTTTGAACGGTATTACGCCGAGCAGCGCCGAGCTTGTGCAGTTTGCCAACTCGTATGCGGCAAAGTTCATCATCAGCAACGGCCGGACCGCCAGTCATTACGACTCCAGCATATGGGAGCGCGTCAGGCAGTATGCATCGAACGGGATCACCGGGGATTTGGCAATTGAAGCCACCGGAACGTCGGGCACCTGGCGTCATGAGTACCAGAGGCAGTCCGGACTCGACTGGTACTGGAAGAGTGACCTTCGGATCATCAACCTGCTTGATCCCGAATACCCGATGCGCTATCCGCCCCAGGCGGCGGGTCGTCCGATCACGCAACAGGCTTCGTCCGATGATGCACGCCTCGCGACTGACTTCCGGTTCGATCCATTTAACATGTCCCGCTTCAACATCGACCGCGGGCGGGAACTGCAGAGTGTTTATTACTACGTGCGGTACGAGCCCCTCTATCTGGCCAACGGTTTGGGTCAAGCACCCTTTTTCCTCAAAGCCCAGAATGACATGATTCTGGCCGAGTCGATGGTTCATCTCGGGGATGTCCCCGGTGCCATCGAAATCCTGAACAACGGGCCAAGAACCACGCGCGGGCAGCTGGAACCAATCCCCTCATCGGCATCGGCAGAAGAAGTTCTCGATGCAATTTATTATGAGATTGATATCGAGCTTCAAAGGACGAGTGTCGGATATCAGTTCTTCACGCTGCGTCGCCGTGATGCGTTGCAGGTAGGAACGCCGCTGCATCTGCCGATTCCCGCATCTGAACTGAACATAAGTCAGACTCCGATTTACACGTTCGGTGGTGCAGGGCGTGCGGCCGAGGAAGGTACCGCTGATGGTTCCAACCAGTGGGATCAGGACTGGAATCCAGACGATTTTGCAGACTGGTAAATCGGCCGATCTTCACGAATCGTGAACAGCGGAAAGGCCCGTTCCTATCACAGGAGCGGGCCGGCTGTTCTAAGACTCAGAAGTATTGGCGGCCATCGCTTTACGGCTGCAATATCCTGATGTATGTCTAACCATTGCTACAGCTCTGATATAATGCTGACGTGGCTCGTTCCTACGGGCAAAGTCTATTTTATCGCGCTGATCTTTTCGAAAAGCAGTGCGCATCGAATGCGTCAGCACGCTCGTGATGAAAATCGTCTGCTAAACTTATGACGAGATCAAACTTTCGTAACGAGATGACACGGTCCTCACTGCACTATTAAAAACATCTGATTAAATCAATCAGGTTCATTATCCTACATTCGTTAACCGTCGCTCAAACCTACCAGCCATCATGATTCGAAAGCTACCAGCATTACTTCTTCTTCTGGTGTTCGTCACCGGGCCTGCATTTGCGCAAGGTCTCTCAGGAGACTATCACATTGGTGCGGCCGGTACCGCCCCGGATGATGCAGATCCCGATTACGCCACCCTCCACGACGCCTTTGCCGACCTCACCGAGAACGGAGCCGATGGTCCGGTCACGTTTCTCATCACAACTGACTTGGATGAAAGCGATTCCGATCTGCTTTTGTCGAGCGTTGGCCTTACCGCCGAGACTCCTTTAACCATCCGCCCCGCTGAAGGAACGAAGCCAACGGTTACGATGGGTGCCCTTGAAGTTCAAAACGGTCCCGCCGGTGCGGCATCGTTTGGGATCGTTAACACAGGCTACGTGACGATCGACGGATCGGCGGAAGTCGGCGGCGATAGTCGCGACCTGACCTGGCTGCACGAGTCTTTCACGCCCTCACGCGCGATAAGCATTGCCGGAGACTCCCCGAACGTCATAGTTCGCAATAACATTATCAATATCGACTTTCCAAGAGGTGGCACGGTCGGAGTCCGTTACAGTAATTCCGGCGGGATGGTGCCGGTCAATGGGGTGATCGAGAACAACCAGATCGGTGCCGAAGGAGCGAGCTATCTGCACGCAATTGCGCTGTTTGGCGTGCAGGGGACGGAGACGGTGGATGAAGTCATCATCAACACCGATATCATCAACAATGATCTCTGGGGGTCCCAGCGTGTCATTTCCACGTGGGTGCCCGGCAACGCGCGTTACGAAGGTAACAGGTTGCATCTGACGGGACAGTTCATTTCCACCGGGTTTCAGACGGGGATGTACATCGTCTTGTCAACAAACCTGCACATCGCAGGGAACGAGTTCATGGGGGCCGTGACCAACAATGCTACGTTCCTACCTACTACCGGAATCGTGTTCAACGCGAACGTTGGTGACACCTACGTCTATAACAACTTCTTCGCCGTACCCAACTTCACGAACCAGGGCGCCGCTGAGGATTCCGAGTATATAGCAATCGGAGTGAACCATGCGGGCGGCACCGGTAGCCACTATATCTACAACAACACCATTCGGCTCGGCTCCAGCGATCTGAATGGAATCGTAGCAGCCTTTGGTGCTTCGGTAACCATCAGCGGCCTCGAGCGCATAGTGGGGTCGGACCAGAGCTGGGAACTCAGAAACAACATCATCTCCATCGATCATGATGCAGACAATGCATACGCCATCTACTGGCCCGTGACGGGTGGAACCGAAACGGAGAACGAGCATGGTGGTCTTGATTCGGACTACAATAATCTGTACGTCCCTGATGGGATTATAGCGCTCCTTGATGGGACGACTTACGGTACTCTTGCAGATTGGGAATTCGGTACACCGTTTGACGGAAACTCGATATCGAAAGAAGTTGAGTTTGTATCGGGTTCCGATCTGCGTCTGACTGGTGACTCTGTCGGCGATCGGGACCTTCGGGGTGTACCGTCGGAGCTGGTGACTACGGATATCGATGGCACCGAGCGCGACGCGACCTATCCGTACATGGGCGCCTATGAGGGCAGCATCGGCCTACCGATCGAGGGCGAGGTTCGGGAGCTGGCTGAAGCTTTCGTGCTGCATCAGAACTATCCCAACCCGTTCAATCCGTCGACATCAATCAGCTACACGCTGCGCGATGCGGGACACGTTCGGATTCAGGTCTACAACGCCATTGGGCAGCTCGTCGAGGTGCTCGTGGATGGGCATCTGAGCTCCGGCCGGCACGACGTCAGCTTCAATGCCGAAGATCTCGCGAGCGGGATGTACATATACCGCATGGAAGTCGACAACCGCGCTGAAACACGGCAGATGATGCTGGTGAAGTAAGTCGGACGTCTTATCCAGGCAGTCTCAACGGGAGCTCGTCATTGCGACGGGCTCCTGTTTTGTTAGTT
>CAZKDQ010000071.1:7570-9173 GCA_964551345.1 uncultured Rhodothermales bacterium
CCATCAGTGCCAAGAGCGCGGTGGCCTGGAAGCGGAAGTCGGAGTACCACGGCGCATCGATCTCCAGGATGTCCTCGCGGAAGGTCTTTTTTGAGAATGTGACCCCGCGAACCTTCCCAGGATCTGGTTTTTCGCCTAACAAGCTGATCGCGGTCATCAGAAGAATCGCGAGGACGAACATGGCGATGCCCATGTACGTGTAGTGCGGGTCAGGCAAACCCGCAGCTGCGAAAACACCGTAAATCTCCTTCGAGATGAAGAGCGGCACGCCGATCGCTAATCCTGCAATGATCGTCCAGAACGCCGCCGCCGAATTGATCCGCTTCCAAAATATCCCCACAAGGAAAACAGCTACGATGGGCGGTGTTACGTAGGAGAGCACCGATTGGAAGTAGTCGAACAGCGTCTCGAACTGGGCGATCATCGGCGCATATACGGCGCCGATTACCATTGCGACGCCAGTGACGACGCGGCCAAGCCGAACGAGCGAGATGTCCGTCGTTTCCGGCCGGGCCTGTTTGATGAAGTCGATCGTGACAAGCGTCGCGGCCGCGTTAAGTGCAGAGTCAAGGCTCGACATGATCGCTGCGACAAGCGCGGCGAGGACAAGTCCGCGGAAGCCGACCGGTAGCAGGTCGAATGCGAGCGTCGGGAAGACGAGGTCCGGTGTATCGAGGTTCGGGTAAAGAAGAACGGCGAATGCGCCGGGCAGGATCATGATGAAGATGTTTGGGATCTTCAGGAATCCGGCGAAGAGTGCACCTTTGCGTCCCTCATCCAGATTTTTGGCACCGAGGGTGCGCTGGACGATGAACTGGTTTAGCGTCCAGTAATAGAAACCGAGCAGCACTACACCGAGGATGCCCGGCCACGGCAGAAACGGATCATCTGCCGGCTTGATAAGCTCCATCCGCTCGGCGGACAGTGCGTCCGTCATCGCTGACCAGCCTCCGACGGCATCGAGACCGAAGACGAAGATTACGATGCCGCCAATCGTGAGCAGTATCGCCTGTATGGTGTCGGTAACGACGACCGCCTTCAGCCCGCCGAGAATCGTGTAAACGCCGGCCAGTAGTGCAAGCAGCGCCACCGCTTGCCAGAGTTCGAACGCAGGGAACAGCGCCGTTATGACGATGCCGCCGGCATAGAGCGCCCCGGCGGTATCGATGAACATGATGGCGAGGACGGTGAAGAGCGAATATGCGGTACGTGATCGTCGGTCGAAGCGCCGTTCCAGGTACTCCGGTATCGTGTAGAGCCGCGCTCGGAGGAAGTGCGGGAGCATGAAGACGGCGAAGAAGATCAGCACAATCGTCGCCGTCCATTCGTAGTTGAAGACGACGATGCCGTTCGCGTACGAGGCGCCCATCAGGCCGATAAAGCTTGCCCCGGACATGTTGGAGGCGAAGAGCGAAAATCCGATCAGGTACCACGGAAGCGCTCTGCCTGCGAGGAAGTAATCGTCCGCGCTCTCCTTTCCGCGGCTCACATACAATCCGTGCGCAATCACGGCGACGATATAGACGCCGACGATGACGATGTCGAGCGGGAGGAGGCTAAACGACGGCATCAGGACGACTCACGTGATCGCGAACATTGGCCC
>CAZKDQ010000071.1:9273-13952 GCA_964551345.1 uncultured Rhodothermales bacterium
CGTGGGTCTGGATGGTTGTTGCCTCGGCTGTGGCGCATCAGGTTTATGTGTGGCTTGCGTGGCGGATGGAGCTCTACGCAGGTGCGATAACGCGGGCGTTCGGAAAGTCGGGCTTTCGCATTTACAAGGCTGTGTTTGGCGTGTTGGGGCTTAGTCGCCTGACAATCATCCCGCTGGCTATCGCAAACAGAGGGACGATCGATTTACCCGGCATCCTGCAATGGGGGCTATCGGCGCTGTTTCTAGCGCTCTCGGTATACCTGTTCTACTCCGTGATCCGCTACTTCGGTATCGATCGGGCGGCGGGGCTTGATCACTTCGACTCCGAAGCGCGAAGGCGGCCGCTTGTCGAGGAAGGCATATTTCGCTACACGTCGAACGGGATGTATGTTTTCGGATTTCTGCTGCTGTGGGTCCCGGGGCTTGTGCTCGAATCAGCGGCTGCCATACTTGCTGCGGCGTTTCAGCATGCCTACATCTGGGTGCATTATTACTGTACCGAGAAGCCGGATATGCGGTTTATCTACGATGCCCCATCTGATGACTGAGCGCTGTCGCAACGCGCTTCGGATGTGCGTCCGAAGGGTGGCGAAAGTGCCTCTTGCCGGACGTGAAAGCCATCACCGTCCCGGCGCACGAGCGTGAATCGTGGCTGGGCCGAGCCCGGTTTCCCCCAAAACATGAAGCGGAAGGAACTACGTCTGAGCTGCGGATCATGCGCGAGCATGTGGCTCGAGATTAGATTAACCGCTATCCTTCGACGCGTCCACAATCGATAAATCCTCTCATCCCGTCCGATGCTCCGCCAGACGACAGTCCTCGCAGTTCTCGCCCTTACCCTGATCCTCGTGCCGCAGGCATCGGCGCAGCCATCCGAGCTGGCTGATATCGATGCGTATACCGAGGAAGGGATGGACACTTGGTCGATTCCCGGCCTCGCGATCGCGGTGGTGAAGGATGACGAGGTGGTTCTTGCCCGCGGGTACGGTGTGCGCAAGCTGGGTGAGGAGGCGCGAGTCGATGAGCACACGCTGTTTGGCGTGGCATCGACGACGAAGGCGATGACGGCCGCGGCGCTCGCGATGCTGGTGGATGAGGGTCTGATTTCGTGGGATGACCGCGTGATCGATCATCTGCCGGAGTTCCGGTTGTCCGACCCGTGGGCGACCTCCCAGGTCACGATCCGCGATCTGCTCTCGCACCGTGTTGGTGTCGGGCGCATCACCGGCAACCGCATCCAATTCATGACGCACGAGCCGCGGACGGAGATCATGCGGCGGATGCGCTATCACGACTTTGAGCAGCCGTTTCGCTCCGGCAATGTTTATTCGAATGTGATGTACATGGTGGCGGGTGAGATCGTCCCGGCGGTGACCGGGATGTCATGGGATGATTTCCTGATGGATCGACTCTTTCGCCCGCTCGGGATGCACCGCTCGAACACGAGCATCACGATGATCGGTGAGGGTGAAAATGCCGCGTGGCCTCATCAGGAGATCGAGGGACGTGTGGTGACGATCCCGCGCCGCAATTTCGACAATGTGGGGCCTTCGGCCTCGGTCAATACAAGTGCGAGGGAGATGGCGGAGTGGATGCGGCTGCAGCTCGGGGAAGCGGGCGTGCATGAGGGTCGCCGGCTGATCAGTTCGGAGCAGATGGCGGAAATGCATCAGGCGCACAACGTATCGCGCATCCGAGACCCCCAGACGGGCAGCCTTGCTTCCTACGGCCTCGGCTGGAGTCTGCGTGAGCATCGCGGCTATCGCATCGCGCAGCACGGGGGAGCATCCGACGGTATGAACACGAACCTCGTCCTGGTGCCGGAGGAAAATCTGGGCGTCGTTGTGATGACGAACACGTTCAACAGCTTCATGACGGCGCTGGCGAATGAGGTCATCGATCGGATGCTTGGTGTGGAGGAGCGGACGGACTGGGCGGGAATTATCCGGACGAATTACGAGCGGGCCTATGCAAATGCAGAGGCTCGGCGGCGCGCGATCGAAGAAGCGCGGGAGATGGGCACACGGCCATCGATATCGGCGGAATCGCTCACTGGGACGTTTGCAGATAGCCTCTACGGCGAGGTTGTCATTGCGATGGACGGCGATAATTTGTGGCTCGAGTTCTGGAATGACGAGACACTCATCGCGGATCTGGAGCACTGGCATCACGACACGTACCGCGCGGTGTGGCGCAATCCGGCTCAGCGAGAAGAGTTCGTCTGGTTTACTCGGGATGCCGATGGCAGTGCGAACACGATGAACGTTGAGTTCACGCTGCGGCCGGTGCTGCTGCAGGTTGGCACGTATCCATCGTATTACACGCGTGTGGTTCAGTTCAGGCGTAAGGGTGCAACTCCTGACGGTATGGCAGGGCGCTGATCATCAGGCAGGCTTCGGCATCAACAAAAAGACCTGCCGGTTCGCGTGGATCCGGCAGGTCGGTACAGCTGTGGGTGATCGCAGATGTTAGATGTTGAAATCGTATCCGCACATGCGGCCTTTCATCGACATCTTCTGCGTAGTGTAATTGAAGGCGTAGTCGAGATCGATTCGGCAACCGCCGGATCCGTCCGGGCCGCTCCACTTGTAGCCGCCTTTGTAGCCGAATTCGAACACCCCTTGCGGCACCCATTCGTCGTAATCGACGGCGGCCGAGACTCGGATGTCGGGGTCGCCATCGACGCTGAATGGACCCTGGCTGGTCGTGATCCGGCAACCGCTTGGTTTCTGCCGGAGATCGTAGCCGAATGTGCCGGTTCCGTTCTCGTCGAAATTTTGCGAGGTGATGGTGCCTGTTACGGTGACTGAGCCGCCGCCGTCGCAATCGACGGTGCGATCGATCACGATGTCATCGAGTGTGGAGGCAGTCTTGGTAGCCGCTGTGGAGAAGGCGATGGTCATGATCTGCGTGTTGAGTTGGGAGAAGATCTCCATGCTCACGGCTTGATCGATGGCGCCCTCATTGGCATCAACGGAGTCGCTGCAGGCGGTAAAGAAGAACAAGGCCAGGACGAGCAGCGTGCGTGTGGTGTAGGTAGCCAGATTCATGGTAGTTGAGAATGGCGCCCGGAGGATGATGACCGCCGGGAGTAGCGAAGCCTACCGGATGTTCCGGTCGTGCGGCTCTAAAAGTACGGATTCGGCCGCTTCGGAGGAATTGTGCCGGAAGAATTTACATTGGCAGGAGGCCGGAGTAAGGAAGTAACGAAGCCAGTTGAGTTCACTCGGCCGGCGGTGGCGCCTCGCCCATTTCCTCAAGGAGGCGGATCGTTTCGGGATGGTCCTCTCCCACGGCTGCAATGAGAATGGCGTAGGCCTCATCGAATGCCAGGCGCGCTTCGTCGTGTTTGCCCTGCTCCTTGAGGATCAGCGCGAGGGCAGCGAGGCCGCGTCCGACATCGAAATGCTGCGGATCGCGCAGTGCTCGCCGGATGGTAACGCTTTCCCGATGGAGGGACTCGGCTTCGTCCAGCTTTTTTGCTTCGCGCAGAACTTCCGCAAGCGCGAACATGCGCCATGCTACATGCATGTTCTCGCGGCCATGGACGGCGATCCGAACCTCGAGCGCGCGCCGCAGATAATGCTCGGCCTCATCCAGGCGATCCTGCCGGCTCAACGCGGTGCCGACGTTTCCGAGCAGCAGCGCTACATCGGCACTCACCTCGCCTGAGGCGGCCTCCATGATTTCGAGAGCTTCCAGAAAAATCGTCGTTGCGGCTTCCGCATCACCCTGCGAGAGAGGAATCCAACCGAGGTTGTTCAGGGTCATGCCGTAGCTCCTGTTGTTGCGGCCGACCCGCGCCTCCACGATGTCAAGGGAGCGCCTGAGCAGGGAGTCGGCGGCATTGTAATCCTCTCGCGCGTAGGGCACCAACGCGAGGTTATTATAGGATTCGGAAATAATGGGATGGTCGTCTCCGAAGAGGCGCTTGCGGATTTCGAGCGACTCCTCGAGCACCGATTCCGCTGCGTCGTAGTCGCCCGTATCGTAGAGCAGATTGCCGAGGTTGTTGAGTGCGTCGGCCAGCTTCGTCGGCGCCACGCCCGAATGCGTGCGGTAGATCTCGATCGCGTCGTACATGAGCTGCTCGGCTTCATCATACCGAGCCTCATTGATGTGGATGGTTGCGAGGGCATACGCCGCGTCGGCGTGCAGTACCGCGTCGTGGACCTGAGGCTCAAAAAGGATCTCCTGAGCTTCCTCGATTGCGTCGCGAGCCTCGGAATAGCGCCCCATTTGTTCAAGCGCGATGCCGTAACCGATAAGGTTGTCGGCGAGGTCTCGGCGGCCACTGCGACCCGTTGCGCGAAGCACCGCAATGGCTTCAGCAAAATGAGCATCGGCCCGCGCGTGGTCGCCGGTTCTTACAAACACGTCTCCCAGCAGCATCGCCGAAGCAGCGGCTTCCTCACGGTAATCATCGCCGAGGGTGCGAAATGTTGACAGCGCGGCTGTTAGCAGTTCGCGCGCGGTATGTGTGTCGCCGAGTTTGTGGTGCAGGCGTCCGAGGACGAGGCGAGTCTGCGCCGCTGTTGCCGGCGTTCCATCCACTGCAGCGAGCTCGCGGCCGCCGCGTGCAAGGAGGTCGAACACGTTCATTGTGTCGCCCATCGCGACCTCGGGGTCGGCGCCTTCGAAGAGGTTCTCGAGGAAGGCCATCGTTGTCTGCGCGCGGA
>CAZKDQ010000072.1:0-5605 GCA_964551345.1 uncultured Rhodothermales bacterium
AGCGGGCCATCCGGAGTGATGACGAGACGCGAGCCGTCCGCAATGAACGGAAGAGCCGGAGCAATGAGTAGATCATATAGCGTGCGGAGATGCGCGAGCGAGACATCGACAGGGAGATCGTCATCACCGTGAGCTATCGCGGGAATCGCATCGCGAATCAGACGCTCGAGCGATTCGGAATTCGTAGCCAGCGGGAGCGCAACTGTCGTGTCCGAGGTAACCACGATCACATACGCATCGGAGGGGCGACCAAGAGATGAGTCTTCAGGTGCGATGAGGTAGGACAGCAAAACCTGGTTTTCCTCTGAAAGCCGCGCGTGCAACGCGTCCACGTTTAATGGCGGAGGCTTCGGCGCCCGAGGAAACGTTCTTCCCACCTCCACAAGTAGCCGAGCTTCCTCAGCCGAGAGCGCCGCTTCATCAGCATCCGTCGTAGAGCGAGCCAGGCGGGCGCGGGTTTCTCGAAGCGCGGCCAGCAGGGAATCAGCCCGATGTCGATCGGGCGATGAGGCATAAGCACCGTGGCGCCGAAGCTGCGTCAGGAACTGCGATCGAGCTTGCTCGATGACCTGAAAGGCATCGAGCACCTCGCCACGACGGAGCTTAAGGAGGGCAAGATTCCGAAGCGGCTCCGTTGTGCGCGAGAATGCCGAGGCCAGAAGTTCGGTACTGCCACCCTCCTGGAGATGCCGCTCGAACGTGGAATTCCCCGCACTGTACCAGCGCGCTGCATCCTCAAACTTACCTTCCGATTCGTAAAGCGCGCCGAGCCGGTTCGCCAAACGAGCTCCGTACTCCAGCTCAGACAGATCATGTGCCAGCGTCTGTGCCTTCAACACGATCTCGATTGCACGCTCCCGCTCACCGCGGTCGACAGCAATTCTGGAGAGCAGGTTTAGCCACGTCATCTCCTCTCGATTGCCTCGGCCCGCGACATGCTGCTCATAGTAGGTGATGGCTCGTGTGGCTGCGTCAGGTGCCGCGTCAAGAAGCAGCTCAAGGGACGCGTGATTGAGCGCGATCCTGTTTCGCAATCCCACGTCACCCACATCCGTTGCCCATTGTAACGCGTCACGCAGATTCAGCAGCACCTCCTCCTGCTCATCATCAGACAAGTCAGAAAGAATCGAACCATAGTACATCAGCGCGTCCGAACGAAATTGCGCGGAGATGGACCGGATATAATCTTGCTGTGGAAACTCATGTGCAGCCACGACAGCATCCGCCGAGTCCAGGTGTCTGAACACCTCCGTCGCTCGATTCATCCGCCTCGTGAGTTCTGCAAGGTGCACGCGCACCGTCGAAATCCGATAAGGGTTGCCGGAAGCCTCGGCTTGCGCAAGCGCACGGTGATAGGTGGTAAGCGCCTCGTCGAGCCGTGACAGACGGGCGAGCGTACCTCCTTCATACGTGTACACAATCGCGTCCGATGCAGCTTGGGCTCCGGCGGCGTCACGTCTGAAATCGTCTACGCGGGCGAGTAGCTGCGTGTGCGATCGCAGCAAGTAGAGCGACCAGAGTTCGTACGTGTACCAGTACGCGGCTTCTTCCCGATCAGTCGAAACGAGGCAGGCGCTCGCGTCTTTGGCGGATTCAGCAAGTTGCGACAGCAAATCATCCGAGCGATGCATGCCCTCTACCGCCTGCACACGAAGTGAATCCGCAAGTCGAACCACATCGCTGCACGTTGCATGCACTTCCGACGCCGCGAACAGGCCCGCCATCAGCACTATGATCACTACGCGCGCCACTTGCAGATCACCTACCCGATACTGAGATTGGACGCAGAATATACTCCATCAACATTTCCATCACGCCATGCTCCACTATCAGCCTCATCCCAACCGCAACGATGATGACGACGACAAAGAGAAAGGTAAAACGGGTGACGGGGGAAACGGTGATCCGCCTCCGGCGCCACCACGCACGTGAATTCTGCCTGTTGACGAAACGGCATATGTCACGTAGAGAGTAGTCGGCTACCGTCCATCATCGACAGCCGCTGTGCGTTGTTTCGTCGCACGGCGGTTTTTTTATTGCAGTAATGCGCATCAGCAGTCTCACCCTTACATCGTTTCGCGCCCACCAGAAGTCTGTGATAGACTTTCAGCCGGGCGTGAACCTCATCTTCGGGCCCAACGGCGTCGGGAAGACAAACGTTCTCGAGGCGATCCATACGCTCTGCCTGAGCAAGAGCTTCCTCTCGACGCAGGACCAGTACATCGTCCGGCGTGGCGACTCTCACTACGAGGTTCAGGGTGAATTCGCGGGTGAGCAGCGGAGCAAGATTTCGGCGCGCATTGCCTTCGTGCCGGCAGAGGGCAAACGCATCCACGTCAATCGCGCACCGCTCGACCGGCTGTCGGATATCGTGGGAATGCTGCCGATCGTCGTTTTCGCACCGGACGATTATGTTATCACGGCGGGCGGACCCGAGGAGCGGCGCAAGTTTCTGAGCAACATCCTCAGCCAGGCACGGCCGGCCCACATGGAGGACCTGTGGTCGTATCGCCGTGCGCTTCGTCAGCGTAACGAGCTGCTGAGTCAGTATCAAGGGCGCCGTATCCCGATGCCGGAGGGGCTGCTTGAGTCGTGGGATGCCGAGTTCGTGCGGTATGGAGCGCGGGTGATCGCGCAACGCCTTCGCTTCCTGCAGGAGTTCGACCGCTACCTCGCCGATGCGTATGCGACCATGGAGCACGTTGCCGAGCATCCGACCATCACCTACAGCACGGCGGTTGATGTGGATGATGCTCCTGATGAAGACGAAATCTCGGGTCGACTTCGGGAGCGGCTAAACGAGGTGCACAGCCGCGAGCGCGACCTCGGCCGAACCGCCATCGGACCTCATCGCGACGAGCTCATATTTCGGCTGGATGATCTGGACGTTCGTCGATACGCGTCGCAGGGCCAGCACCGTACGTTCGGAATGGCGTTGAAGCTCGCCCAGTTCTTCTATCTCCGCGACCGCCTCGACGAAACGCCAATCCTCCTCCTCGACGACATCTTTGATCACCTCGATCCACAACGAACCGAAGCAGTTCTAACGCTGCTGGCGAGCGACTCCGTTGGGCAATCCATCCTGACCGCCACAAGACCCGACCCGTTCATCGGGTTTATGGATTTTAAAAATGACGAGAACATGCTGATCGCGATGCGCCGCGGCGGCGACGGGCCGGAAATATTCGAGAGCAACACCGCCATTCTCAGCTGAAATCTCGCGCGAATCCGCGAAGGGGTTTGTCCTTTGCACAGACGCAGAGGAATGTGGTCAGCTGCGAAGCCACGTCCACACTTTTACGTCCGTACATCCGCCCTTCCGCTCTCCCTTTTCCCCAACTTCCCGCTTCGAACTTGTAATCACTCTGTGCTATCACAAGGCAGCATGAATCACAGGTCGCGCGGTGCTGCTTTATCCTGCCTCTCACAGGCAATCTCAGGTCACATGTCGATACCAATCAGTCACCGCGCATCTATTCTTCGTCAGTGGCAGGCGTTGTTGCTGCTGGCAGCTATCATCGTTTCGACGGCAGGTTGCGTCGTTCAGCGAAATCCGATTTCGGGGCAACGCCGCGCTTACGGCTGGACCTGGGAGCAAGAGGTCCAGATCGGGCGAGAATCCGATCAGCAGATCATCGCCCAGTATGGCATCTACGATAATGCCGAGCTGACGAACTACGTGAATCGGGTAGCGCGTGAGGTGCTTGAGGAAAGTCATCTCAGGCGGCCGGATGCTGATCCGCAGTTTCGCGAGACCGAGTTTACGTTCCGCGTGCTGGACAGTCCGATTGTTAACGCGTTTGCGCTTCCCGGCGGCTACGTCTACGTGACGCGTGGGCTCGTCGCGCATGCGGAAAACGAAGCGCAACTGGCAGTCGTCCTCGGGCATGAGATCGCGCATGTGGCAGGGCGGCATGCGTCGCGGCGGGCTTTCCAGCAGCAGCTTGGTCAGATCGGGCTCATCGGAGGAGCAATTCTCGGGCAGGAGGTGCTCGGCGGTCAGGCCGCTCAGACGATTCTTGATCTGGGTGGAACGGCGACGCAGCTACTCTTCCTGAGGTACAGCCGTGAGGATGAACGCGAGGCTGATGAACTCGGCGTAGAGTATGCCGCGCTGAACAATTACCAGACGGCGGAGGCGTCCGACTTCTTCGGAACGCTGCGGCGCATCGGTGAGCAGCAGGGCGCGATACCCTCGTTCATGGCCACCCACCCTGATCCGGGAGAGCGGGAGCAGAAGATGCTCCAACTCGCAGCTCAATGGAGCCAGGAGGTCCCGATGAACCGTGTGGGCGAACAGGAGCTAATGCGCGTCCTTGATGGTGTGATTGTAGGAGAAAACCCGCGTCAGGGATTCACGCAGCAGAACCGATTCTACCATCCGGATCTGCGCTTCCAGTTTCCTGTGCCGCAAGGGTATCAGGTGATTAACCAGCCCACGCAGGTCGTGATGGTCGAGCCGAACCAACGCGCGATTCTAGGCCTGACGATCTCCCAGCAGAACTCGCTTCAGGCGGCTGCGGCGCAGTTCGCGCAGCAGCAGGGCGTGCAGGTTGTCGAGCAGAGCAGCACGACCTCAGCGGGTAACCCTGCCTACTACGTCCTCGCCGATGGGCAGACGGACCAGGGGCAGGTGCTTCGGATACTTAATTTCTGGGTACAGCACCAGGGCACGATCTACAACCTCATCGGATATTCGGAGCGTCAGACGTTTGCGAATTACCAGCAGACGTTCCTTCAGACGATGCGCAACTTTGCGACGCTGACCGATCCACAGATCCTGAACGTGCAGCCGTTCCGCCTTTCGATCCAATCGGCATCACGAACGGCGCCGTTCAGCCAGTTCGTGCCTTCGCCGCTTCCGCCCGGAATGTCTGCTCAGGATCTGGCGATCATGAACCAGGTCGAGCTCGACGAGACGATTCAGCAGGGAACGCCGTTGAAAATCCCGACGCGGTAGGAGCTGTCGCCGAGATGGATTTGAACGCGCCTCCCTTGTTCGGTCCCTCACTCACCTGAGGGTGGAATGAGCGTGGCTTCTCCACCGAGAACCATCTTCCCCTCCAGGTAGACGTAGACGCGCGTCTTGACGTGCTTGTGTCGATCGATCTTTTCGGCCACCTTCACCTCAACCGTTATGTCCGAATCGACCGGCACGGGGCGAAGGAACCGGCATGAGATGGCGACGGCGACGCTTCCATGTCCCGGAAAATCGCGCCCCAGAACTTTCGACACGATGCCCAGCAGGAAGACGCCATGAACGATCGGCTTGCCGAAGCGTGTGTCTTTCGCATACTCCGGATCAACGTGGATCGGGTTGTCGTCGCCGGTGAGGTCAGCAAAGGCCCGAACATCGGCTGCGGACAGGTGCCGGTCGAATTTGAAGGAGTCGCCGATCTGTAGAGATTCGTACGTATTCATGTGCCGAAGTATAACGAGGGTTGGGCCGCGACCGGTGAAATAAAGAAACCGGCCCATCAAAGGAAACGAACCCGCACCGGCTTCACTGATTTCCTACTCTTTGCGTAGTTCCGCTACGACGCGCTCCGTGACGTGCTCCCACGTCAGTTCCTGCAGGATTCGTTTGCGCCCGTTGTCTCCCATC
>CAZKDQ010000072.1:5705-13791 GCA_964551345.1 uncultured Rhodothermales bacterium
TACGGAACAGTGCCAGTAAAATGTACGTGCCCTCGTAGGTGATATTCGTCCACCTTCTGTTCGAGCCGTGGGCGGTCGGGGCCATCTCCGACAACGGCAAGCATCGCGTGAGGAACCGCTTTGAGCACGCGGGGCAGCGCCTCGATCACGTTGGCGACGCCCTTTCGCTCGACCAGTCGCCCAACAAAGAGAATCAGCGGACGATCGCCTGCGCCGATCCTCTTCCGAAATACACTGCCGCCCACCGGCCGGAAGTGGTCGGGATCGGTGCCGTTGTGGATTACCGCGGCAGGCCGATCGATCATCAGCCTGTTCTTGAGAAGCGAAGCCGTGTAGTTGCTGACCGGAAGGAAACGATCTACGCCGTGCATCACGCTCGTCCGGATACGGTCGTAGATGCGACCGGCCGGTCCGTCACCAAACGGGTTGAAGAGCAGCTCTCTGCCGTGTGCCGCAACGACTATCCGTCTGGGAAAGCCGGTGAGCCTGCGCGATAACAGCGCCGCGCCGGCTGTCTGCCACTGCGCGTGAAAGGAAACGTCGACTCGATGCCGCCACGCGATCTTTGGAAGCGCCCATAGCGCCGCAAGCGGAAGAAGATCGGGACGGGCCTTCAGTCGGTAGACCTTCGAGGCCAATTCGCGATCAACGGATTCGTCATCCGGACGCTGCGGTGCCACGATCACGGCTTCATCCACACGATCTGAAAGCCGCCGGCCGATCTCCCACGAATACGTCTGAATGCCCCCGACGTCAGGAGGGAAGTCTTGCGTGATGAACAATACCCGCATCAGCCGACGACGAATCGGCTGTGCGTCATGCGCTCCACGGCGGGAGACGAGCTGCGCTGAATCACACGATCAAGGAGAACAGCCCACGGCAGCCCGAGCAGGATGAGCTGCAGCGTGAACTCGTGGAAGGCGATACTCATGGTGGAGAGCACGCCGAGATGCATCGCCGCCAGCGCAGGCATGATGAAGTAGCGCGTCCGGCGAAACCACGCGAGGAATCCGAAGAACTCGACGACGAGCCCGAACGCCAGTACGGCAGTTCCAATCACGGCATAAGTCAGGATCATCTCCTGAAGCAGGTTCGGCTGGAAGAATCCGAACTCCGAGGTCGAGTCGATGGTGCGCTCAGCGATCCACATCCACAGATGCCGCCCGTCGGGCCAGTTGATGCCCGTGCCGATCAGCTTCGAAAACGCCGCCGTGGTATATCCCAATCCAATAAAGAAATACATGAAGCCCAGCGCGAACCGCCGCCGGACCGCAGGATCCCTGAAGAAGATGAAGGCCGTCGCCAGCGCCATCACGCTCATCCCGATCAAATTGGACCCATGGGAAATTTCGCCAAGGCTATAGCGCGCAACATACTGGAAGTGGAAGCTCACGATCGCGATCGCGTACGCTGGTCCGGGTATGAACCGCATGAAGCCCGCTGCGCACGCGATGGTCATGATGGCGGCGTTCCACAGCCCGCGGCTTCCCTCGAACATGAACGAGATGTCGATGTACTCGGCGATCCCGAGCGGAAGCACGACTTCATGGATGTGTGGGATGTACGCGCCCCATTCCCACCCGAACTTGATGGTGTAGGCGATGACGAAGATTTCTATCACGCGGAAGAACAGCCGCTCGCCGTCTGTTTCCGCTTGATCAAAGGGAAAGAGGTTCTGGATGAGCCTATTCATCGCGCTGCGCGTTTTCGAGCCGTGGTGTGAGCCGCACATCCGAACCATGAAGCAGGATCAGCGGCGACGCGGTCACGTCGACTCCATCCGGACGTAGTTCGCCGCGCACGCTATAGATCATAAGCCGGTCATCCGCCGTCACGCGGCCGTCGAACATCGCCCGGATGCCATGCAGACGGCTGGGCGTCCAGGTTCTGGTTTTTGAGACATAGTTAGCGAGATCGTTTTGGAATATCCCGTTCGGGGCGAGGGCGAAAACCTCACCGGGCAGGTCCTCAGGTCTTGCAGACTCCCAGATCGCCTCGTCCGGCAGATCCGGCGGGAGTTCATGAACGATCGAGCGGACCCACGGTTGACCGGCGGTCGAGAACATCGGAAAGATGCTGAAAGGCCAGAACTCGCCTTTGTGCGTGGCGACGAGCGTTCCGTAGATGATAAAGATGGCGCCGAGTAGGCGCAGGGCGCGGCGTTGGAGTATCTGCATCGCAATCTTCGATGTCGAAACGGCGGCTCGGAAATGTTAACCACTCATAAATGAGCGTATTACGCCCGTTGGAAAGATTGATTCATCCCATCGCGGATTCTTCTCTCGGCAGCGTGCAACCACGAGCGGCACATACCGTTGGGGCGAACCCGATGTTCATCTGCGGCTTCGAGAGTGAAGCCACGCTACGAATCCATTGTTGAGCCGACTACGCAAATCGCTGGCAAAGGTGCGCGAGTTTCAGGGCTCGCCGGCCGGGCAACGTCTCACGCGCGGGCTCCAATGGATGATTACGGCATGCGTAATCGTTTACCTCGTCGTGCGCTTGTCCGGCATCGGCTGGATGAACATCCTGGCGGAGCTCCCCCGCGAGCCGCTGTTCTACCTGCTCTTCCTTGTCCTCTACTTCTCGCTCCCGGTCGCCGAAGTTCTCGTCTACCGGATCGTATGGGGAAAGCTGCCTAAGCCCGCGCTTTTCAGGACGCTCGTTCGAAAGCGCGTATTGAACCGGGACGTGCTCGGATATTCGGGCGAGCTTTATCTCTACGGCTGGGCGCGCCGGCACGTCGCTCTTTCCGAGCGAGAGATCCTGAAGTCCATCCGAGACACGAATATTGTCTCGTCGCTGGCATCGACACTTGTAGCCGTCGTCCTTCTCGGAGTCTTCCTGTATCTCGGGCACTTCAACATCCGTATGTGGATCGCGCATCAGCCGGTGCACTACGTGATCGCGGCTGTTGTTGTTGGTGCACTCGTAGGAGGACTTCTGTGGAGATTCCGGCGATGGCTGTTTTCGATGGCGTGGAGAACGTCGCTGCTCGTGTTCGCCGTGTATGCGACGCGGCTGATCATCGGCCAGGTACTGCAAATCGGGCAGTGGACGGTGGTTCTGCCGACCGTCGCGCTCGGCGTGTGGTTCACGTTTGCTGCAGTGTCTCTCATCGTATCCCGGATCCCGTTCATTCCGAATCAGGATCTGATCTTCCTCGGCGCGAGTGTCGAACTGTCCACTATGATGGATGTCCCGACTGCCGCTATTGCAGGGATGCTGCTTGTGGTGAGTGTGATGGACAAGGCGCTCAACCTGGGGCTCTTTCTCGGATTTTCATTCTGGGAGCGGAAGTCGGCTCAAAAGGGACCTCCTCCAACGGTGGAGCCACCGGAAATCGATCTGACGGCGGATGCTTCCGCTCAGGACCTCCGGGTGCCCTAGATCGCCTTCGAGTTTGGCATCGCTCTTGATGGATCGCTGTACCGCTATGTACCTGCGCCTCAATCAGATGACACCGAAGCTTCCAATCCTGCTGACCATTGTTCTGACGCTCTCGATTCTGCGGACGGGCGTTGGCCAGGCTTCAGATACGGCACCCGCAGCGCGGGTCATCGAGAACTTCCAGGGATACGATGTGGGGGATATTCCGCATGAGTGGCAGTTCCTCCGCAATCGCCGCATCATCCCGCTGCTGCCTGAGCACTTCAACGAGAAGGAGTACTTTCGGATCGTGCGCGAAGGCGACCGCAAGTTCGTCCGTGCATACACGGAGGGCGAAGCTCAGCACATCATCCTGACCGCCAATGACGGACAAGGCGGCGGGTTTGGCTGGAATTTAAACGATCATCCGCGACTGAGTTGGGAATGGCGGGCGCACCGCCTCCCCGAAGGCGCGCGCGAGGATAGCGTTAACGATGTCGGCGCGGCCGTTTATGTCACGTTCGATACCGACTGGCTCGGCAGGCCGCGGAGCATCAAGTATACATACAGCACGCTGCTTCCGGTTGGAACGGTCGTTCGATTCGGGCCTCTCCGGGTGCTCGTCGTTAGTACCGGCCTCGACGGCACGGGTGACTGGAGAAAGGTGGATCGCGACGTGGCTGCAGACTATCGCCAGATCTTCGGCGGTGAGCCGCCCAACGAGCCGCTCTCGATCACGCTCTGGAGCGACTCGGACAACACCAAGTCCGTCGCCGAAGCAGACTTTGATAATATCCGGCTCCTACCGGCGCGGTAGCGGCCTTACCTGATACACGTCATGAATCGCATTTTCGAAAACCTGCGGCCGTTCATTCGGACCGTCATCCGGCGAGCCGGCTGGGTACTCGGCGGCGCCGCCATCTTGTCTGCGCTGGGCCTTTACCTCGCGACGAACCTCACGGTCGATACCGATTTTTCGAAGCTCATCCCGTCGGATTATCCCTCGGTACAGGCTCTCGAAAGGCTCCGCGACGAAGTAGGTGGCGAAAGCTCCGTCGACGTCATCATCCAGAGCCCGTCGTTTGAAGCGAACCGCCAGTTTGCCGAGGCGCTGATCCCGCGCGCGCTCGAGATGCAGAATGGCAACCGGTCTGAGCCCTATCTCACCCGGGTCGATTATCGGCGGGATACCGAATTCCTCGAAAATAACGCGCTCTACTTCGCTTCGCCCTCGGAGCTGGACTCGCTGGAAGTTTTCCTGCGGTCGAAGATGGAGGAGGCGCGCCTCGAGGCCAACCCGTTCTTCTTCGACATCGAAGATGATTTTGATGATTTCGAGGAGGAAGATGCGGATGCCGGGTCGGAGACGGAAACGCTCGCCAATCTTGATGAGGCCTACCGGAGCATCGTCGGTAAGGAATATCCGATCTCGGACGACAGCACCGTTATGGTCGTCCGCTTCTACCCGTCGGGCTCGCAGACGAACCTGAGCTTTATCGGCAATCTGTATGAGGAGCTGGGCGAGCTGACGGAGTCGATGCGCCCGACCGACTACCATGCCGGGATGGAGGTGGAACTCGGCGGCCGAATGTTGCGCCAGCTCGTCGAAGTGCGCACCATCACCGATGACGTCATCAACAGCTTCGGCGCAGGCGTGATGACGGTGCTGCTCGTGGTGATGCTGTACTTCTCGTACAAGGCATATCGCGCGCGTGTAGGTAGACGTTTCGACGGGCGCGTACTGCTGACCAGGCTGGCTCAAGCCCCCATCATGGCCCTGCTGATCGGGCTGCCGCTACTGATGAGCCTGACATGGACGTTCGGTCTCGCGTACGTCTCCTTCTCGACACTCAACCTGATGACGTCGACGCTTGGGCTGGTCCTTTTCGGTCTCGGCATCGACTTCGGCATTCACTTCTACGCTCGTTATTCCGAGGAGCGAGCACGCGGAAGTTCACTGGAGGAGGCCATCGAAACGACCTTTACGAGCACCGGGCAGGCGATAACGGTTGGTGCGCTCACGACTGCGGCCGCACTCTACGTACTGATGCTGGCGCACTTCAAGGGCTTCTCCGAGTTCGGGTTTATTGCCGGCACGGGCATCATCTTCGCGCTGATGGCCATGACCATCGTCCTGCCGGCGTTGCTCGTCGTCTTCGAGCGCATGCGCCTGCTCAACTTCCGGGCTAGCCTTGATGTTGAGGGCGCACAGCTAAACCGCGCCGGGCGCTTTCCCGCGGCGCGGGGAGCCGTCTTCGTTAGCGCCGGCCTTGTTGTTGCTGCTCTCGTTTTCATGCCGCGGCTCGGTTTCGAATACGATTTCGGCGCACTAGAGCCTGAATACGAAGAGTTCAACGAAGTCAACCGGAAGGCTCGCCTCGTCTACGAGGGCAGCAGGCGAAACCCCGCCTACATCCTTGTAGATGAGCCGGAGGAGGCGCAGCGTGTAAAGGCTGCCTTGCTCGAACATGCTGCCACAGATACGCTTACGCCGACGATAGGTGATGTCGAGACGCTGCTCGACCGCTTCCCGCTATCGGAGGAGGGCAAGCAGGCAAAGCTTGATCGCATCGCGGAAATACGGGAGCTGCTACAGGATCCCCTGTTGCAATCGCAGCCCTCCGAGGATCTGATGCGCCTCGAGCGGGCGGCTCAGACGCGCGTTCCTGTGGATATCGACGAGGTCCCCGAGTCGCTCAAGAACCGCTTCGTCTCGAAGTCGGGCGAGCTGGGGAATTTTGTGATGGTCTATCCGTCGGTCGGTCTTTCTGACGGGCGCAACTCGATGGATTTTGCGGAGGATGTTGGAACGGTAGTCACCGCCGACGGCAACGTCTATCATGCCGGCTCGACGTCGCTCGTTGCGGCGGATATGTTGAGTCTAATGATGGATGAAGCGCCATGGATGGTGCTGGGCACGCTTATCGTCGTAATGGCTTTGATGTGGATCAACTTCGGGTCATTCCGCTGGGCGATGCTTGCTCTGCTTCCGCTGATCGTCGGCCTGCTCTGGATGATGCTTATGATGGAGGTTCTGGGCCTCAAGCTGAACTTCTACAACCTGGTAGTTCTGCCTGCCATCCTCGGGATCGGAAACGACGCCGGCGTCCACATCGTGCATCGATATCGGGAAGAAGGGCCCGGCTCGATCATGGCTGTGCTGCGCTCGACGGGTGAGCACGTGACGATGGGCTCGGTTACGACGATGATCGGATTCGGCGGTCTCCTGCTGAGCTTCCATCCCGGCCTTCACTCGATCGGGTCGCTGGCTGTCGTCGGCGTTGGCGCGACGCTCGTCACGGCACTGGTCTTCCTTCCGGCGCTACTTCAAATGCGGGAGGACCGGCAGGATCGTCAGAAGGCGCCTGACGAGACTGAGGAGAGAAACGGCACAGGTTCAATATCAATGCCCGATGCACTGGAGCACGCCTGAGCCCGCAGGGTCAGACGTCAAACGTCAGGGCCTCCCACTCGCCTTCATCCTCATACCAGCGCCGGCTCGCGCCGATGAGCCGGAACGGCGCGCTCAGCCATCACATCCACATAGCGATCTGCGACCGCTTTCCAGCCGAAGGTCTCGCGGACGTAGCGAACGGCACGGCTTGATGCGCGCTCCAGTTCGGTAGACGAGTAGACGTAGCGCATGATCGCCTCGGAGAAGTCCCAGGCGTTTCCGGACTCGATGAAATGGCCATTGCTTCCTTCCGTAATCACGTCACGGATGCCTTCCAGCTTCGACGCGATGACCGGCAGCCCTGCCAGACCGGCTTCCAGCATCACAACACCGAAGCCTTCCATATCGCCCGCAACGGGCACGTTCGGCATCACAAAAAGATCAGCACCGCGGTAGAGACGCGAGAGGTCGGATTCCGAGAGTCGGCCAAGGAGCCGCACTCGATCCTCGAGCCCGCGCGCGACGATCTCAGCGCGAATCGTTTCATTCTCGGGCCCATCACCGGCTAGCCAGTACTCAACGTTCTCCGGCAGTAGCGGCATCACGTTTCCGACGAACCACGCGAAGCCTTTGCGCTTCACCTGCCGTCCGACACTGACGAGCACGAAGTCATCGTCGCTTAGCGGCTGGTGAGGATCCGCGAGGTCGGCCAGGAGCTCACGTCTTCCTCGCCTCGATCCCGGCGGAGCCGCAAAGCGGTCGATATCGATGCCGTTCGGCACGACGGATACACGCGACGGGTCGAGGCCGCGCTCGATGCATGCTTCAGCCGTCGCTCGGCTCACCGGCATGACGAGGTCGAGCGAATCAAATACCTTCGGCACGAAGCGCTGGTAAGGCGCGAAGTCCATCGTGATGTCGAGTCCGTGCACGATCGCTGCCGTCAGAACTCCATTCTCCGATAGATGACGCCTGAGCGGATAGGCCATTGAAGCCGTCACCATCGACGAAAACAGCACGACATCGATCTCCCGGCGCTCGGCCATCCCACGGATTTTGCGCAGCGAGCCGGCGAGAAACGGCACAATGCGAACATGCGACCACGTGAAGCTCGAACGCAGAAGCCGTGTCGACAGCTCGATATCATCCACCTGTTGCAACGCCGCGAACAGTTCCGACGACACGCGCTGCATGCCGCCGACGTTGGCCATCGGTCGGCCGTCAGGAGGTAGAGAATGTGAGACAAAAAGAAGTCGCAAGACGCGTCCTCCTAAAGAGTAAGTTGATCAGAAGGTTGAGGAATGTCGATGCCGTCGGCGCGCG
>CAZKDQ010000073.1:0-9343 GCA_964551345.1 uncultured Rhodothermales bacterium
AACCCTTCGTCATCGAGCGCGGCGAGCGGATCGCCGAGATGGTCGTTGCCCGCCACGCCCACGTCGAGTGGCCGGAGCAGGTCGCCCTCGCCGAAACCGTCCGCGGTTCAGGGGGGGGTGGGAGTACGGGAGAGTAGGGGCCGGGGAAATCTGAAGCATCAGAAGAAACCTGCTCAGCAGGTTTCCGTCCCGTCTGGAAGTCGACGCTTAGAGTTAACGCTCCCTCAAGCTATGAAACACACCGTTTCCGTACGAAACACTGACGCCCGATTCAGCGCCTCGTGCCCAGGACTTCCGGGCTGCTGATCTCAAGGAGAATCGAAAGACGAGGTGCTCGCATTATAGAGGCCGCCAGCGAGTATCTCGCCGTCGCCGCCGCCGTACGATGACACGAACTTTTATCAACGTACCCGAAAGACTCGCCCTTCGTAAGGCTCCAAGTTAATCCGCATCTCGTTCCCTTCAGATTCGGTCGGCAACATTTCCGGCCGTGAGCGCCACGTGAAGACACCTTCCGCAATTAAATCGAAGACACCTTCTTCGATCTGCGTGACGGCAGTGTTGCTTAATATTGTCGCCACAATCCGCGAATCATACGAGTTTGCGATAACGAGGTAATCGCTATTCTCATATCGATGCACCGCAAACTGAAGAAGTTCATGTTCCGCGTGCGTGGACCATGCGGGGTTCATCACCGGCGCTCCATAGCGTCGTGCATCTCCCGATCGTCCGAATGATGCAACTTGGTATGTTTCACGGTCTAATGCGATGCCAAATGAACCGGCTTCAGTGATGGATTGCGCATGTCGCGGTTCAGTAAGCGCGTGATCGCTCCTGTGGTAATCGGTCAGGGCATCAACTCGGATCCGACTAACGCGCCACTCGTCGTCCGCGCGAGTCGACATCATCACCTCGTCAAGCCCCGCGGACAGGAACTGCTTTATCACTCTGTTACTGCGCCGAACCTGTTCGGCACCCTCTCCTACGGCGGGCATCAGTGCGTGGCTATAATACAGATGCCCTCTAACACCAAGAGCGGTCGTAGATAATAGCTGCCAGACGATGTCCCGATCGTTGAGTAGGCGCGTTCTGAGCTGATCATTGGGCTCGCACCGCACGGGAGCATACGACGAATAGGGGCCCTCGCTCGGCAATTGTGCTTGCGCTGCCACCGTGATCGTACCCCACAAGGAATCGGTTCGCACCACATCCATCAGCATACTGGCATCGCGAGTCGCGAAGTTGGGATCCCAGTACCACTCATGTTGCGCCAGTTCTCCACTGGCACCTGTATGAGCGATACTGCCACTTGCTTCCAGTCCGAGGATATCCGCCGGTACGTGAAAGCCGCCGTCACTTGTGCGATCGAAAGGGCCGCTACTATACTGAGGGTTCAGCCGACCATCGTGAGACCATGAAAAGCGATTCGAAAAGAATGAGTGGGGCTCTGAGATATCTACAATGATAGGGCGCGCCCGAAAGTCAGTTGACCTCCCATCCGACTCGAAAGCTTTAACGAGATTGTACGTGTATCGAAGAAGGTCAGGGGTGGGAAGCGATTGTGGCCCGTCATAGGCTGCAATCGACTCATCCGGCTCGGCAATGCCGAACAGATGTCGATATGAGATGCCTTCGGGCTCGTCAATCAGGTACCATGCCAGGAGTGCGGGGTGGTCGCGGAGACTCGATACTATATACCAGATGTGCCACTCCCAGAAGGGCATCGACCTGGCCATCGTTGGGCACACAACCGACGGCACGTCATAACCAACCACCTCCTTCTCTCGCTCGATTACAGACTCGTATTGAGCGCAGGTTAGCGAGTCGTCCGCAGAGTAATCATCAGGTGAGCTCCGTTCATAGCCCGGCCGTATGAACTGGCTCAAAGCCGGAATTATATACATCGGGCGGTCGAGATCGCTCATGGCGGTATCCAGCAGCCAGAGAAGACCTTCGACATACGCACCGGGCCGCGGATGTCCCGCTCGATGACTGGAGTCACCGAGGAAGGATTCATACCCGTACCAATTATACCAGCCGGACCGGGCAGCCCGTGCTACGATTCGCCCATCTGCCGATGCGGGTTCGATGATCGTGTTGATACCGTGATCTCGCATAACAGCGAGATGCGCGGCTGCTGAGTCACGATTTGTCGTGTAAAGCCCCGGCGGCGTAACAGGCGTACAGTTTCCAACCGCATTCCATCCGACCGGGAAGAACGGCGTGCCATCGATCAGAAGTGAATGCTGAGGGCCAGGTGCTACGCGTGACGGCTGCGCAACGGCATCCGTCCCCTGTACCCACAACAGGACGGAAACGAGTAAACACGCCGTAAGAGACCTCAGCGGAAAGACACGGAGGCCTTCTATATCTATTTTGCAGGCTCGAATCGTTCTATCCAACTTTCGTAGATCTCCTGGAAGATTTGCTCCAGACTCACGGTGATGTCCCAGTCGGGGTAGTGAGATTTGATCTTCCTGAGATCGCTGATGTAGCAGATGTGATCTCCTTCGCGGTTTATATCGGAGTATTTGTACTGCATCTCCTTCCCGCTGATCTTGCTGATCATATCAAAAGCCTCGAGAATCGAGCAACTGTTGTCGCGGCCACCGCCGAGGTTATATACCTCTCCCGACCTTGGCTCGGCGATAAACTGCTCGATAAACCGCGCTACATCGCGTGAGTGAATATTATCGCGAACCTGTTTCCCCTGATACCCAAAGATGGTATAGGTACGCTGCTCGAGATTGCATTTCACCAGATAACTCAGGAATCCATGCAGTTCGACACCCGAATGCGATGGACCTGTCAGGCATCCCCCCCGAATGCAGCACGTTTGCATCCCGAAATAGCGGCCGTACTCCTGCACCATGACATCTGCCGCTAACTTGGACGCACCGAAAATTGAGTGCTTCGACTGATCGATGCGAAAATCTTCAGCGATTCCATGGTAATCCTCTGGGTGGGCGTACTCCCAACGCGTCTCTTCTTCAACGAGATCAAGCTCGTTAGGCGCGTCTCCATACACCTTGTTCGTTGACAGGTGCACAAAAGGCGCCTCTGGTACATGTTGCCGCACCGCCTCGAGTAGGTTGAGGGTGCCCACTGCATTCGTGTCGAAGTCATCGAACGGGATTTTCGCCGCCAAATCGTGCGAGGGTTGCGCGGCGGCGTGCACGACGGCATCGGGCCGGACCTCTTCGAGCAGACTCAGTACCCCGACCCTGTCACGGATATCCAGTTCATGGTGCGCGAAGGAGTCGAAGGTTCCTTGTAGCCGGTACTGGTTCCACCGTGTACTCCCTTCCGGCCCGAAGAACGTCTCACGCGTATTATTGTCGACTCCATGTACTTCCCATCCCCGCGCAGCAAAATGTGCGACAACTTCAGACCCTATTAGTCCAGAAGAACCGGTTACAAGTAACTTTTTCATTGTCAGTTAGATACGATCGTAGTCTGAGATTGACGTGCCGGGTAACTTGCACTATTGAGCACGTTTTCAAATCGGTCCGCAATGGTCTCGATTTGAAACGTTTCTTCCGCATACCTGCGAGCATTAGCTCCCAGCCGTTTCCGCAGTAATGGGTCGCGTGCGAGACGCTCTGCCTCGGCAACGAATCCCTCGACATCATCTGGAGCAACCACTCGGCCCGCCTCATGTATCGCGACGATGCGCGAGGCAAGATTCTCGCTCGGAATCGAAAGGAGTAACGGCTTACCTGCGCAGAGATATGCCAGAACCTTTGACGGAACGGAGTAGACACCGGCATCCGCCTCCAGAATCGCAACAAGGACATCTGCCGTGCCCATTACCTCCGGCATGCGTGCGAACGGTTCAAAGCCCATAATCGTCAGATTATCGAGGCGCCGTTCACGCTTTTGTTGAGCGAGCCACTCTGCCCCCGGTCCTTGCGAAAGCACAACAAGCCGAGCGTCGGGATGCGAGCGAAGACGCAATGCAAGTTGCAGTAAGAGATCCGGGTTGTGCTTCATCGCCAGCGTTCCGGCATATACGAAATTTAGCGATCGTTGGAGCCCCTTCTCCTCTGTCCAAGGGTTGTTCTTTGGAGCTTGAGGCAAGTCGGCTAGCGGCGCCCAGTTCTCTATGACATGCGTCCGATGACTCTCCACACCCCATCGCTGAACGATCGGAGTAAAATCCTCAGTCAAAAGCACGACAGAGTCACTCCTGCGAAGCAGGGATTCCTCTAACCGAAGGTAATAGGAACCCACCACCCCTCCGACTAGCGGGATTTTCTTCCGCAAGATTCGTTCAGCGGCAATGCCGAGCAGATCTTGCACCCAGAAGACAAAATGAATGCTGTTGCGACGACACGCACGTTGAAGACGGCGCTGAGCATCAAGGGGCGTGTTTGCCGACAGAACAACATCAGGATTAAACCCGAGGACAATGTCGGTTGCACGGCGGCCGTACTCATTTTCCTGCCACCAGCGCTGACGGAATGAGAACTTATTCAGAGGCTTCTTCAGCTCAATCGGGACAATCTCAAAATTGTCGAGATCATCGTTTCGACGTTTAAAGGCACCGCCAGGAGTCGTTTGCAAAGACGCACAGTATACGTGACGCACGTCATGCCCGCGCCGAGCGAGCGCGCGGCTTAATTCGATCGGGTAGGGATAGCCTCCAAAGTCATGTACAACGATGCGCATGTCAGACTGCCGGGGAAGTACGAGTATCGCGTTGTTCTAGAAAGTGCACCGCTCCCTCCAGTCCATCCACCATTTGTTCGATGTTCAAATGTGATCGTGCGAAGGCAAGGGCTTCGCGGCTGTAGGAGTCATCAGATGCCACCGTTAGAACCGCGTCCGCAAAAGTATCAGGACTCGGTGAGTTTACGAGAATTCCATTCTGGCCGTTCTCGATGAAATCAACTTCCGGGCTATGATACCGGCCGAGACCAGGAGCGGCACGCGATACGATCGGGACGCCCAAAGCGAAAGCGTGGTTTACCTGCAGACCAAGGTAGCCCGGCACAAGCATGACATCCGCCGCAATGATGTGAGGCGCGGAGTCCACCAGATCGGTAATCGCACCTACGAAATGGACCGACGTGATCTGCTCCCTCCTAACGCGCTTCAACAGTTCCTCTCGCCGTGAGCCATCGCCGACGAGAATCAACTGGGCGGCACGCTTCTGCTGTACTCGTCGAAGCACATCGAGCAACAAATCAACGCCTTTATCTTCAATGAGTCGACCGATGTACACGATTGTCAACGCGTCGGGGTCGAGACCAAGTCGCGAGCGTATACTCGGCTTGCCTTCGATGGAAAGACGATCATACGCACCAAACAAAGCCGCAGTATCCAGCGTGTTTCTTGCGGTCACAATCCTATTGTGTGCGATATGATTAGATAGTTTGGCAGCCTGTTGTTCAGTGTACGCGATACATACATCGGCCCTTGATGCGAGAAACATTCTATAGCGATCGAGCAGTGATGAACTCCCCATCGGCCGCGCGTTCGACGAAAAGTGCCCCCATAGACCGATTGGAATTCCGCGACGCCTACCATATGCCACAAGCAACGGCAGCGTCACGCTCCTCGGAGATTCCTCAGCCAGAATAGCAGAGATTCGAGGAAACTGAGTTATACCTTTCCAAAACGCCTGCCCGTGTATCTTCTCCCCTCTAAGCCAGACATCTGGCAAGTATATCGTACGGTAGGGAGACGACTGGGCTTCTATTGATCCAAGGCTCGCTCCCCCGGCCCTTCCGGTACAAACTACTAATCTTCCACCAAGACGCTGATTCAGTCGATTCAGTACAGGTACGCGGTAAGACGGCACATACCGGGTGAAGTACATTACGGGATCCGGGTACATTGTCACCGTACCACCTCTCTATCATGCCACGCACCCGGAGGCGCTCCGCCTTGCTTGTGAAGACGAAGAGCTTCGCGTAGAACAAGCATCCGTCTCAACACGACAGCCGGTTCCTGCTCCGGCACAAATGCGCTGGGAGGCCACAAGCTGCGGACACGGTGCTTCAATCGCGGCGGGATAGACTTCTTGGCCATATTGATCATGCGCGTCTTCGAAGAGAGGTCTGCGCCTTGCCGCCCGCACACGATGTCAAGCATTTTCAATGCGATGTCCGGTGCGAGCAATTCGTCCAGCGGACTGGAAGAAGAGTTGATACGATCTGCGACCGCATCCTTGTGTCGTAAGAACTCGCGATCAAGATCAAACTGATAGCTGCCGCGCCGTGTCCGCGGGAGCCGAAAGAGCGCCGGATACGCCTCAGTCGCCGTTGTCCGCCATAACTTTTTGTCGCGACGCAGAGCTGTCGGCACCGACGTCATGAATTCCAATATATCTCGATCCAGTAGGGGATTCCGCACCGGCGCGAATTGACCTGCATAACATAGCCACCAAGGCATGTTATGATTGACAAGTCGTTGATCTAAATACACATAGTCCTTCGCATCGTAGAGATCCTCCTTGATCGGGCAGCGCCGCCACACTTCTTCGTAGTCTTCTTTTAATCCCCCATGCATTTCGCCATATACCGAGCTCGGCAGTAACTGCTGAGTCCATCGGATTCGGCTAAAGTCGTACATACCGGTGCTCTGAAGAACATCCACCGGCTGATCCAGTCGGAGGGGCGACCAGCTCATTGTGTCATCACCGAACCACTCGCTACCTGTGAAAAACACCGGTTTAATGACCTGACTGAATCCTTGAGAAAGGTCTGAGTATGCGGATAGCTCATCACATGGATTGGCAAATGCATCGCTCAGCGCCCCATTGAGGCGAAGATGCTTGATGAAATTACCATCGTATGCCTGTATCAGTTCATGGGAGTACCCCATGACGTCCGCCATCTCCCGTGCACGATGCTCGTCAGTACCTGGCCTGGCCTCACCCACTGCATAGGAAAAACACGTAACCCTGTCGTATTCAAGATCGTACCGAAGTGAGCCACCAATAGCGCTAGCGTCATATCCGCCCGACAGAGAGAGAAAGATATCAGGCTCGTCCTGTACTTGACGATGGACCGCTTGCTTGATCAAGTGGGCGAGCGCCTCCTGCAGCTCCGTCACTGATAACGACGTATCTGAATCGAAATTGATTTGCCAATATTGATCTTGGTGACAACCTCTGCTACTGAACGAGATCACGGAGGCGCGATCAACTACGCAAATGTCCGAATAGACAGTCCGCCCGTTGTGAACCGTCCCATTCGCCAGATACCACGCAACGCCAACTAAATCCAGTCTTTTGGATGATGAGGAGAACAATTCAAGCGACGTAGAGAAAACAGTTTTATTGTCCAGCGTTTGCTCAAACAAACGGCGACCATTCACGCGATCAGTAATCACGTGAATGAAGTCTCGCGTTCGATCGACGACAACGATCACAAACGTACCATTTAGGATGTTTGCAAGGGACTTGATGTCACCGTCGAAATGCTCGTAGACGAACTTAGCAGGGCGAGCGAGATCGTTGAACAGTTCGCCGTGAACAAGTACAGTCATACTCCCATCGCCACTCTCAAAAATATCATCATTTATTGCCGGATGTATAACAATGGCATACGATTGCGTGGATCGTGCGATACCGGCAGATCCAGACGCGAACAACTTCGTTTCAGCTTCGTCTCCGTTCTGCCGAATACTAACGTGAAGTGTCCGCTCTCCTTTACGACGCATGAGGCCCATCATAAGCCCCTCAAAACACTGCTGAAGAAAACCTCGCCCATACGTGTGGCAGAGTTATTTCGGCCAAATCTCACAGCAGTCTCAGTTTCAAAACCGGACGGTTTCTTTGAAATAACTAATCGCTTCAGTGCGCGAGCAATGGCATCTGGATCTGTTGAATCGACTGTATCGCCTAGACGGTTCTCTCTGATCAGTTTACCTATGAGACCGTGATCCGTGCCCAGAACGGGCACTCCCCCAACCGCGGCTCGGATCAGCATATTGCTAGAACCGACATGGTCCCGCTGATATAGAACCAACACCGCATCAGAAGCCTCCACGAGCGTTTGTACCTCATCATCGGGTACGTATCGCTTGTCAAGGTGAACGTGCACCTCTGTCTGCTCCCGAACGCCGGCAATCGCGTTATCCAGTGATGCCTCATCCGTCGGCTTAACCGGGCCAGCGAGGATTATCGCGAGCTGCCTCTGGATCTCAGGCTCAAGCAGTCCCATCGCTTGCAGTATGCGATGCACGCCTTTTCTCGAGTCGAGAACGCCTAGCAGAAGCGCTACGAAACGTCCTTGCGTGACCGACCAAGCGGCGCGGACGTCAGAGGGTCCTGTTGAGTCGGCATGAATCCGGACGCCGTCAGGAAGATGGACCGCCTGCACTTCCGGAGCCATACGCTCAAGTGCCGGCACGACGAACGGATCTAAGCAGAACAGATGGCGAAACTTCGGATTACGAACTGCCTGCAATAGAATGGTTTTCTTACGATAGGCGGTTAGTCGCGACTTGATGCCTGCGGACTGTTCGATAAGGTGAAACGACGGTCGGAAATAGATACCCGATAGCGTGGCACTATATCCGCGACGCAATCTGAGAGCCAGCGATAACTGGACGTGATCGAAGTACATCAATGCCACATGGTCCGGACGGAGCGTTTCCACATGATGTCGCAGTACCCGACCGTGGGTTCGATCGATCATGACCATACCAAGCATCGACGATGGAGCAGCCAATGACCTCCCACTCGATATCAACTGCAGACCGCGTCCCCGATACTGATGAAACAGCGAGGCAAGCATATCGCTCGTTTCCGCCATCTCCCCAGGAGCTACGACCGTGAGCCGGCACTCTACGGATTGCTCGGCCCAGAACTCAACCAGGTTAAGCATGTACTGCGGATGATGGCCTGTAGCGTACAGATCGAACAGCATGATGTGCGGACGCGTGCTCGCCTGTTCCGGGTGAATCCTAGAAGGCTTCATGATGCAGACCCCTGTTTCGCCGGACGCAATCCTACTGCCACCCACTCAAAAAGCTTATGTCGCATCGAATGTCGCCATGCGGCTGGTCCGAGCACCGCGGCAAAAACGATCAGCCCTATCCCCGTCGAAATAGCCACATGCCATGTGCTTGTTAAGCCCCACATGACCAATTGGGAGAGAGCATATCCTGCGGCAGATGCACCGAGGAGGGTGAGGTTAGAGCTTTCTACGAAGACAGAGAGTGACACATCTGCCTTTCGATGAAATGACAGCATGACTGCAGCTGCTGCAAGCACGATGGCAAGGAAAAAAGCAGACACAACTCCGACGCCTCCAAAGGCCAGGCCCAGTAAGACGCCGCAAACCGCTGTCACGCCGCCCTGAATACCTTGGGCGATGACATTCCACCA
>CAZKDQ010000073.1:9443-13684 GCA_964551345.1 uncultured Rhodothermales bacterium
AATAATCTCCTGGAAGATCGACTTCCGCCATTTACGCGGCACAAGGCTCAACTCTGGAAGCAATCGCCTCACGTACACCCACGACACCACCAGTAATGCGACGCCCTGAATTACCTGTGCCTGAGCGAGCCCAATGATGCCGTTGATAGGAACGAGTACGAAACTCAGCATCAGGTAGAGCGCCATTGCGATGATGAGAAGAACGTGCCGCACATCAACGCGATGAAAACCATCCAAGCAGGATCCGAACAGGCCTGCGAGCGCCGTAATCCAAAAGGACGCGGCGGCATACGGGAGGACGCTCAACCCAACCAGCCGCATGTTCGGTGAGAATACGACATCGGTAAGCCAAACGAGTAAAGGGTAGATAACCACCAATGCAGTAGCCAAAACAACGGCCAGCGAGATGGTCATCGTCTCGATGATACGCGCAGCATGGGGCCTATCATCACGGGCAAGATACTTGGACACAAACTTTACCGCACTGCCAGTCATACCGAGGCCGGCCAGGCTACTCATAGATGTCCAAGACAATACCACAGACCATACGCCTAACTCAGCGATTCCGATGGTGTCGTAAAGAAATCGGTAGAGAAGAAAAAAGCCCAGCCCCGTAACAATTACTTGAATCGTCCCGAGCGATGCGTTGCGTATGACCTGTCGTTTCCTCACAACACGTCGCCTTCGTCGAGACGAAAGAACAATCCATCGACTTGACGAATCCGACCTGTGTCACCGTTGACGTTGATGGAATCAAGCGACATAAGAACGAATCCGAGATCTTCCATCATAAAAAGCATTTCGGGAAAGAGAACCTCGCCGGCATAAGCCCGCTGAAGTGACATCTCAAGCTGGATACCGACAATGCGACTCAAACAGCCCGAAGCTCCTTCTAGTATGTTCTTCTCATAACCTTGCGCATCTACCTTCAGAAATTGTCTTGCGCCTGGCGAAGCTAGTTCATCGAAGATGGCGTCGAGTCTTCGAACGTCGACCTCTTGCTGGTGTACCACATTCGTTCCGTCCGGCGCATCTGCAAACTCAGGTGAGATATTGAGCAAAGAACTCCACTCAGGGTTTGCAGCAACGTTGATCGTAGTACGTTCATTTCTATGACCAAGCGCATACATGTATGCCTCCCACCTGTCATCCTTGTCTGTATAACCGGATAACACCCCGAACACGTCACTCAGTGGCTCAAACGACACAATGCGGCCCGTAAAACCATCACGGCGCAACTGCCGTCCATATTGACCTTCGTTTGCCCCTACATCTAAAACGGTATCTATCCCAAAATGCTTCAAGAGCAAAATGCGACGGACCCTCCCCGAATGCATTGCATCTCTCTTATTGACCTGATAGCCAATGCCGGCCATCATACTTTGGACGGCCTTTCGTAAGCTGGTCATTGTCCGGTGAGGGGCTGTACTATAAGTTCTTCCTTCCAACGTTCGTAAGTCCCGCTCCCAAGCCCAGTAAGCACGCCGAACATAAATAGGGCATCCATCAGGAAGAACGGATTTGAAGCATTCGCAGAGAGCAAAAACGAAATAAGAGTCACAGCGGAGATTAATCCACCGATACGTAGGATTCTACGAGAAGAGACCGAGCGTGCAACTTGGACTGATCGCTTAATCGCAATTATCCAGTAGGACATTAGAAGAATGATCCCTATTAGCCCAAAGCGATAGAGTAACGAGACGTATGCATTATGAATAAAAGTTCGCTCCTTCGTTACTTTCTCGATAATATCGAAGAACTCAAAGGATACACCTACTCCATGCCCCAGAATTGGATTGGCGCGTATGTGCTCTAATGCAGCTAGTGCCTCATAACCACGGCTACGCAGGGAGATATCGGACTCCGCTGCCGAGCCAATCGTTGCCAGCCTCTCAATTAATGATGCTAGGATCAACCCAAGCATATCGCCGAAGAAGAGAGCCCCGGCGGCGACAAAACTAATCACCCCCGCTCCAACTAGGATGATAACACGCCTCTTGTACCTAACCTCGACAATGAAAAGCAGAACCGTTGATGCAAACGCGAACGCCACCCAGAACGTGCGGCTCTGAGTAAAGATCAATCCTGAGAATATGAACAGGAACAGCAAAAGTGATATAATACGTTTACGGAAACTCTCGGAGAAAAGAAGAACCACAAATGCCGCGATCGAAGCGACCATCAGGACGTTGTCGTTAAGCATGACCCGCCCTGTCACTATCTGATATAAGTGCTCGGCGTTCCCAAGCCGAGAAACGTAAAGAATCAGATTTCGGATAGCCACGAACACCCCGATCAAGACCACAATCCGGACGACAGTTCTCGTTCCGTTTTTATTCTCTCTACAATAGTCACGTACAGGAAAGTATATCCCAAGCATGGACAGTGCAGCGAGCTCACTTGCGGCTGCCGTCATGTCTCCGCCATACAGAAACGTTAGCCCCAGCGATGCGACCACGTAAATCAGAAAGCCGGCAAGTAGCGCGTCCGTCCATGACCTCAATACGCTTTTTGAGGGATCCAGCAGCGTGTTGACGAACCAGAACGACAGGTAGAATACGTAGAATGCACCGTAGACAATCTCCGTCAGCTGAAATCCAGGTTCGAAGTCGAGCGTAAGAACAACACCTGCCAGAAGTACCGGCAAGGTCACAGAGGGGTATCGAAAAAGCACAGCCGCTCCTGATAGCCCAATAATTATGGTCGGAATCAGGAATAGATACTCCGGCGAGTGCCACGCTAGAACAAACGTCGCTGCCAGAGTAAAGGCTGCGACCGCTGCTATGAAAGCAGCGCCAGTTCGCCACACCGTTACCTGGAAAGATTCGGGATCCGAATATGGTTCGACGTGTGACTGCACTTTGCCTCGCTTACATTACTATCGTCTCAGACTTTCACGTTGCCCGATGATTGCAGGCTCCTTGTCGCGTCATGAAGCCGACGTGCTACCATCGGCGAGTTCCGGCCCCACCAGTGGAACGTCAACACTAGGCCCGACACGATCAAAAATCCTGACACCATCGCAAGTATCACAATAATGCTTCTTCGCGGCGTCGCCTTCTTAACTGGTGGTATCGCTGGATCAACAAGTTGGACGGCCTGAACTTCCTGCTCCTGATTGAGTCTTGCCTGCTCTCTGACAGGGGCTAGCACCTCGATTATCTGCCCCTGTATCAGGGTCTCTCGCTCAAGATCGATGTACTCCCTCATTACCTGCGAAAGCTGATCGTGAGGAACAGGTAGAACCCTCTCTTGGCCTGCAAATGCACGTAAATATTGTTGATTCGCCGCATCCACTATATCCCGCATACCTCGTACGCGGATATTGTCGTCACCGAGCTGTTCGCGCAGCGCGTTGTACTGGATCTCATTTTTCACCGCTTCGGCCCTGAGCGCTGCCACCTGGTCGAGAAATGCAGCCGTTTGCGTCGGTAGGTCGAATACTCCATACGTATTCTGAAAGCTCTGCCTCGCATTCAGAAGAGAGTCCAAGGCTCCCGCCGCTTCAGAATATCTACCTTCTACAAATTGACGAAACAGAGCTGCATTCTGCGAGGACAGATGCGAGTTGATTTCATTTAACCTGTGTACGAGGAAATTCGCCAAGTCTGCGGCCCTCGTCGGATCTTTATCACGAACAACGACGGATAGGTACTCATACTTTTCGTGTACCGGGAAATCAATATTGTCTCTTAATTGTTCGATCGCCGCTTCCTTTGGATGACGCTTATCAGCAGTCTCGTAGACATCAATGAGATTAAATTCATCCACAACCGACTCCAGCATCACGCGACTACTTAGTATCGTCAGGTAGCGTGCATAGTCTCCAGAAACTCCTCCAAGCAGCATAGCCGCAGCAGAAGGAAGATTTCTCAGAGCCGATGTCGTGATCGAATTCCCCTGAGCCTCGGGAGGTAGGAGGCGTGCAACGGCGTCATATCGATTCGGTATCAGGAGGCTCAGAACCACAGCCGCAATCGTTATAACCGCCGTCGAAATAATGATAATACGTCGACGTAGAAATAACAGGCCTGCAATCCTCCACAACTGATCAGTCACGCTGTTGTTATCAGCGTATGCACGATCAACTGGATAATCGCCGTTTGAGTCTGGTCGCTGGGACATTACCGGGCGCGCTTAAAAGGTATAGATGTACAGAGGAGTGCTTTCCGGTCGCTCGAAAAAGTCGCCCTACCTCGTGATCGCTACGTAGGCGGTGATGATGCTGGTGATGGCGGAGA
>CAZKDQ010000074.1:0-2569 GCA_964551345.1 uncultured Rhodothermales bacterium
GCTGCCGGCCGTCTTGAGCGCGTTGTACCCGTTTCGTTCAGTCACGATAGCTTCCGCGGCTAACAGGTCCACAATTTGCACATGCTTGTTTGCGCCTAGTGTAAGGGCTTACATTTGCCGCGCTGTGCCGGCCCAAGACATTTCAGAAAGATACATGACTACCGTTCAGAAACTTACGGCTCTATCCCAGAACATGTGGTGGAGCTGGAATCCCGAGGTTCTCGCGCTTTATCGACGACTGGCTCCGGAGGCGTTCCGCGAGCACGAGAATAATCCTGTCGTCGCTCTTCGCAATGCCGATGAGTCGGTAATTCAGGATGCCTCATTCACTCGGGATGTGGACGAAGCGTACGACGCGTTCAGTGCGTACATGAACGCGCCGGCGCGGATCGACGATGCGCCGCGCACGGCGTACTTCTGCATGGAGTACGGCATCCATGAGAGCCTTCCCATCTATTCGGGTGGCCTCGGAATTCTTGCCGGCGATCATACCAAAGCCGCATCCGATCTCGGGGTGCCCTTCGTCGCCGTAGGCCTGCTGCTTCGCGACGGCTACTTCCGTCAGACGTTCGATCAGACGGGCATGCAACAGGCCGAGTACCGGCCGCTCACGGTTGAGGATCACCCTCTCAAGCTCGTCAAGAACGACGATGGTTCTGCCCTGACGGTCTCTGTCGAGATCGGGGCGGAGTCGCTGAAACTGCAAGCATGGCGTCTGGATATCGGCCGGACGATCCTCTACCTCCTCGACTCCGACCTCGACTCCAACCCTGATCATTTACGCGGCCTTACGCGCCGACTCTATCAGGGCGGGCGCCCGGTTCGGATTCGTCAGGAAGTCGTGCTCGGAATCGGCGGCTTGCGCCTGCTGCGCAAGCTCGGCCATGGTTTCGATGTCTATCACATGAATGAGGGGCACTGCGCCTTCCTCACGCTTGAACTGCTGCGGGAGTATCAGGACAATGGCCTCGACCGCAGTGAAGCCATCGAGCGCATCCGCGAGCGCTCCGTCTTCACCACGCATACGCCGGTGATGGCCGGGCACGACCGCTTCGAGCCCGAGCTCTTCCTCGAGGTGATGTGGCGGATGCGCGACCGGCTCGGCATGAGTGACCACGAGCTGCTGGCTCTTGGACGCGTCCGGCCGGATGACCATCAGGAATGGTTTACGATGACGGTCCTCGGCCTCAACATGGCGCGCACATCCAACGGCGTGTCGGAGCTCAACGGAGCCGTCGCGCGCGAACAGTGGAAGGAGATGTATCCGGATCGCCCGGTCGACGACGTCCCGATCGGGTCCGTTACGAACGGCATCCACCTGCCGAGCTGGGCAGCACCGCTCAGCCGCGCTTTCCTCAACGAGAGGCTGGGCGACTGGATGCAGAACCGGTTCGATCCCTCTTATTGGGAGCGTCTGGACGAGATCTCGGACGAGGATCTGTGGGCTCTTCGCACGAGCCTGCGCGGATCACTCATTCAGTATGTCACCGAACGCGCTGCCAATCAGTCGTTCACGCAGAATGTGGACCTCGATCCGGATGCGCTCACGATCGGATTTGCGCGTCGGTTCGCGACCTACAAGCGCGCACCGCTGCTCTTCCACGACCTGGATCGTGCGGAAGCACTCTTCGCCCAGGCAGATCGTCCGATCCAGATCATCTACGCAGGCAAGGCGCATCCGGCTGATGAGGGTGGAAAGGAATTCATTCGGCGGATTCTGGAGATCAGCAAGCGCGGCGCCTTCACAGGGAAGGTCGTCTTCCTCGAAAACTACAACATGGAAGTCGGGCGGATGCTCATTTCGGGATGCGATGTCTGGCTGAACAACCCCCGCCGTCCGATGGAGGCCAGTGGGACCAGTGGCCAGAAAATTGCCGTCCACGGCGGGCTCAACGTCTCAATTCTCGATGGATGGTGGCCCGAGGGTTATAATGGCTCCAACGGCTGGGCAGTCGGGGTGGACGATCAGGATTATGAGTCCGAACAAGCCCACGACGCGGCAGATGCAGCTTCTCTTTACGACGTGCTCGAGCGCGAGGTCATCCCAACATTCTACGACCGCGATGGCGACGTGCCGCGGCGGTGGGTCGAGCGGATGAAGGAGGCGATGACGGTGCTCCCATACCAGTTCAGCGCCGAACGGATGGTACAGGATTACGTCGAGCAGATTTATCGGACGAGCGTAGAGGCGTAACCAGCGGCCGTAACAGTCGAGTCACGCGTTATGAAGACGGGGTCAATTGTGGCCCCGTCTTTTCTGTTTTCAGGAAGAAGCGACGCGCGAGCGGCATCTGACGACTGTGGCTCAACCAGTGACGTTGCGGGGGCATCGCTAAAGAGTCCGCGTCGCATTCATAAACGCTTGTTCCGTTCGCTCCTCCTTCCTATTCTGAGGCGCTGTCATCGGCGGTTGGAGGCCACGCTGCAATCTAATGCCTCGAATGCGGCGGATCGTGAGCACGGGATCACCGATGGCGTCTTTAATAAGTGCCTCTCTCATCAAGTAAATGAACAACATGCGCCTCTTTACCAGAGTATTTGCAGCACAGCTTGTTCTGCTTCTTTTCGC
>CAZKDQ010000074.1:2669-8310 GCA_964551345.1 uncultured Rhodothermales bacterium
GGCGACCCCTTCAAGGTTTATATGTGGGAGGATGAAAGTTCTGAGCCGCAACTCGTCGTGCAGTATGCGGAAAGCGGTTACCGACTCGTCGACAACCTGTCCGTCGCCGGTTCCGTGGATGATGGAACGGCCGTGATTTATGGTGCCAGGGGCAGCACGCCGACTCTCCTTCGCTGGCCCATGGTTGAAGATCCTGAAAACGAGGGTGAATGGGTCTTCACCTCCGAACCCGTCATCAACGAGCTCTCAAACATCCCCACCGGCGCGTGGGGCACCCCGGGATGGGCAGCGCCAAAGGGACCGGGTATTGACGCACCGTTCCTGGCCGGCGGCCGCTCCACGACGGCGATCCGCGATTATGCCGCCGATGCGACGACAACGGGTTATCTCGAAGTCCCTGGCAACAGGAATATTGGCTCGGCACATTACCTGGCCGGCGGTGAGTCGGAATTCATCGTTGCCTATCACCCGACCGTTCGGAACGCCCGTATTCATGAGATCGGTGGTGAACCGGGTGGCGTCTGGACGAATCGGACTGGGGAAGACTACGGCTTTACGCCCGTCATAGGCCCGACCGTAGAGAACACTTACGGCGACGTGGCATCCCGAGTTAACGCGGATGGCACTGTGACGCTGTTCGTACTCGGCACGAGCAACGGCATCGGCGCCTACACGACGACCGAAGCCTTGTTTGAGCCTGTACAGCAGGTCCTCACCGTAGCCGAGGCTCGCGCCGAAGGTTCAGGTGCTACCGTTACTTTCGAAGCAGTTATCGGCCGCACGATGGGCGCATTTACCTATCTCCAGGACGAAACGGCCGGCATCACCATCCGCGAGACGAGCGGCAGCTTCAAAGACGCAGTTGATGATGGCACGCTGCAGCCGGGTACGCGTGTCCGCGTCACGGGCGAGCTCAGCGAGTACAACCACCTGCTCCAGATTAACCAGGACGACCTTGATGAGTGGGAGATACTCGGTCAGGAAGAATCGCCCGAGCCCGCGCTCATCACGCTTCAGGACCTCGTCGATAATGGCGAGCAGTACGAAGGGATGGTCGTGCGCGTTGAGAATCTCGTGACGTCGTCCTCGGACGAGACATTCGCGGCTGCGAAGTCGTACGTCGTCTCTGATGAGACCACGGAAGAGGGAATCGTCGAACTTCGGGTACCAAATGAGTCGGACACCGAGGTTGTAGGCGTGGCTGTCCCGCAGGTGGCTTTCGCCTTCGAGGGCGCCGTCGGCCAGTTCAGCTTCGACGAACCGAACTCCGGCTACCAACTCATGGCGATCCAGGCCGCGGACATCATCGTTCCGGAGCCTGTGCCGGTCCTCGAAGATCCCCTCTGGGTCATCAATGCGGGCGATGTACCGTGGTTCGCCAATGACAACGCCACGCGCGGCGGCGACTACAACCCGGCTACGGATAACCTGCTCGTCCCGTCGAGGACGGGGCAGGCGCAGGTACAGATCCTGCATCCGGCAACGGGCCAAGCGCTCGGCATGCTCGACATGACGAACGTAGAGGGTGGTACATTCGTCATCAATGAGGTATCGGTAACGGCCGATGGTCAGATTTTCGTCGCGAACCTCGCCCAACTTGGCGGAGACCTGAAGATCTACCGGTGGGCGGACCAGCAGGCTACGCCGGAGGTAGTCTACGAGGGTCAGCCCCTTGAAGGCGCACGTTACGGTGATGCGCTTCACGCCTCGGCAGATGGAGACGACGTTCTCGTCTTCGTCTCCGGTACAGGCACGCACAACATCGCGATGATCACGTTGTCAGACGGCGACGCGGACGTCGAGCTTATCGAGCTCGATGACGACATCGCACGTGCGGGCATTTTCCGCGTCCCGGGTCAGGACAGCCTCTGGGTCAACGGTGCCGGTACGGATCTGACGAAGATCGCATTCGATGGAACCGTCGGGCGGGTAGTTGGGCCGGACGTGCTTTCTACTGCATATGGCGACATTTACCACTTCAATTGGCGTGATCGTTCGTACATCCTGACTGGTCCTCAGTATCAGGCTGACCATCGCTTCCTTGTCGTAGACGTCACCGACGCCGGCGAGGAGCGGGTTGTGTATGAGACGATCGGCCTCGGTGAAACGCCGAACGCCAACGCCGTTGGCTTTGTCACAGCCGACTGGAAGCGCGGCAATCTGATCGTCGGAGCCACGAACAACGCGATCGCGTCGTTCTCGCTCGAGGAGCGTGAAAACACCGCACCGCAAGCCGGTGGTATCGCGATTCCGCTTAATAATGCCGAAATCACGATCGAGGGAGACAGCGACCAGATGCTTACTATCGTCTGGCGCCATGGAATCGACGCGGAGGGAGACCCGGTCCTGCACACGTGGCAGCTGTCGACCTCCAACGACTTCGGGACCCTCGTCTTCGAAGACGCAACGTTGAACGATACGACGACCGCGGTCTCATACGAAGACCTCGCCGCGTTCCTCGATGATCAAGGCATCACGGGCGGCGAGAGCCTGACGGTCTACCATCGCGTTCTGGTTTCGGATGGCGAACTGTCGAGGGCAAGTGCCGTGAGCACGCTCACGCTGACGCGAGGCACGATGACGAACATCGATCCGCGGTCGGATCTGCCGCGCGAGTTCGCGCTGCAGGGCAACTACCCGAACCCGTTCAATCCGACCACCAACATCCGTTTCGATCTTCCCGAGGCAGCGGATGTCAGTGTCGAGATCTTTGACATTCTCGGCCGGAAGGTGATGGAGTTGAATATGAACGCCGTTCAGGCCGGCGCGAATCAGAATATTCGCGTGGATGCCTCAGCACTGGCGTCAGGCACGTACCTCTATCGCGTCGTCGCGGAGATGGCGAGCCAGACCCGCTCCGAAACGGGCAAGATGGTGCTCGTCAAGTGACGTAGCCTCCCTGGAGATGCAATCGCCCGGATCGGCCTCGTGCCGGTCCGGGCGAACTTGTTTTAAGTGAGATGTGAGAAGTTAGAAGTTCGAAGTGGCGGAGCAGTTAGTGGGCTGCCTTCTGATTGCCGCATAGCGAGAACCGCCCACTGCAGCCTTCCAACGGATTCAGTACTTCCGCTCCGTCCGCTGGCGGTCGGTGACTTCGGATGCCGCGTTGAACATTGCTTTGGCGCCCTTTTGCATCACATCGAACATCGAACCCACTATTCGCTGCCCCTGGCTCAGTGCATCTGCAGGAATGCTCTTTCGCATGGTGTCTACCCACTCTTTCCAGAAGCCTTCCTGCGCCTGCGTCCATTCGGTAAACTCGTCGGCTGCGCTCGTAATGCGTGCCGCCGTATCAGCGGTCACATCATCCATCGAAGCAATTTCTTCGCGCAGCTCACGGATCCATTCGCGTTGCACTTCGCCCGATGTCTCGATCGTGCGCTTCCACGCCTCCGTCATCTGATCGGCAAACGCACGCGCGTCCAGATCAGGCATATCGCGCATCTGCTTCGTCCACTGATCGACGAGTTCCTGTTGCATCCGCATCCACTGCGCGGTGAGGTCTTTCAAATTCGATTCGCTGGCCATTCCATCTCTCGTCTAGTTTCGGATCGAGTGTAAGTGAACGGACGGCAAATGCCGCCGCTCCGTCCTATTCGCTACGATTCCGCGATCTTTGGCGGCGTGCACGCCTCATCGAAGCACGTCTCAGGCTTGATTCCCCCACACGGATTCTTTACTGTTCCATCTTACACATCTGATCAGCGCCGTCACGAGCATCCTCGCATCGGTGCGCCGATATCCGCCATCACCAGGAAGCCATTTCGATGACCATGCCGGAGTCCCCACAAGCCACAGCCGGAGCCAATCTCTATCCCCCGCCATCTGATTTCGCACGCCGCGCGCACGTCTCGTCGATGGATGAGTATCGCGAGATTTACAGGCGTTCTCTGGAGGATCCGGAAGCATTCTGGGCTGAACAGGCGGAGCGCGTCGATTGGATTGAGCCCTTCAAGACGGTGAAGGATGTCTCTTTTGCACCGGATGACGTTCACATACGCTGGTATGAGGGCGGCAAACTGAATGCATGCTATAACTGTGTTGACCGTCACCTGGAGACGAGTGGCGATCGCACTGCAATGATATTCGAGCCGGACGATCCGTCTGAGCAGGCTCGGCACATCACATATCGCGACCTCCACGAAGAGGTCTGCCGCTTCGCGAACATTCTGAAAAAGCATGGCGTGAAGAAGGGTGATCGAGTGACGATCTACCTGCCGATGATTCCTGAGGTAGCTTACGCCATGCTCGCCTGTGCACGCATCGGAGCTGCGCATTCGGTCGTTTTTGCGGGCTTTTCCCCCGATTCGCTCGCCGATCGCATCATCAACTGCGATTCACACGTCCTTTTGACGGCTGATGAAGGCCGCCGGGGCGGACGCACCGTTCCGCTGAAGAAGAACGCCGATCGCGCACTCGAACGCACGCCGCAGGTCGAGAGCGTCATCGTCGTGAAGAATACCGGCAATGATGTCGACTGGGAAGACGGGCGCGACTTCTGGTACCACGACGAGCGGGAGAGCGTCGACGCAGACTGCCCGGTCGAGCCTATGGATGCCGAGGACCCGCTCTTCGTACTCTACACATCGGGCTCAACAGGTAAACCGAAAGGCCTCGTGCACACGACCGGCGGCTACCTGGTCTTCGCTTCCATGACGCACGAACTTGTCTTCGATTATCACGCCGGCGACGTTTTCTGGTGCACGGCCGATGTCGGTTGGGTGACCGGCCACACCTACATGATTTACGGTCCGCTGGCTAACGCCGCCACGCAGGTATTCTTCGAGGGCGTGCCGACGTATCCCGACGCTTCTCGTTTCTGGCAGGTGGTGGACCGGCACAAGGTCACGCAGTTCTACACGGCTCCGACGGCAATCCGCGCTCTCATGCGGCAGGGCGAGGAGTACGTCAAGAAGACCGACCGTTCTTCGCTGCGACTGCTCGGCAGCGTCGGTGAGCCGATCAACCCCGAAGCATGGCGCTGGTACCACGACGTTGTGGGCGACGGCCGGTGCCCGATCGTCGATACGTGGTGGCAGACCGAGAACGGCGGCATATTGATTTCACCGTTGCCTGGCGCAACACCGACAAAGCCGGGTTCGGCTACATTCCCGCTCTTCGGTGTGAAGCCGCAGGTTGTTGATCAAGATGGAAAAGTCCTTGAGGGCGCGGCCGAAGGCGTTCTCGTGATGGAAGATTCTTGGCCGGGTCAGGCACGAACGATCTATGGGGATCACAGCCGCTTCGTTGAAACGTACTTCTCGACCTTCCCCAACAAGTACTTTTCGGGTGATGGATGTCGCCGCGATGAGGATGGGTACTACTGGATCACGGGCCGCGTCGATGATGTCTTGAACGTGTCGGGGCACCGGATGGGTACCGCTGAAATTGAGAGCGCGCTCGTCCTGCATGACGACGTGGCGGAAGCAGCCGTCGTCGGCTATGCGCATGACATCAAAGGCCAGGGCATCTATTGCTACGTGACGCTCAAGGAAGGAGTCGACCCTTCGGATGAGCTCGAGCGCGACCTCATCCAGATGGTGCGCAAGGAGATAGGTCCGATTGCCAAGCCGGACGTGATTCACTTCACGCCGTCGCTTCCGAAAACTCGTTCAGGAAAAATCATGCGGCGCATCCTGCG
>CAZKDQ010000074.1:8410-13058 GCA_964551345.1 uncultured Rhodothermales bacterium
CGGCCAAAGGCGATCATCGACGTGGAGCGTGCTGCCTTGCCATGACATCGTCACATCTCTTGCGTGGTAGACGGTAAATTCCGGACGCGCATCCTCCCCATCGATCAATCGCTGGATGTACTCCAGAGCGCAGTCGCGCTCCTCGTCCGTTATCAGCACGACATCGAATTTTCCGTCCGATGGATCTGCGCCGGGCGCGAGCAGGAAGTTGGATCCCGCGCATTCGATGTTCATGATCTCGGCGAGGAGATAGGATCCTGAATGGTCGCGCCCGTCGATCGTGATCTCGAGCTCGACGGCCTCGGACTCAGCCACCTGCAGGTACATCATTTCGAGGGCTGCACGCTTCTCCTCCCGCACCGGGTGCTGCCCGTCCTGCTTGATGGCATCCACGGCCCGCATAGTTTCAGCGAGAAATCCGACGCCAAGTGCCTCTATGAAGATTTGCTCGTCATCAAAGCCATCGACTCGTCCAAGGTCGAAGGTTACCGTACGCTTTGTTTGCAGCAGAGAAAGGATGCACTGGGGATCTGCGTTCGCTCCCAAAGCGCGCGCCATGTTGTTGGCCGTTCCCAGGGGCATAACTGCGATGGGAATACCGCTGCCGTACATCTCATGAACGACCTTCCGGACCGTACCGTCGCCACCGCCCACTACGACGGCTTCAATGGCAGGATCATCTCTTAACACCTGCTGCCACCCATCCTCCGAGACGGATCGATAATCCGGCTCAAAGCCACCGCTTCGCAGAATCCGAAGCAGTTCATCGCGTGAGGGGTGGCCGTCGCCGGCGGCCGTGTTGTGCACGAGTGCAATTCGCATCGACGTTCCGAAAAGATCTTACGGGATGATCAAACCCTGATTGCCACCATCGGCAATTGAGATGGTAAGCCAGGCCAATTCAATCGCGGTGAAACGTTCCGCACATTTACCACTTCATGACGCCATGCGAATTCTAGTTACGAACGATGACGGCATTTACAGCCCGGGAATTGCAGCTCTAGCAGAGGCTGCGTCCGAATTTGGCGATGTGCGAATCGTCGCGCCGGACGTCGAGCAGTCGTCTATGGGCCACGCTATCACCTCGCGCCGACCTCTCTCCTACACTCGCACACCCATTGGTGACTTCGAGGCCTACCGAGTCAACGGCACGCCCGCAGACTGCGTGGCACTCGGCGTCTACCAGTGGGATGATGTGGATGTCGTGCTCTCAGGAATCAACCTCGGCCTGAACATCGGCAACGGCATGTGGCATTCAGGAACACTTGCTGCCGCTAAGCAGGCGCCGCTGCTGAAGGTCCGCGGCGTGGCACTTAGTACGGTGGCTGAAGATACGATGCCCGATTTCGCTCGCCTGAAGCCTTACGTGTTGGAAGTGCTCGAAACTCTGCTCGCACAGGATGGACCGCAGCTCGTGAACGTGAACTTCCCGGTCGAGCCGCGAGGACTCTGCTGGACGCGGCAGTCGGTCCGCCACTACGACGGCAAAATCGTTCCTTCAGCGGACCCTATGGGTCGCGAGCATTTCTGGTTCACCGTGACGCCGGTCGAGGAGACGGAAGAAGGCACCGATCGCTGGGCGATCGAGAACGACTGGGTTTCGCTGACGCCGCTGCGCCTGGATCTAACGGATCAGTCGGAGCTTCGCCGCGCTGTCGAAGAGCAGCCGGTTTCGTGAACCACATCGCTGGGAAACCGCACCGCTGTGCCGGAATCGCGCCGTAATCACGAATAGTAGCCATCAAAAAAAGCGCCCATCCCCGAAGAGATGGACGCTTCAACTACGCAGCGTGCCGGATAATCAACCGACGCGCGTCACATTGGTGGCGCTGAGGCCTTTGTCGGTTCTTTCGACCTCGTACTCGACATCTTCACCGTCACGAAGGCCTTCATCCCAATCAAGTCCTTTGACGTTGTTGCGATGGACGAAGACATCTTTGCTGCGGTCGCTGGGCTCGATAAATCCGAAGCCTTTCTCAGCGTTGAACCATTTTACTCTTCCGCTCGGCATAACTGATTGTGGTCATTGTCCTGCTCCCTGTGTAACCCCAACCGGAAGCGTGATGGACAGCGCCCTCCATTTGAAATATTCACGTGTAACAGCGACTGTTCTAAATAACGTTGATTGAGTGCTAACCCTGAGTCTACGTTGTTGTTCGATCGTAGCGAGGATTATTTCTTGCGCGCGAATTCTTCTCACTGCGCCGGGTTATTATTACGCACGAGCGGTCGAGGTTGTGTTCCGTCGTTCAGCGGCCGCCGGGCGATAACGTAATCCTCGACGATGTTGCCACCAACGAGGTGTTCATCGATGATCCGATCCAGCACCTCCGGCGTGCACGAGTGGTACCACGTTCCCTCCGGGTAAACCACCGCGACCGGCCCGTGCATGCAAACCTGCAGGCAGTTCGCCTTCGTGCGGTAGATGCCGCCGCCGTGCGTCAGCCCTTCCTCTGATAGACGCTGCTTCAGATGCCGCCATGACTCGAGACTTGCCTCGCGATCCGAGCATTTCGGTTTGGTCTGATCACAACAGAGGAAGATGTGCCGCTGGATGCGCTCAATACCGAGCCGTTCAACCTGCCGCGCAAGCTTATCCGACATGATGATATTTCAAGGATGATGTTCATGTGCTGGCCCTTCACCCGAACCAACGGCCACTGATCATTTCGGTGCCGCGCAAGAAGAACACTTCTGATCCGTTTGCCGTCGGAAGAGATTGCCTCACCACCTTCATCGTCTTCAACTGGTTGCCGAAGCTCTTCTTCTAACTGATGGCCGCATCCCCGAAGGCTTCTTGAAGGTCGAGGCCGATTCATCGTTGTCTGCATATTAAGCCGGTTATCGCCTCATCCCGAAAAATTTTTTCAGACACTCTCGCGGCTGCACTTTTGAATCTGTCGAGCGGATAGATTGCGCTTAAAATGATCACGCGCGTCGACGTCCTGCCGGCGCGATCCGGTATCCACCGATATGCTGCACTACGAACATGCATCGTTGCTATGCCCTGCTGCTCATGGCAATTTTCGCCACAGCGGCACTTCACGCACAACCGCGCCTGGTCTCTCCGACCCTGGATGCGCAGCCTAATTTCGTCGCAGAGCCACTGATTCGGGCTGCTGCACAATCCGCCGTCGCAAGTGATGGCCGTCTCGATCAGGTACTTCGTCGCTCTCGGAGTGAAGGCGCCTGGAAAGACATGTCTCGCAGGGTCTACATGTACGATGGCGCTCTACGGACGGAGGAGCGGCAGTACTCCTTCAATGAAGGCGTTCAAGAGAATGAATCGCGCACACTTTACACCTACGACGGGCAGCGCCTCGCGACGTCCATCTACGAGTGGTGGGACGCCGAGTCCGAAGCATTCATCCCTCAGGACCGACAGCGTTTCTTCTACCAGGGCAACTCGCACATTGCCACTGATACACATTACGACGAATGGGATAGTGAGAAGAACGAGTTCGTGCCCATTGAACGACAGACGTACGTTTTCGCGAACATCGGCGGGATGTCTGTTATCACCGAAGGCGAGAATATGGTGTGGGATGACGGCGCCTGGCTCCCGCTCGACCGCTTTACAATGGAGCAGGAGGGCGAAGACGTCGTGTACACGGATCATGAATGGGATGGAGCGGCGTGGCAGCACGTTCAGCGTTCCATCTACGCGGATCTGACCATCGTCGAGCTTTATTCCCAGCTTGAAGAACTGCTTCAGGGAGTTGAGGAGCTTCCCGATGCATACCTCAACCTCGTTATTCCCGATGCCACAGTCGAGGATTGGGATGGCAGCGCGTGGATCCCGATATCGCGGCAGGTGACCGAGACTTTCTATGACACGTTGAGCGGCCTCGTCGCGCGGCAGATCACAGACTATGACACATGGGATGAAGATGAGTGGATCACGGAATCGCGTCGCGTAACGGTCTTCGAGGTTGCTGATGAGAAGGCGCGCCCGGACACCCTTTATGTGGATGCTGCCGCGGACGACGAATGGATGACCGTACTCCGTGAGACGTACGATTATGATGATGCGGGGCGCCTTCAGCACATCTATCTGGATATGAGCCTGGGCATGGGGCTGAGCCCGTGGACGTGGACGACGCTGTTCTGGACGGGTACAGGAACGGGAGCAGACGATGACCCGCTAACTAATCGATTCACACTCGATCCGGCATACCCGAACCCGTTCAACCGGGCTACAACGATCGGCTTCAGCCTCCATACACCGGGTGACGTCACGGTTGACGTCTTCGACGTACTCGGGCGGCAGGTCGCAACGCTGGCGCGTGGTAGCTATCCCGCCGGTGAGCATGCGCTGCGATTTGAGGCCGGTCATTTGACCAGCGGGACCTACATCGTGCGACTCGAGAGCAACGGTGTCACGCAGTCACGCACCATCACACTGGTGAAGTAAAGCGTTCCATCGAGACTAGGCTGTATCAGGGGCACCCACGGACGGGTGCCCCTTTTCATTACGATAATGTCTGAGCCGTCTATCGCACTTCAGCACGTTGAGGCGCTCGCGCCTTCCACGGATCATCGATATACGATGGAAGCTGCCCGCTCAACTGCGCATCAGCCTCAGCGCCCGACGACTTTGAAGGCAGCGCCTTCCAGCGTCAGTCCCGGCCCGAATGCCATGGCAATG
>CAZKDQ010000075.1:0-12900 GCA_964551345.1 uncultured Rhodothermales bacterium
ACTCGAACCTCCGACACCAGGTTTAGGAAACCTGTGCTCTATCCACCTGAGCTACGGGGGCGGGCGCGAAATGATAACCAATATCACCAACTTCCACCACACGCAGATTCCGCGCGAACGTAAGTTCAAGACGTCTCCTGAACCCATTATCCACGGCGTTTCCGCTCCATGGCCGGACTCCTTAATCGACTGAAGCAGATCACCTCGAATAGCCACGATTCCGACGACCTCGGCAAGCGCGCGCTCGTAACCGGCTCGGTCGCCGCAGGTGCCATCGTTACGGGCGCAGTGCTTCGCGCACTCCGAAAACGAAATCTTCAGCCGAAGGAGCTCCCGCCCGCCCTCGACGCCGACGTCTATGACATGGAGATCATGGAGGGTCGTTACCGCTTCTATGCACGCGAGGGCAAGGGCGTCCCGATCGTTTTATTGCACAGCGTCAACGCAGCGGCTACATCGTTTGAGATGAAGCCGATTTTCTCCCACCTGTGCGAAACGACCTCGCGGCCCGTATTCGCCCTCGATTGGATCGGGTTTGGCCTCTCTGACCGACCGCCGGTGGATTACAGGCCGCCCATCTTCCAGCGTCAGTTGCGGCGCTTTCTGAGCGAACGTATCCATCAACCTGCCGACATCGTGGCCTATTCGCTGGGTTGCGAATTCGCCGCCATCACCGCCAGATCGCATCCGTTCCTGTTCCGCAAGATGGTGCTGCTTTGTCCGACTTCACTCGATGAGCAAGAGGGACACCCGGTTCGGCGGTCGGTGCTTCACCTCACAGAGCGAACCGGCGTGTTCGAGGTCGCATACCGAAAGCTGACGAGCCCCGACGCGCTGCGACGATTTTACCAGAAGCAAGTCTTCGCCTCGGAGACAGCTGTACCGGGCGAACTTGTCGACTACGCCTACTTGACGACGCAGGTGAGGGGTGCACATCATGCCCCTGCCGCGTTCATCTCAGGTGATCTCTTTTCTCCTGATGCCGCGCGCGAGGCCTACGCGACCGCGCTCGTTCCCACGCTCATCATCGCCCCGCGTCGCTTTAGATCGTCGATCCAATCATTCGAGCACCTCGACGACGTGGTGCGCCGTAACCCGGATCATCTTAGCGTCTATCGCAGCCGCGGTGGCTTGATGCCCCAGTATGAGGATCAGTCGTCCGTACAGGAGACGATCGAGAGCTATCTCACCGCCGAATGATGCGAATGTGCGCCGACGGATGCGTTCAGTCCAGTATCCGTCCGTCCAAAAAGTATTTTGATTACCGCGGGGTTACACAGGGTGCAGGTTTGTGTCTTTACGCCAGGCACACGTAGTGCTAACATATGTACGAGACACAGCCACACCCCGATGATGAGCCCGCCGATGGAATCCACCTTCCCCAGCCGCCTGCGCTTGCTTAGTACCGGATTCCGCTATGCGGACACGCGTCTGTTCATCGGACGAGCCGATCTGTATTTCGACCGCGTAGAGCTGTTCGGGCTCGGCGCCGGGCGCAGCGGTAAGCGCATCATCACACTTGCATCCATCGAGCGCGTGGAATTTGCGCAGCCTGATGATGGACGCAACGCGACGTCGTTCCACCTCGTCGGCGGTGAACGGATCGACGTTCATCTCGGAAAACCGCAGATGTGGAAGCGCCGTCTGACCAGCCGCCTCGACTGGAACGCGCGCCTGGAATCGACCATGACGGTGTCTCGAGACGCATCGGAATGGACGCTCGGCGACATCGTCAATTACTCGACGTCGATGAGCTAGCAGTCTTTGTGGCATGACTGCATCGGTGCGCTTTCCCTCCTATCTTGGGTGCGCATCTCAGAACCGATCAACTCTTGCTCATGCCCACGATACGTGACGTCGCCGCGGTCCTGGAGGCCTGGGCCCCTCCGGCCACGGCGCAGTCGTATGATAACGTTGGTCTTCAGATTGGTGACGCCCGCAACCGCATCTCACGCGGGCTCATCGCGCTGGACCTGACGCCTGACGTATTTGAGGAAGCGCGCCACACCCAGGCGGACATCGTCGTTACCCATCACCCCCTGATCTTCCGCCCAATCCGCAGCGTTACCGCGTCTGATTCACAGGGCGGCCTTGTCTATCAAATGGCATCGGCCGGGATTGCGCTTTACACGATCCATACGAATCTGGATGCCGCTCATTCCGGCGTTTCATTCGGGCTGGCAAAGCAGCTCGGGCTGGAAAACGTTCGATTTCTGGATGGATTGACCGACAGTCTCAAGAAGTTGATCGTCTTCGTGCCGGTCGATCATCTTGACAACGTTCGCACTGCGATGGCGGATGCGGGTGCCGGTCGAATCGGTGAGTACGACTCATGTGCATTCGCACATCCGGGGACGGGGTTTTTCCGACCTCTCGCCGGCGCGTCGCCATTCATCGGATCGAGCGGCGGCGATTTGGAGCGCGTCGATGAGATGCGACTCGAAGTCGAACTCCCCAGCTGGAAGCTGGATGAAGTGCTGACGGCCGTACGCGAGAGTCATCCATACGAAGAGGTGGCGTACGACGTGTACTCCCTCGACAAACCTTACGACGGCGCAGGACTTGGCGCCATCGGCATGCTTCCGGACACGATGAGCCTGGAAGCATTTCTCGATCGCGTGTCGGATCGCCTCAAGGTACCTTCACTTCGTTATGCCGGCGACCCTGAGATGACGGTGGAGCGCGTGGCTGTTTGCGGCGGCTCGGGCAGCGATCTCATCGCGGCGGCACGTCGGCATGGTGCAGACGCCTTCGTCACAGCTGATATCACCTACCACAAGTTCTTCGACGTTATCGATGCGCGAGGGCGATGCCGGATGGCGCTTATCGACCCGGGGCATTACGAGAGCGAGGCAGTTGCAGAGGAATTGCTGCGCGATTACCTCGTCGAGCATCTGCCGGAAGCAACGTGGAGCATCGCTTCGGCGCCCACCAATCCGGTTCGCTATTTCACTCGCGGCGTGGCTTCCAAATCAGCCAGGAACTCTTCGCAGGAAATCAGATCCGATGGCTCCTGAGTCGGCGAACCTGCCGAGGCGCTCTGGGTAGAACAAGGCTGCACGAAACCGAAAAACGATTCCTCTACGCACGACTTATGCCGACTATTCAGGATTCAAGCATCAGCGCCCAGCTTCGGGCACTGGTCCGCCTTCAGCATATCGATACGCGAATCGATCAACTGGAGAAGCTCCGCGGCGACCTGCCTGACGAAATCCACGACCTCGAGGACGAAAAGCACGGGCTTGAAACTCGTATCGAGAAGTACGAGAACGAGAAGCAGGAGAACGAAGTTGCCGCCAGCCGGGCACAGACGGACATTCTCGAGAGTGAGCAGCTCATTAAGAAGTATGAAGAGCAGCAGCTTCAGGTGCGCAACAACCGCGAGTACGACGCCCTCACCAAAGAGGTCGAGGCCCAGCGTCAGCGCATCGCAGACTCGCGTACCAAGATTGAGGAGGTAGAAGGCTCTCGCGATGAACGGCAGATCGCTATCGAATCCGCACGCGAGCGTCTGGCCGAACTCGATGGTCTGCTCTCAGAGAAGCGCTCGGAGCTCGACGCCGTGATGAAAGATACCAGGACCGAGCAGGATGACCTGGGCAAGATGCGCGAGAGCTTAGCCGAGGCCGTTGACGAGCGCTACCTTCGTGCCTACGAGCGCCTGCGCGAGCGTCATCGCGACGGCCGCGCCGTCGTTCCGCTCGAGCGTGGTGCCGCTGCCGGGTTTGCTGTTCCGCCGCAGCGTCAGATGGAGATCCGGCAGCGCGATCGCATCATTCCGTGCGAGCACACCGGCCGAATCATCGTCGACAACGATTTCTTCTTCGAGACCGTCCAGGAACTCGAGAGCTGAAGCCTGGGTGGATCTCCGATGTAGAGGACGGACGTTCAACCATCGGATACGAGCCGGATCATCGCCTCGATATTATTTCGGGGAGGAAAGTCCGAACACCGCAGGGCACCGCGCCCCGATAACATCGGGGGTCTCGGCCGTGTGCCGAGGACAGCAAGTGCAGCAGAGAGTAGACCAGCCGATGCGTTCCTCGGGACGCAGGTGATGGGTGAAAGGGTGAGGTAAGAGCTCACCGGCGCGTCGGGCGACCGGCGTGGCCAGGCAAACCTCGCGTGGTGCAAGGCCAAACAGCGATATCCACCCTCGGGTGGCCCGCCTGCCCGGCGGGATGTCGCGGGTAGGCCGCTCGATCCCGAAGGCAACTTCGGGACCAGATAGATGATGATCTCGCCTGCGGTCTACCAGCGACCAGCCGCAGGTCAGACAGAATTCGGCTTACAGGCTCGTGTCCGTCGCTTCTGAATACAGAAAAAGGGTGGCAGGAAATCCTGTCACCCTTTTTCAATGGATTCGCCTGAAGCCGGCGATTACTCCTGCTCTTGCGGCGCGACGTCACCTTCCGGCAGAACCGGAACACCCGGCGCATCCTGCGGCATCGGCGCCTGCTGCTGCGGCGCGGACTGCTGGATTACACTCTCCTGCGTCGTGCCGCGATCGATGGTGAAGTTCGTCAGTACGCAGAGCACGATAAACAGCGTCGCGAGCGTCCACGTGGCCTTCTCAAGCACATCCGGCGCCTGACGCGCACCGAGTATCTGCCGCGTGGCACCACCGGCAGCGATTCCGGCGAGGCCTCCACCCTTCCCGCTCTGCACGAGAATCGACAGGGTCATCAAAACCCCGATGAGTGCGATAACGACGATCAGAAAGACAAACATAGCTTACAAGATTTGTTCAGCACGATAAGATAAGGGATATCGTACCGCGCTACCATCCAACGGTGATAAAGGATGTCAATTATTTTCGTTTTCACGCTGCCTGCGACGAAGAAAAGCGCGCGCCAGAAACAGGCCCGTCACCGTCTTCATGTCGTCGATCTCGCCTTCTTCCGCCATCCGAAACACCTCTTCGAGTGGTAGCTCCACCGTCTCGATAAACTCCGCATCCTGCAACTGCTTCGTACCCTCGGTCAGGTCTTCGGCTACGAAATAGTGGATGATCTCATTGCTGTAGCCGATGCACGGATGCGAGTGGCCCACGTAGTGCATGCGCCCGGCCTTCCAACCCGTTTCCTCCTCAAGCTCCCTCGCCGCGACGGCTTCCGCTTTCTCATTCTTGCTGTCGAACTTTCCCGCCGGCATCTCGATGAACAGCTTCTTCGCGGCGTAACGGTACTGCCGGATCATCAACGCGGAACCGTTGGGAAGTATCGGCAAAACGGCGGCCGCGCCCGGGTGATCAATCCATTCACGATCCGCCTGATTTCCATCCGGAAGACGCACACGGTCTCGATACACGTGAAGGAGCTTACCCTCTAACAGCTTCTCCGAGTTTATCTCTTCCTCGATCAGGTGCTTCATATCAGGACTTGATTGATGTGTTGTCGGAAATCATCGTACACGCCGCAGCGGCGTAAATCGCGGCCGTCTCCGCACGCAGCCGGCGCGCACCGAGGTGGACGACCTCGAAGCCTGCGCTTGACGCGTGTGCTACTTCTTCGTCATCGAAACCTCCTTCAGGCCCGATGAGCACTTCGATCGTTGATGCCATCGAAGACGTAAGCAGTTCGGTGATGGAAGGACCGTCCACTGCCTGCTCATGACATATCATCCGCAGGCCGTTCGGTGATGTTGAAAGGTATTCGCCAAAGAGGACAGGTTCGGCTATTTCCGTAAGCCTTGAGCGGCCGGATTGTTTGAGCGCCGCGACCGCAATCTTTTCAAGCCGATCGATGCGAAAGCCCGTCTTCTCGGTACGGCTCGACTGGATCGGAACGATGCGTGAGACGCCAAGCTCGACGGCTTTCTCGACCATCGTCTCGAACCGGTCGCGCTTCTTCAACATCCCCACGGCGAGCGTGAGGTGATACGGCGGCTCGTTCTCACCCTGGATCGTGCGGATCACCTCTCCCCTGACGTCGCCACGTTCGACCGTTGTAAGTTGAACTTGGAAAGCAGTGCCCCGGCCATCTACAACGCGAATTACATCGCCTGCCTGGTGACGAACGACTCGCGAAGCGTGATGCGCTTCGTCTTCCGGCAGCCGAACAGTCGGGCCCGCGAAGTTCTCTGGTGGTGCGAGAAACGTCGTCGTCATGCCGGCTATAATCCGAAGGAGATGCCTGCGTGGATACGTGGCGTGGAGATGCCGTCACTCGGATTGGCCGCGAGCACGACATTCATCAGACTGAAGCCCGTGTCGAACTGCGCCCCAATGCCAAATCCGGTGCGCCATCCCATGAACCCTTCGATGTCATGTAGCTGGGGCCGTTCGAGATAGGCAACATCCACAAAAGCCAGAAGGTACGACAGCCGGTCGAGTCGGTGCCGATATTCGATGAGCCCGCGCCCGGCGACCCGCACCAGAAACCGATCATCATCGTAGCCGCGCAACGTACGCAGGCCGCCGATGCGGATGAAATCGGAACGATCGTACTCATCGCTCAAGAGCGCGTGTACATCGATGCCGCTTACGAAGACGCTTCTGCTTCCGAGCGGCACGTACGAGCGCGTCATCAGACCGGCGCGATCCTGACGAACCGCACGATGCTCGCGCGTGGTGTCTGCATCGACGAGGCGGGATTGCGAGCGTCGGTTGAGGCCGCGCTCCGCCACCGCTTCAATCACCAGGCCACGGCTCGGGTTGCGCGCGTAGTCGAGGCGGCTGAAGCGAACGCCGCCGCCGAACATCGTGGCATCAGAACGAGCAATCCGCTGACGGCCGCCCTCGATCCGAGAGCCGGCCGTCCCGGGTCGCGATCGATCCAGCGATCCGGTAGCGAAAACTTCGAGACCGCCTCGCAGCTCATAACCGATCTCCATCCCAACATGCTGCCGATGAAACAGCGAATCCTGCTGATATCCACTGAAGCTCGCTGCAATGCGTATCGGCGTGCCGAGAAGAAACGGATCGGCGGCCTCCGCCTCGAAACGGGATGTCTGGCCCGGTAGACGGTCGAGGTTAAGCATAAAGCGCCGGCCGCTTCCGAATGGATTGAGCAGCTCGAGGTGACCGCTGCCGACGAGCGATGCGCCCGCATCTGACGGCTGATATCCGAATGCCAGATCAAACGAACCCGGCTGCTCTTCTATGACCGGCAGCACGAGCGTGACGGAGTCCGCCGCGCTGCGAATGCGGGGAGTTCCTACATCCCCGAACAGGCCGCTCTCGATCAGGCGCCGCTGCACTTCATCCGCATCGAATTGTGCAAGGTGCTGTCCGCGCTGAAGACGCAGCAGGCGCATTGCGTGAGCAGGTCTCGTACGCTCTGCACCGCTGAGCTCGATGCCGCGCAAGATCGCCGGACCTCCCCGATTGATCTCGAGCGACACGGTAGCGCGAGTCTCGCCTTCGCCAGACAAAGCTATACTGGAAATGCGGATAGAGGCGAGAACATGACCGCGGCGCGCGAGCTCCTGCAAGAGCTCTGCAACAGTGTTCTCCAGCCGATCGAGATCAAGGGGATCACCCGGCGAGAGCTCCATCACGTGATCAAGACGAAGATCAACAAACAGGCTCTCGTCGGAGATTTCGTAGCCTTCGAGGCGCACGATCTCACCCAGTGTGAGATAAGCGTTCATCACACCCGCGCGCACGATCGAGGTTGAGTCGATCCTTGCGTGCAGGTAGCCTCTCCGCTGTACGTTGATCAGCGCTTCGGTGGCTGCTTGCTCGGGAGACATTGACTGCGGCAGCTCGATCGTGCGCGACTCGGTGCTGCCCGCATGCACGTGGACTTGTCGGATTGGTAGCACCTGCGCCCGAATCAGAGCCGGATTCATGGACGACAAGGCCAGGAGAATCCAGACAGGATGCAGCGAGAGGACGATGGCGAGCCGGCGAAGTATGGCGCTCATACTGCAGAGATGAGATTCCGTCGGAAACGTGACGTGATGCGGCTCGTTCCGGGAGCGCCTCCATCACCCCAAGCCCCTGCATTACTCGTGCCTTTGATCGACGACCGCCACCTGACGGCGTTTCGCCGCGACCTTCTCGACTGGTTCGCTACGCAGCGGCGCGAGCTGCCGTGGAGGTCTGATCGTGAGCCGTATCGCATATGGATCAGTGAGATCATGCTGCAACAGACGCGGGTGGATCAGGCGATTCCGTACTTCAACCGGTTCATGGATCGCTTTCCGGATATTGATTCACTGGCGGCTGCCTCGATCGATGAGGTGCTTTCTTTGTGGGAAGGCCTCGGTTACTATTCGCGCGCGCACAACATGCACCGGACGGCGGGCATCGTGGCTGAGGAACGGGCGGGCTACCTTCCCAGCACGCTGCCCGAGCTCCGTGCGCTTCCGGGGATCGGGCCATACACGGCGGCGGCCGTGGCATCGATCGCTTTCGGAGAACCACATGCGGTCGTTGACGGCAATGTCATTCGCGTGCTCTCACGTGTCTTTCGGCTCGAACATGATGCGAAGTCGACGGGGATGCGCAATGCGGTTCAGCAGATTGGCGATCGACTGATACCGGACGATGCTCCGGGCAGGTTCAACGAGGCGATGATGGAACTGGGTGCCCTCATCTGCACGCCGCGAGCGCCTCTTTGTGATGAGTGCCCGATCTCATCAGTGTGCCGTGCCCGAGCTGCGGGAGTTGTTGAGAATTATCCGCGCTCTGCACCGAAAGCGGCAATCCCACATCGTCAGATATCCGTCGGGCTCATCATTGTTGATGATGCAATCCTGATCCAGCGCCGACCGGATGACGGCATGCTCGGGGGCCTGTGGGAATTCCCGGGCGGCAAGCAAGAGCCGGACGAGACGCTCATCGAGACCTGCAGGCGTGAGGTAATGGAGGAAACAGGACTGGAGGTCGAGGTCGAGCGGAAACTGGGATCCGTTCGGCATGCCTATTCTCATTTCCGCATCACACTGCATGCGTACGTCTGCGGCATCGTGAGTGGCACATTACTGGATGATGGAATACCAAGAGTATGGGCGTCGCTGGACGAACTGGACAAGTATGCTTTCCCTCGTGCGAATCGCCGCATCCTCGAATTGCTCCAGGACGATCGAGCTGCGGCCAACTAGCAGGCGTTGGCTGCGTATATTGCTTTCGTCATCACTGATCCGGCATCTGCGACATGGAGACCGACCTCTTATTCCTCCTCATGCTGTTCGTCTTCTATTTCCTGTCGCGTATCGGCGGGAAGAAGAAGCCGCAACAGCGCGCACCCGGACCGCAACCGCGTCCAGAACCTCAGGCGCCTCGCGGCGAAGCGAAGACAGAGTTCGACGACGCGCTGCGAGAGATTCGTGAGGCGCTGGGCTGGCCGGAGCGGCCTGAGCCCGTCGAAGTGGAGCCTGTTGAGCAAGCGCCCGCTCCGCGGAGTCCGGCTGAAATGCGGGAGAGCGCGGTCGAGCGACGTGATCGGGAGAAAAGACAGGCCAGGCGGCGACGCGAGTCCGTTCCAGCGCCCGCGCCACGTGAAGAGCCTACAGCGCAGCCTGACGCCTATGCAGCGTATACGGGAGTCGACGCCGCCCCAGCCCAGAAGTCTCGGCTCGATCTTCCGCCCCCCGTCTCTCCAACGGATGGGTCATCCAGCTCGACCCATCCGATTCTCGAAAAGCTTCGCTCGTCCGACGGTGCGCGCGAGGCCGTTATCCTCTCAGAGATCTTCGAGCCACGCTGGCGCAAGCTCAAATCGCAGGGCCACTGACCTCGCCCGTCGGTCCGTCGGTACCCTTCTTGAACATCGCCGCGCCGATCGCACCGCCGATGGCTCCGAACAGTCCCGATACGAGCACGCCAATCATTCCGCTGGCAAGGTAGGACCCGAGTCGAAGCGGCTGATCCCGCTGCCGAACCAGCTCATCGTACTGCTCGGGTGGCATCGCATCCCGGAACGAGTCCATCAGAACGTTCAGCATCGCCTGATCATGTCGTATGCCCATCTGCATGATAACGTAGTTCAGCACCAGAGCGATCAGCGCGCCAACGACGCCCGCCATCAATCCCATCACTGCTCCCTCGCCCGGCTTGACCGTTAGCGAATTGGTAGATGTGTAATGCCAGACGGCAACCACTGCGCCGATGATGACACCCAGGCAACACAGGTAGTTGATGAAGCTGAGGTAAGACGTGGAGAGCAGCGCAACAACGGCGCCCCCGAGCAGAATGGATTGTTGTTTAGCGGACATCAGAACTGGATCGGGTGAAGTGGGAGCAAGAACGAATGCGTCGCAAGATAGAAACCGTCGTGGATAATTGAAGCGAAGTGCCGCTTCAAGCAGACGGAACTACCTCGCTCGACCGCCGGCTGCGCACGATGTCCATTGTTGCTCGTGCGAAATAGAAGCCGGCCGTGATTCCGAACACTGCACCCGTGATGATGCGGCTGGCGGGAATGTTTGTCCAGATGCCGATGACTTCGCCGAGCCAGTCCGCTCCTGGAACGGCGAGCGACACGGCGATGATCGCCCCGGCCCAGCGCATCAGAAAAAGACCCCATCTGTCGAGGAAAGGAAAGATGACGGCGCCCGCAAAGATGCCGCAGTATATCCCAAGACACCGATGACAGATCGCAGCCTGAATGCCGTCGATAAAGGGAGAACGGTCCGGCAGTTGATGACAGACAAACGAGAAAGCCGTCATCACCACCTCGGCGGCGCCACTGGGAAGAAACGGTGGTGCGAGAGCGATCAGCAGGACGGCGGCTGAAGACACCATCGCGATGATGGGCATGTCTTCGAGATATCGCCTGAACATCAAGTAGTGCCGGAATCTGTTTAGAGCCTGTGAATCCGCCTTCTACAGCGCTTCCAGAGAAACCGGATTACGCCTCTGGGGTTCTTCGGCTGGCACTCATCACCTGAGAGTGCTAACAAATGGAACCCGTCACAAGATAACTAATCGGGCAGAACAACTATGGCAAGCATCAAACCGCTGGGCGACCGCGTGGTCGTTAAGCCGGAAGCTGCTGAAGAGAAAACCTCCAGCGGCCTGTATATCCCGGACACGGCGAAAGAGAAGCCGCAGCGCGGGACCGTCGTTTCGGTTGGCCCCGGTCGCGTCGAGAACGGTACGAAGATCGACATGAGCGTCTCTGAAGGCGACACTGTTCTCTACGGAAAGTACGCCGGTACCGAGATCGCTCTCGACGGTGAGGATTACCTGATCGTCCGCGAGAACGACATCCTCGGAATCCTCTCGTAATTGTGTCTGTGGCCGTTTGGCTTCAGACATTTTCATTTTTGTAATAGCACAACATTACATCAACAATGGCTAAACAGATCGTATTCGATTCGCAGGCCCGCAACGCGCTCAAGCGCGGCGTGGACACGCTGGCGAATGCCGTGAAGGTGACGCTCGGCCCCAAGGGGCGCAACGTCATCATCGAGAAGAAATTCGGAGCGCCGACCATCACGAAAGACGGCGTCACCGTTGCCAAAGAGATCGAGTTGGAAGACAAGCTCGAGAACGTCGGCGCGCAGATGGTCAAGGAGGTTGCTTCCAAGACCTCCGACGTGGCCGGTGACGGCACCACGACGGCGACCGTTCTTGCTCAGGCGATCATCAACGCCGGGATGAAGAGCGTCACCGCAGGCGCCAACCCGATGGACCTCAAGCGCGGCATCGACCGGGCAGTTCAGGAGGTCATCGTCAGCATTCGTGAGCAGAGCCGCGAGATCGAAGACAAGAACGAGATCGCGCAGGTTGCGAGCATCTCCGCCAACAGTGACGTCACCATCGGTGAACTGATTGCGGACGCCTTCGAGCGTGTCGGTAAAGACGGCGTCATCACGGTTGAGGAAGCCAAAGGCACGGAGACGACGCTGGACGTTGTCGAGGGTATGCAGTTCGACCGCGGCTACCTCTCCCCGTACTTCGTCACGAATCCGGATAACATGGAGACCGTCCTCGAGGACGCCTACATCCTGATTCATGACAAGAAGATCTCGACCATGAAGGACCTCCTTCCTGTGCTCGAGAAGATCGCTCAGACGGGTTCGCCGCTGCTCGTGATCGCGGAAGACGTCGAGGGTGAAGCCCTGGCGACTATGGTTGTCAACAAGCTCCGTGGCACGTTGAAAGTCGCTGCGGTGAAAGCACCCGGTTTCGGCGATCGCCGCAAAGCGATGCTCGAGGATATTGCGATCCTTACGGGCGGAACGGTCATCAGCGAGGAGAAAGGCTATCGCCTGGAGAACGCCACGCTCGATTACCTCGGCCGCGCCAAGCGGATCGTCCTCAACAAAGACAACACGACGGTAGTCGACGGTGCCGGTGAAGCCGATCAGATCGAGGCTCGCGCCGGTCAGATCAAGCAGCAGATTGAGTCGACCACGTCCGATTACGATCGGGAGAAACTTCAGGAACGTCTTGCCAAGCTCTCCGGCGGTGTCGCTGTGCTGAAAATCGGTGCGGCTACCGAGCCTGAGATGAAGGAGAAGAAGGCGCGCGTCGAGGATGCCCTCCATGCTACGCGTGCTGCCATCGAAGAGGGAATCATCCCTGGTGGCGGTGTTGCGTACATCCGCGCACTCTCCGTTCTGGAAGGCGTCAAGACCGATAACGAGGACCAGCGGATTGGTGTCGAGATTGTGCGCCGCGCGCTCGAGGAGCCGATGCGTCAGATCGTGACCAATGCCGGTCTCGAAGGCTCGATCGTCGTCCAGAAGGTCAAAGAAGGCTCGGGCGACTACGGCTTCAACGCTCGGACCGAGCAGTACGAGAACCTGATCGAACAGGGCGTCATCGACCCGACGAAGGTTTCTCGTTCGGCGCTCGAGAATGCCGCTTCGGTCGCAAGCCTGCTGCTGACGACGGAAGCCGTCGTGGCAGATCGTCAGGACGAAAGCGACGACGACATGCCGAACCCGGCCGCGATGGGCGGAATGGGTGGCATGGGTGGAGGCATGGGCTTCTAAACCCAG
>CAZKDQ010000076.1:0-1100 GCA_964551345.1 uncultured Rhodothermales bacterium
AGGATACAGCAGCGCTGTGAACTCGGCGGCGGTTATGCCGGGGAAAAGCGACTCGAGATCGAGAAGCGCGACGCGCTCCAGCAGTGCCTCGGGGTCATAGGGCGCCCCGCGAAGTGCTTCGGTGATCGGGCGCGTACTTGCACCTCGGAGGAAGTCTCCGAAAATCTCGGCCTCCCGAATGTGGCCGCGCGATATATCGAGACGTATGTCGATCTCGCCAAAGGGAAAGCGCCTCGACTCCTGGTAATTGAAGTTGGGCGCCGCGCCGATATTCCAGTCCCAGCGCCCGTAGCGCGACTCCATGAGGCGCTTAACCCCCTGCCAGTCCTTCGTCGTCAGACGGTAGGTCGGCACGTTATCCACCGAGAAGATGCCTTCGAGGATGCGGCGGCGGAAGGCATTGACATCCACCTCCTTCTCCGCATACTCCGCGATATTGGCGACGCGGCTGCGCGTCGACGTATGGCCCTTCGACTGGATCTTGGTCGGCTTCGGATTAAGCGCCTGCACGACTTCCCCCAGGTCACTGTTGAGGAGCAGCGTTCCGTGGCTGAACATCCGCTTGCCGGTCGAATACTGCGCGTTGCCCGAGATCTTGCGGCCATCGACGATGATGTCGTTGCGACCGTGAAGCTCTGCGTTGACGCCCATCGACTGCAGCACGCGTGCGACGGGTTCAGTGAAGAGGCGGAAGTTGTTGAGGCGGTCCTGTCCATGATCGGTGATGAAGCTGAAGTTCAGGTTGCCGTCATCGTGATAGACGGCGCCGCCGCCCGATAGGCGCCGCACCACGTGGATGCCGCGCTCACGCACATAGCCGTGGTTGATCTCCTCGAGCGTATTCTGATTTCGCCCGATGATGATGGATGGTTCGTTGACGTAGAACAGCAGATATGTATATCGGGGATCGAGATTCCGGAGTGCATACTCCTCGATGGCAAGGTTGATGTGCGGATCTGTGATGCCTTCATTGTCGATGAAGATGAGCTCCCGCATGGATTCCTCGTACGTTTGTCTTCTGGCTCTCCGCCCGGATGCGGCGGAGATTTCGCAACAACGGTATACGCCCTCGACCATGGTCGAGGGTTTCCACTTCACGC
>CAZKDQ010000076.1:1200-2951 GCA_964551345.1 uncultured Rhodothermales bacterium
GCGCGTCGAATTATTGCTACGGCGACGCTGCGGGCTGCTCGGCGAGCGGTCCCTACCTCTACAAACCCTTACCTTCGGAACGCCTCTCGCAACGAGCACATCGTTTGATCCGGCTTCAGACTCTCGATCCATCCGATGATCATATACATCCTCGACCTTTTCGGCGTCGCCGTCTTTGCCATCAGCGGGGCGCTGGCAGCAGGACGGAAGAGCCTGGACCTGCTCGGTGTGCTGGTCATTGCAGTGGTTACGGCCATCGGCGGCGGAACGATGCGTGACCTCCTGCTCGACCGCTTCCCCCTTTTCTGGATGGAGGACGTGCTGTATCTGGTCGTCATTACGGCCGCCGCGATGCTGACAGTCGGCTACGTGCGCTTCCGTCGGCCTCCGGGAAACTCGCTCCTCGTTGCCGACGCCTTCGGGCTCGCAATATTCACCGTCATCGGCGCGCAAGTCGCTGAGGCGGCCGGCCAGCCGGCCGTTATCGTGGTGCTGATGGGCATGATGACCGGCACCGCAGGCGGAATGATGCGCGACGTTCTTTGCGCCCGCGTACCGATGATTCTGCGTCGCGACATCTACGCTACCGCCGCCATTGTCGGCGCGCTGCTTTATCTGATGCTTCAGGAGATCGGCCTCAGCCGCGCGGTTGCCACATACGCAGGCATGGCATCAGTCGCGGTGCTGCGCCTGCTGGCGATATTGAAGGGACTTCGGCTGCCCGTCTTCAAGCTTCCGGGTGAACCGTATTAACTAGATGAAGACGTTTTCCGGCTATCTCCTTCACACGATCACGCGGAATCTGATAGTTTATGGTGCTCCCCTGTCTACACGTGCCGACGCGGGGATCTACCTCCGTCACCGCATCATAACACGCCTCCAAGATCAACGATGAACATCATTTTCCACGCGCACTCCGGGCTCCGCTACCTCGTCCTCCTCGTGGCAGTCATCGCGCTTGCGGTCTTCCTCTATAGTCTCGCCACGCGCAAGAACATCGGCGCCGCGCGCGGACTGATGGCGGCTTTCGTCGGCGTGCTCGATCTCCAGGCGCTTCTCGGCATTATCCTGCTTCTCCTCATGCCGTTTTACGGCGCGCTGATGGGCCACATTGTAATGATGATCCTGGCCGTTGCCGTGGCGCACATTGCATCCGTGATGGCCCGAAAATCAACCGATGAACGCCGCGCGATGATCATCCGTGTGGCCGGCGTCGTGGGATCGCTGGTGCTCGTCGTTGGAGGCATCATGGCGATCGGCCGCAGCATCATTTAACAAGCTGCTGTCGCACAGTTGACCGAGAAAGTCGCAGGTCGCATAGCCGATCGATTCGTCTAAACCGGCCACGTCTCTTCCTCCCAGCACATCTGCCAGAACAGGTACTCGAAGCGGGCGCTGTGCAGGTAGCGGTCTTCCCAGACGAGTAGATCCTCCGGCTTTGCGTTCTCCGCCAGGCGGTCGAGTAGCCGGGCGCAGTAATCGCCGAGTTCTCTGAACTCGTCGGAGACGTACATCTCGACCCACTGGCGATAGAACGGATTCTCCGGCATTCGCTGCGCCATCATGTGGTCGGCGGTTTCGGCATAGCCGGCCAAACACGGCAGGAGTGATGACGTAAGTTCACCGAGACTTCCGTGTGCCGTGTAGAGTAGTTCGCGCGTGTAGGCACGGCACGTCGGTGCCATCTCGCCGCTTTCCAGCTCATCGAGATCGACGCCAAAGCTCTTCGCGTATCGCCGGTGGCCGTCCAT
>CAZKDQ010000076.1:3051-4561 GCA_964551345.1 uncultured Rhodothermales bacterium
AAACGGCAGTCAGGGGAGGTATCACCTAATGACCTGCTTGCACTCATTATTGTGGGTGCTCTGGCTGCGGATGCCATTATTGGCGACGCAGAGTCGATCACAGACATCTTACTCATGGTGCTCGGTGTCCTGATGCTCGATTATCTGTTCAACCTGATTGATTATCATTTTCCCACCTTCCGGAAATTCACTCAAGACGACCCGACGCTCCTTATCCATGACGGCCGCGTCATCAAGCGGGGTATGCGGAAGGAAAAGATGACGGATGAGGAACTGGAGGCAAGCCTCCGACGGCATGGTGTCAAAGACATCGCACGAGTGAAACAGGCCGTTCTGGAGGTCGATGGACGCATCAGCATCATCGAACATGAGTAGCGGGCCTCCAGCAAACAAGGTCGATTTCTTTTAGTCGCAGGCTGGGCGATCCCGCTCAAAGCCGCTTGCGGTTCTAAATGTTGGAACAACCCGCCGTATAAGCAGGTGGGGGTTCTAACAGCATTCGTTTAGGGAAACGAATACCAATTTACCTATGACTTCCGTACCGGATTTGTCGCTAAATGACGGCAACAGTATACCCCAGATTGGCTACGGCGTGTTCAAGATTCCGCCGACGGAGACACGGAAGGCAGTCGAGCAGGCGCTGGAGGTGGGTTACCGCCACATCGACACGGCGCAAATGTACGGAAACGAACGGGAAGTAGGGGAAGCCGTTCGCGCCTCGGGGCTCGCGCGAGAGGACGTCTTTATCACCAGTAAACTGAACAATCCTTTCCATCTGCCGGATGACGCGCGCAAAGCGTTCGACGGCACGATCAGGGACATCGGCCTTGACTACATCGACCTTTTCCTCATCCATTGGCCGCTACCTATGCATCATGGCGGCAATTTCGTATCGACCTGGAAGGTGATGGAGGAGTTCAAACAGGATGGTCGTGCGCGATCGATCGGCGTCTCGAACTTTCAGGTTCCGCACCTGGAGCGGCTCCTTGCCGAATCCGAGACCGTTCCCGCCGTCAATCAGATTGAAGCGCATCCGTACTTCACCAACGACACCGTCCGTTTGTTCAACCGCAAGCACGACATCGTAACCGAGGCGTGGGCACCCATCGCCAAAGGGCGTGTGATGGATGACGCGACGATCCTGCCGATCGCCGAGCGGCACGGGAAAACGCCGGCTCAGGTCGTGATTCGATGGCACCTCCAGCGTGGCGACGTCGTCTTCCCCAAGACCGCCAAGCCGTCGCGAATGAAAGAGAACTTCAACGTGTTCGACTTCGAGTTGTCGCCCGACGAGATGGATGCCATCAGATCATTAAACCGCGGCGAGGAAGGACGCATCGGCCCCAATCCCGATACCTTTGGCCATCTTGGCGGATGAAGGCCGAGTTTGAAGTGGGAAGCGGTCCCACGCGATTAAGCAAAACGCCGACTCTTCGCGCAAGTCCTCAGAAGAGCCCGTCCACAGACAGGTAGCGCTCGCCGGTGTCATAGCAGAACGTGAGCACGCGGG
>CAZKDQ010000076.1:4661-5768 GCA_964551345.1 uncultured Rhodothermales bacterium
CGGTTGATGCGGACGTGCGGCGTATCGCCGATGGTTTCGAGAATGTTCTGGGCTCGCATGGAAGTGGATCTGGTTCAGATGTGATATTCGATGAGATCCTCCGCTTCAGACTGGAGGCGGATGTCGCTTCGGTGCGTGACGATGCAATCCGGCGGGACGCTCTGCGTCAACCAGACGTTGCCGCCGATCAGGGTCCGGGCTCCGATAACGGTCCGGCCGCCGAGGATCGTAGCATTGGCATAGATCACGACATCATCTTCGATTGTCGGATGGCGCTTAGTGCGGGCCATCTCCTTCACGACGGAGAGGGCACCGAGCGTTACGCCTTGGAACACCCGCACCCGCTCCCCTATCACGGTTGTCTCTCCGATGACGACGCCTGTGCCGTGGTCGATGGCGAACGCCCTGCCGATCTGCGCGCCGGGATGGATGTCGATGCCGGTTTCCCGATGCGCGAACTCCGTTAGCAGGCGCGGCAGGATGGGCACCTCGGCACGATAGAGGACGTGCGCGATTCGGTAGATGGCCACGGCGAGGAAGCCGGGATAGGCAAGTATCACCTCATCCTCGCTCTCGGCAGCGGGATCGCCGTTGAAGATGGCTCCCGCGTCGTCGAGGAGCATCTCATGGATGTGAGGAAGCTCGGCGATCACCTCATCCGCAATGGTAGCGGCACGATCGGGGGCCAGCGGGCGCAGTCCGTTGAGGAGATCGGCACGAACCCGCTCGATGTCTTCCTCCACGCTCCGGCCCGGCGCAGGCGCCCATCCGGCGAAGTGCGGGAAGAGCAGCGCGAGCACACGCCGCACAAATGCTTCCACACAATTCCGAAGATCGACAGGAAGCTCGTAGGCCTGACGTTCTACCTCGAGGCGCTCAATCCAGCGCGTCAGTTCAGAATCAGCGGTTACAAGCTCAGTTGGGGAAGGCATGGGTAGGCGCAAAAGATGGGCAATCGCTGTATGCGATGCGCGCGGTAAAGGTTCTCACGGCGCCGGCGTGAGATCTGAGAAGTACTCGGCGGAGCCGTGGCTCTCATGCTTTTTGGCGGAACAGTGACATTGTTCACGTGCAGTGATACGATCACTAAGTCATACGATCACTCGC
>CAZKDQ010000076.1:5868-8655 GCA_964551345.1 uncultured Rhodothermales bacterium
GCGGAGCGATAGTCGTCTCCACCATCACCATGACGATCGAACCGGCTGTGGCGGAGCGTCACAGTGCTGCCTTTGCTTCCATCCGCTTCGAAGCGAATCTCCACCTCACTCGCCTTGTCCGGATTCGGCTCCGGTGCGCGCGTCGGGCTGATCTGCCAGAGAAACCGAATGCCACGCGGCGGATCGACCTCCAACACACGGCCCCAGTCGGAGTGGAAACCATGCGGACCTCGCTCGTAGCAGCGTCCATCGACTTCCGGCTCGATGGCGATCGTCTCGAGCACATTACCGGCCCAGGTGTACTCGGAAGGCCACCACGAAGCCGTTTCTCGCACGAAGACATCGAAAGCTCTTTCAAGTGAAACGCCGACGCTCAACCTGCACCTGACGCCCTCCTCATCCACCAAGTGTTCCATCGCTCTTATGCCGAAAGTTGTTGAACCTGCTGGATAGGACGGGAGACGATTTCGCTTGTTCGATAGGATCGCTCCGGGGCGAGGCGTTGAAGGTCGGTGCGGCTTCCGTCGCTATCTACGTCCGGTTGCACCCCGATAATCCACTGACCGAAACCGCCCTTCCTCATCGATCACGTTCGTTTCCATCCCCGAGATGACATCCGTGTTGTGAGCTGAGACGCAGCTCCATCCATCAGCAGTTCGATGGACAACGAAGGAGAAGATGGTCGTGCGGGGTCTCGGCTGCGCGACGTCATCGATCGGCGACTGCCCGCTCAGGCGCATGCGTGCATGAACCACGGCGACGTCTTCTGCAAGCATCCGGATGCGCGTCTGAACGAGGCGCAGCTCCGACTGGTCGAAGATCCGATCGAGGCCGTAGGCGTGCGCCTTTTCGATGGCTGCGCGGTCGCGCCACCAGAGACCGGTAACGTTCACGAAATCAGCGTCCTCATCGAAGAGCGCTGCGATCCCACGCGCGTCGCGTGCGTTCCAAGCCTCGACGAAAGCCGCTGGTATTGACTCGGGTCCGTCAGAGTTGATCATTGCTCAGCCGGTTATTCGCCTATTCTGCGGTTGACCTTAACGTCGGCGCTCCCGAGGATATACATCTATCATGACCGTGCCCCCGGCAAACCTAGCGCAATAAGGTCGGTTCGTACTGCGAACAACGACCTCCGCCATCATATTCTTGGACCAACCACGTTCCCATGCAACCGAAAGATCAGAACCGAAAGCCGCCCCTGTTAACAACCGCCGATGGCGCTCCCATCGCCGATAACGAGAACGCGCTGACTGCGGGTCCGCGCGGGCCGCTGCTGATGCAGGATGTCGCCCTCATCGAGCAGATCCAGCGTTTCAACCGAGAGCGCGTCCCCGAGCGGGCGGTCCATGCCAAGGGCTCGGGCGCCTACGGCACCTTCACCGTTACGCACGACATCACGAAGTACACACGTGCTGCCCTCTTCTCCGAGATCGGCAAGAAGACCGAGATGGTCGTGCGCTTCTCGACCGTGGCAGGTGAGCGTGGAGCCGCCGATGCCGAACGCGACCCGCGCGGCTTCGCGATGAAGTTCTACACGGAAGAGGGCAACTGGGATCTCGTGTGCAACAACACGCCCATCTTCTTTGTGCGCGATCCCTACAAGTTCCAGATGTTCATCCACTCGCAGAAGCGCCATCCGGAGACGAACCTCCGCAGCGCAGACATGCAGTGGGATTTCTGGAGCATGTGCCCTGAAAGCCTCCACCAGGTGACCTGGCTCATGGGCGATCGCGGCATCCCGCGCACCTACCGCCACATGAACGGCTATTCGAGCCATACGTACTCGATGGTCAACGCCGAGGGCGAGCGCGTCTGGGTCCGCTTCCACTTCAAGACGCAGCAGGGCATCGAGTACCTCACCAATGCCGAAGCTGCCGAGCTCATCGCCAAGGATCGCGAGAGCCACCAGCGCGACCTCGTCGAGACCATCAACGCCGGCGACTTCCCGAAGTGGACCGCCCACATCCAGGTCATGACTCAGGAGGAGGCCGAGAACTTCCGCTGGAATCCGTTCGACCTTACCAAGGTCTGGCCTCACGCGGATTTCCCGCTCATCCAGTTTGGTGAGTTCGAGCTCAACCGGAACGTCAAGAACTACCACCACGAAGTTGAGCAGGCCGCCTACAACCCGAACTCGCTCGTTCCGGGAATCGGCGCCAGCCCGGACAAGATGCTCCAGGGACGCCTGCTCAGCTATCAGGACGCGCACCTCTACCGGATCGGCGTCAACTACCGCGCCTTGAAGGTCAACCGCCCGATCGTTCCGGTCCACAACTACATGCGCGACGGCCAGTTCGGCGGGATGCACGACGAAGGCACAGGTTACCCGAACTACTTCCCCAACAGCGTCGAGGGCGCGCCGCAGCCGGATACGTCATACGGTGAGCCGGCATGGCACCTGGGCGATGTGACCGTTGATCGCTGGAACTCTCGCGAGGACCACGATGACTACACGCAGGCCGGCAACCTCTTCCGCCTCATGAGCGAGGATGAGAAGGAGCGTCTTGCGATGAACATCGCAGAAGCCATGCAGGGCGCCCGTCAGGAGGTGATCGAGCGTCAGCTCGGGCACTTCGACAAGGCCGACGAAGACTACGGCCGCCGCGTCCGCGAGGCACTCGCCGCCGTCAATCCGGAGGAAGTGAGTGACAGCGTTCAGCCGAGCGCGTAAGGGAATGACGATGGATGAATAGAAGGTGGAGGATGGAATTGTAGGAGATCGAGGATGGAAAATAGAGGATAGAAGATCGAAGACAGATTGGATGCCGTCTGGCGTATGATCTGAGC
>CAZKDQ010000076.1:8755-10601 GCA_964551345.1 uncultured Rhodothermales bacterium
GGCCCGGAAGTCCACTCCTCGATCGCGCGCCTCAGCCCACACGCCCAGCCGCCCCTCGGTCACGCAGCCGATGAACGTCTCATCGCCGACCTCCAGCCGCGCCTCGTTGCCCTTGTTCCACACGAGAACGTCGTCTGCCTCGAACCTCGCGCCGCTCGCCGATCGCACCTGATCCAGCGTCAGCTTGCGATTCCCGAATCGCGCCGGCAACCAGACCTCCATCTGCCCGGGGTCCGTCCGGATCGTAAACGCGAACTCATCCTCACCGGTGCACGTGAAGACGAAGTACCCGCTGTCGAAGTGCGGCTCAGTTGAAGCTTCGTCCTCCACGTCCTTCATCTCAACGAAGCTCAGTAGCAGCCTTCCACCGGCGTCGGCGAAGTGGAGCATATCACCATCTCGATCCCACGCTCCGGACGCCTCAAGCAGCGTCAGAAACCGCCGCTCCTGATCCATGATCGCCTCGCCGCACGCCATCTTCGTCGATACCGCCTGAGAGAGGTCAATCGTGCTTTCACGCAGCTCATAAGTGGCCGAATAGTGGTTGCACCCGGTCGAGCCACCGACGCGCGTTCTCGCATCAGCCTGGAAGAAATCCGCCGTCGGCTCATGCCCGTCGATCACCGATCCGGCCTCGCCCTCGAATGCGACGAGCTGCCACCTTGTGCCTTGTAGCTCCGAGTCAGACGTTGAGGCCGCTCTTTGGAGTCCGCGGCATCCGGCACTCGCCATCGCGAGCAGGATCAGAAGGAGGATCGCGTACCTGATGTGCGTCATGGCTTTCGGGCGTCCGGGAAGTGGTGGGAAGGGCTCGTCGATGGATTGCCGTTACAGCAACGCGCAGCCGGCGTTTCGGATCGCTGCGACGGGATCGTTGAGACTGCGCCGGATCCCATAGATGGGGGCGCGTCGTTTCACGGACGACGAACCAGCCTGAACATCATGAACGACGACCTGCTGCGCACCTACATGAACGATCACTACGCCGGAGCGGTGGCCGCCGTCGAGCTGATCGAGAATTTCCGAAAGTCACATCCAGAGTCGCCCCACGCGGCGTTCATGGGCGAGATCCTGCACGAGATCGATGAAGATCGCCAGACGCTCCTCGGCCTGCTCGATCGCGTCGGCGGTGAGAAGAGCTCTATCAAAGATGCCGCCACATGGATCGCCGAAAAGGGCGCGAAGCTCGCCGAGATGGCGCTCGACGACCGGCTGAGCGAGCTCCTCGAACTCGAGAGCCTCCTTCTTGGCGTGCGCGGCAAACTCGCTTTGTGGCACAGCCTGCATGCGATTTCGCAAACGGTCACCACGTTCAGCGACATCGATTTCCCGAGACTGGAACGGCGCGCGCAGGATCAAATCGACCGCCTGGAGCGCCAACGCATCGTCGCCGCACGCACCGCCTTCGCTGAGCAGTGAGCAAGGTCGACGATTCACCATCCACTCTCCTCAAACATCCACCCGCCTCAACAACTGCGCGTTGATCGCCACGATCACCGTACTTAGCGACATCAACACCGCGCCTGCGGCCGGTGTCAGGAGGATGCCCCACGGCGCGAGAACGCCGGCGGCAAGTGGAAGGGCGATGATGTTGTAGCCCGCCGCCCACCAGAGATTCTGAACCATCTTCCGATATGTTGCCCGGGAGAGTGAGACGATCTTCGAAACGTCGCGCGGATCCGATCGCACGAGAACGATATGTCCCGCCTCGACCGCGACATCCGTACCGGCTCCGATGGCGATGCCGATATCGGCCGTAGCCAGCGCCGGTGCATCGTTGACGCCGTCTCCAACCATCGCCACGCGGCGTCCCTTCGCTTGCAGCTCACGCACCTTCGATGCCTTG
>CAZKDQ010000076.1:10701-12781 GCA_964551345.1 uncultured Rhodothermales bacterium
ATCGAAAGATTGCGCTCCTGCGCCGACTCGACGATTCCGCGAGCGATCGGATGCTCAGACGGAGCCTCAACTCCGGCTGCGACCCGAAGCACTTCATCCTCAGAAATGCCGTCGGCCACCGCCATGTCCACAACCCGGTGCTCGCCCAGTGTCAGCGTTCCGGTCTTGTCGAAAATGACGGTGTCGAGCAGGCGCGCCTCTTCGAGGCCGCGGCGGTCGCGGACGAGCAGACCGTTACGTGCACCGAGCGTCGTCGAGATGGCGACGACCAGCGGCACCGCCAATCCCAGTGCGTGCGGACAAGCGATCACAAGCACCGTCACCACGCGGACGATCGAGAAGTCAAGATCCGCGCCGGCCAGTTGCCAACCGATCAACGTCAGCACGCCCGCCAGTAGCGCCACGGCCGTCAGCCACTGCGCGGCGCGATCGGCCAGATGCTGCGCGCGCGATTTCGATTGCTGCGCATCCGACACGAGGCGCATGATTCCCGATAGCTTCGTGTCGTCGCCCGTCCCTGTAACAACCACCTGCAGCGCGCCCTGCCCGTTGATCGTTCCGGCGATGACCTCATCATCCTCAGATTTCTTCACGGGTCTCGATTCGCCGGTGATCACCGCTTCATCCACCTGACTCGATCCCTTACGCACCACTCCATCCACGGGAACGCTCGCCCCCGGCCGCACCAGGACGAGATCGCCGTCGTGCAGATCGGCTACGGCCACCTCCTCCTCACCCGCTCCGGAAATGCGGACCGCCGTGTCCGGCAAGAGCTTTGCCAGTTCATCGAGCGCGCCCTGTGCCTGCGAGATCGACCGCATTTCGATCCAGTGGCCAAGCAGCATGATCGTCACGAGCGTTGCCAGCTCCCACCAGAGCGCCTCTGCCTCGAGCAAGCCGAGCTCTGCAACCCACGAGAAGACGAAGGCCACGAGGATGGCCAGCGAAATCAGTGTCATCATGCCCGGCAGGCGATCCTTCAGCTCCTGGATGCCGCCCTTGATGAAAACCCATCCACCATAAAAGAAGATGATGGTACCGAGGATCGGCCCGATCCACGTCGAGCCGGGGAACGTCGGCGCCTCATAGCCGAGCAGCATCTGCACGTGCTCCGACCAGATGACGACCGGGATCGTCAGTACGAGCGACAGCCAGAACTTGTCGCGAAACATCCCGGGCGAGTGCCCGGCATGATGATCGTGCCCGTGGTGAGCGTGATGATTGTCGGGATGATGATGATGCTCATCCCGAATCTCTTCGCGCTTCGCCTCGGCATCCTGCAATTCCGGATGCTCGGGATAACCAGGTTTGGCAGGCGACTCGTGATGATGATGGTGGTGATGTGGATCGTCGCCGCGCCGCGCCATCGTCGTTCTGATTCTGTTGACACACTCTTAACATGCTCGAGCGGCTCTACCCGCTACGTTCGCCACGGTTCGAACGTCGTCCCCTCCCGATCACCCACCACCCGACGCCGAGCATGATCATAAGAAGCGGAAGTGCGCCCGGCTCACTCTCCACGACGACCATGTAGATCAGTAGCACGACGCCGACGACGACCAGGAGCGCCGGCAGGGTCGGATGCGGCTGTGCCCGCATCATCGTATCTCCTTCGCGGCGTGGTAGAAAAGTGCGGCTGATGCGAGCCACATCGTGATGAAGAACCCGTTGACGAGCACGATCTCGAGCGGCCCGCTATGCGGTCCACCGGCGCCGGCCACGATCGCACCTATCGTGATGCATATCTGAGCGGTCGCCACGGCAAGCATCGTACGCACCATCCCGCGGGATCGAAAGCGTGCGAGCAGAGCGCCGACGATGCCGATGCCGAGCACGCCGCCGTAGAGCAGGTTGACGTCATTGTTCTCCGAACCGATGATGCCGACGGCGCCGTTGGCCCAGATGAGGAAGAACGCCGTGAGGAGGCCGACGGCTGCCCCTGCTTTATATGAGCTGCTCGATCCTTTCCTCATGGCAAAATCCATCGGGATGCCGACTGCCAGAATCAGCAAGCCCATGAATACGAAATCGGACGGCGTCCAGTTGACCTCCGACGTGAACTGCATCGCGATCAACGGAA
>CAZKDQ010000077.1:0-12770 GCA_964551345.1 uncultured Rhodothermales bacterium
AGTCGTACGACGAGATCGACCTGACGGCCATCCCGGACGACTACCTGCCGAGGACTCTCTACACACCCGCCTGCTCGCCCGAGGAATACCGCCGCCGCACGCCCAGAGTCCCATGGGGCGAGAAGAAGCCGGTGACGGAGTTTTATCGATTCATCACGCGAAAGATGATTGGACCGTCATCTGAGCGGACTCTGAGCCCTGCGCTAATTCCGCCGGGTGTAGGCCATATCGATTCGGCTATCAGTATCACCATCAAGACGAACGAGAACTTGTGCCTCTTGGGAGCGATAGGGGCGTCTCTACCGGCAGACTTCTTTGTGAAGGCCACCGGGCGTGTCAATATGCGCGAGGACATGGCTGAGCCTCTTCCAATGCCTGTAGGCAACGTCGCGATAGCGCTTAGTCTTCGCGCCCTCATGCTCAACTGCCTCACCACGCACTATTCGGAGCTGTGGAAGGAGTGCTGGAAGGAGGCGTTTCGGGAGGATCGCTGGGCGAAGGAGGACCCGCGCCTGGCACCGGACCGCTTCGCGCAGCTGGCCAAAGAGTGGACGCGCGAGAGCGCCCTCCGCACCGACTACGAGCGGCGGCAGGCTCTGGTCGAGATCGACGTACTCGCTGCCATGGCGCTCGGCCTCACCCTCGAAGAGCTCAAGACGATCTACCGCGTCCAGTTCCCCGTCATGCGCCAGTACGAGCAGGACACGTGGTACGACCGCAACGGGCGCATCGTCTTCACCAACAGCCGCGGCCTCTCCGGCGTCGGCCTGCCCCGCAACAAGAAAAGGAGCGACGAGAAAGACGGCATCCGATACAGCGTCGACGCCCCCGGCCTCCGCGAGACCGACACCCTCCTCGGCTGGAACGACGTCAAGGACCTGCAGGAAGGCCTCGTCACCAAAACCTTTCCCGACGACACCCTCCCCAACGGCCCCCACGAACGCACAATTGAATACCACGCCCCCTTCGACCGATGTGATAGGGAGGAGGACTATGAGGTGGTGTGGGGGGCGTTCAGTGAGCGGATGAGTGGAGGAGCGGAAGAATCGAGGCGCGCGAGATATGAAGCGAGCCAGCCGGGGTCCGTCACGGCGGGTTTTCACGTTGAAACGCCGGAAGATAAACGGCGCGGGAATGAGCAGGCGGTCGGAGATCTTAGCGATGAGGCGATCGCCGAGGCGGTCTCTGCCCACCTGCCGGCAAGTGGCACCATTCGCCGCGAAGAACTATGGACAAAGGCTGCATCTTTTTTAAGTCGCGACTTACGAAAGTCGCTCCGCAGCCGATTCAACCGGTACCTCAGCGCCGAAATCCAGGCTGGAAGATTGATCGAGAAGAATGGCTGGGAGGAGGTGGGGAGGGAAGATTCTGGCTGATGACGACTGCCTTCAGCGAGAACATAGATGATTTCAATTGGGGAGAGTGAGGAGAACAGCGACGGGGACGTGCCGGGGCGGACATGATGACCGTTCACCTAATATTTTGCCGCGTCTATGCCTTTTTATCTCTACGAAACGCCTACTGAACCGGGGGCAGTCGACGTCTACGAGTTGCTCGACATCTGGGCCTTTACGCATGCCACGGCTGACGGAGGTGTGTGGGGCCCGCTTATACTTCGTCTCCGCGATGCTGGTGCGCGAGACTCGAGAGCTTCGGCGATCAATCGAGGGATAGCCACATCAAGTGCTTTCCCGAGCCGGCGAAGAGTTGCAACGCGGACATCTTCGAGTTTCTCCACATACAGGAGAAAACCTGGAATTGGGGCCGTAACGGCCAGGTGAACGGCGTGCTGCTGTACGAGAAGGCGAAGAGGTACTTCGGAGCGGAGATGGGGGCCCTCGATGAATCCTTATCTGAAGCGTGACCGAAAAGCCGCCGTAATCACGATGCATTCCGCGGAAGAACAAGCCACTCAACACGATGTCAACGAACGAGACTCCTAAAATCGCCGAGAAGGTCCGCTTCTGGGAGGAGCAAGACAAGATCAATCAAGCGATCATCCCCAGGATCGTCGAGATGCATGAGGTGATACGAGAATTGCATCTGAGTACGGCAAACATCTCATCTCAAATTGCCGCGTCTGAAGCACGTACGCTTAAACATGCCAGGGAGGGCTTTGCTGAGGAGGTGGTAGGTGTCGCCGGTGATCTCAAGCGACTGAGCGATACCGTCCAGGCCGTGCAGTCGGGTTTGGCTGATGTGCGCGCCGCCGCGAGTCAGAAGTCACCTGAGCCTGCCGCGAACAATCAAGTGGCGTCGGTCAAACTGATCTCGTACGCCAGCGGCGGCATCGCCCTGATAGCCTTGGCGATGTCCTTGTTATCGCTGATCGGATAGACGTATGCAGTCTCTTAATCTCCTCTCTTCCATCGAGGCGATCCCACTCAGTCGTGAACACAGGCGCTACGGGATGGCTGATGTCGTCACGCGCTCGTCTGAAATGCGGAGTGAGGTGTTCGCGATAGAGACCGGTGTCGCACTCGAGCGCGCCACGCGGCACATCTTTGAGACGCGCAACGTCCCAGACGACCTCTTTGAGGCCTTTCGGCAGGCATCTCCCTCTGTCGCCGGTGAGCAGGGCCTCTACGAGCGATACTTGGAGATGGCGGACCGGGGCCCGGAAAGCGTGACAGGGTTCGTCAACAACGTAAAGGGCAAACTCTTCGAGGTGCGTCTCCCTGATCACCTCGAGAGCGAGTTCCCAGGCTACACCTTCCGCATCGGTGAACTTCAGAATCAACCCGGATGGGACATCGTCGCAACGGCGCCTGACGGAAGCGATGTCTTCATCCAGGCCAAGATGGGCGGCGCGGGTTATGCACGAGACGTCCTCGAGCGAATGCAGAGCGACCCTGACACGATCTTCGCTGTCAGTCACGAGATTCGGGACGAGATCTTGGCTTCCCATCCGGAGCTGGCCTCCCAGTTTGTGAACGTGGACATTTCGAATCTGGAGTTTACGTCCGACGTCACCGAAAACATGCGTATTCTGGCCGAGAATTTTGGGCTGGATGTTCCGGACGAAATAGGTGAAATGTTACCGTATGTGTCAGAGGTGATTCTGGGCCTCCGCCTTCTCGTTGACATAGTTAACACAGAGCGAGACTTCAAATACATCTCACTCGACGATCGAGCTCGGGTGAACGGAATGAAAGCTCTCGTCTTGATCCAAAGATTCGGAGTATCAACGGTTTGTGTTTCCGCGGCGAGCGCGGGTGCGGGCGCAGTGCTTCCGGGGCTGGGGCATCTGGGAGGGGCAGCTGGCGGGGCATACCTCGCCAGCAAACTGAACAAGAAGCTGCGCCCTAGGACTATGGAGATTGCGATGGGGCTGGTCCGGGTCACGGACGACGACATCTACTACTTCAAGAATAAGCTCCCTATCGATGAGATCGGATCTTCGCTTGAGCAATCCGCACATGCGGTGACCGTCTATCGTGGAGAACACCTTTCTCGTACGACGGTGACGGTGTAATGTACGCGCCCTAATAGTCGCCGACGAAGCAGCGCGAACGCTAGCGATGAACTAGCCTCAGGAATATCAGTCGCTGTTCCAGTACCATCATAATCATCATATTGTAGTTCGCAGCCGCATGCCATGATTGGAAGACTAACTTTCCCGAAGGACATCGCCTCGCGCGAAGATTACCTGTTATATCGACAGGTGCGGTGCGGAGTATGCCAAATGCACAAGGCCGTGTTAGGACGGATGGCGGCCGCGAGTCTGTCTCATGATTCCATTCTATTTGCACTCGTTGCGTCGAGTGACTCGCGTCCAGGAATGGTAGAGCGAGTGACTTCAAAGTGTTCGGCGATACCCTTTCTCCCCGTCGAACACCTGAGTTTAAGCCATGATGCTGTTAGGAAGGGCACTGCGGCAAACATGGTCCTCTTTCTGTTCAAGCATTACGACGCTTTGGCGGACCGAGAATCGCTCCGCTGGGCGACATCTGCGTTTCACCGGCTGTATGGACAAGAGGTTGAAGACTATCTGTCGTTGTTCACGTCGATCTCCATCGAAACAATTAGGAATGCGATTGCTGAGGCGAAGCGAAGAGAGGCGACACCTGGAAATGAAACGGCCTGGTACCTCGCACCCCTCATAGATGTAGCTGCAAGCGTTTTGGAGGACCTATACGGGACAACGGATCTAAGAAGGCGATTTGCCCGAGCGTGGGCCAGTGCTCACCTGACAGCATTGTCGCTGTTAGACTCCCTCGAAGATCGCGAGGAGGATGTGCGTATCGGGTCGTTCTCGCTGGTCGAAAGTGCGACTAGTGAGGCGCCGCTTCACCATTTATCCCTTGCCCTCTCCGCCGCACGAGAGGCAGAGTCCTATGCTACTATGCTAGCACCAGCGCATGCTCGCAACGCGGTTCATCTTATTTACCAAGCGGGTCTCGTAAGTCCGCTCATTCGAATCAGAACATCCATACAATCCATCATACCTCACACACAACCTGCGATAAGTAATGTCCACAACACTTAGCCCATACGATGTACTCGGTGTTACCGAGGACGCAAGTGACGAAGAAGTGAAGAAGGCATATCGCGCACTGGCGTCAAAGTATCACCCCGATAAGCATGCGGCGAGTCCATTAGCAGATCTGGCGGCTGAGAAGTTCCGTCAGGTCAAGGAAGCGTACGAGTTGTTGAGTGATCCCGAAAGGCGGGCGGGATATGAGGCAACGAACGGACGGGGTGCCGCGGGTTACGAGTACGAATCAGCCCTCGCAGCAGTTGAAGAGTTGGCCGATCGGCGAATGTACGGCGAGGCGATCCGCATTCTGGATGGTCTAGAGTCTGGAGGGATGGGTGACGCCAGAGTATATGTTATGAGGGGCGTGTGCCGCGCCCGGCAGGGGGCCGTGGAGCCTGCTCGAACAGACCTTATGCATGCAGCTCGCATGGAGCCTGACGACCCGGAGTTACAGGAAGTGGTTGCGGACCTGCTCGCCGAAATCGGTAAGCCGCAGGAGTCGATTACGTATTATCGCAAGGCGCTAGAGATGTACGGGGAGGCACCGATGGTTATGGCAAAATTGGCCTTAGCGCTTGAATCAACGGGCGATCAATCCGGAGCGCAGAGGCTCTTTGATCGAGTTGAACAATTGGATCCTCACAACGAGATTCTGCAGGCTCGGGGCCAGCACTGGAAAATCGGCGACACCTACGTGAACAAGCAGCAAGCGGGTCAGGGAGCGTGTGCGCTCTGTCTACTCGCCGAATGCATATTCGATTGCGTGTGAGAGATGTGGAAGTTCTGGATTGGGGCGACGATAGTATCACTACTGGACCAGTCCGGTGTACCGGTTGCACAAGCAGGGGCAACCATCTATCTCGCTTCGCAAACTGGCGACGGATCTGAGTTTGTTTGGTTGTGGTTGCTTTTCTGCCTCACCGGATATGGCTGGGACGTAGCGTGTCTGCGTGGAGGGCGACATGTGCTTTCATGGTTCGGAAGCGAGACGCTTGTCGTTAAGGCAGTGGAAAGGTTTTCCGGGTATCCTCATGCGACCGCATTGCTGGGTCGTTTTGTCCCAGGCATCGGCCGATATATTGGCCTTACCCTTGTGGGCGCTCCGGGGCGGAGCACGGTTCTCCATCTTCTCCTAGTTGCTGGAAATGGGATGTTTGCAGGCATGGGAATACTCATCGGTCTGGTCGTCGATATAAGTCTCGTTCAGACGCTTGAGAAGGCAGGCTCGGGGCTGGCCCATTGGCTGGGCATCGTTGCTCTAGTCCTCATAGTCGCCTATTACGCGGCTGCAATCTGCAAACGGCGTACGCGAAGGCTCTCAGTCCCTGATTTAGACATCCCCGATGTCGTCAACAAGTTAAAACATCGCCCATAACTATAGATCAGAATACTGGCCGGTCTGAATAACGAATCTCGCACGTCGGTATTCGTTGTCATTACCAAACAAAAACTGTTATGTACTGTCCAAACTGCGGGTCCCGAAACGCTGAAACGAGTAGCTACTGCTTTTCCTGCGGTGACGCGCTGAGCCGCGGATCATCCGCGTCCACTATTGCATCACCGCCACCCCCGCCGCCGACCGCGACCTCTGCGAGCGCGTCTGCTGCTACGCGTCCTGAGAACCATCTCGTCAAGGCCATCCTTGTCACGTTGTTCTGTTGTCTCCCATTTGGCATCGCGTCGATCGTGCAGGCATCACGTGTCGATGGAGCGTTTGAACGTGGCGATCATGCCGAGGCTGTGCGCCTGGCGGACAAAGCGAATGACTATGCGAACGTCAGCATCGGCATCGGTCTGGTCATCGGGTTCTTGTACTTTCTAATTGGGGTCGCGTCGGGCTTCTAACGTGGTTCATATACGACCGTCGATCGGTGCCACCGTCGCCGTATTTAGCGGCATTGTCGCAATTATAGTTCTCGATCCGGGCCGGAATCCGCTGATTCCGGCCTGTCCGTCGAAGACGTTCCTCGACCTGTACTGCCCAGGCTGCGGGACGGTAAGAGCGATCTATGCTTTGTTGCATGGCAACGTTGTCACGGCTATGATGATGAACCCGGTCACCATCATCTTTTTTCTCTATATCGGTGCCCTCGGTCTTGCCCGGATTGGCCAGAGAACGGTCCTTGCCGAAATCCTAGTTGGAAAGGTGATGACTCGAGTATGGCTAACCGGCCTTGTCCTGTTCTGGGTCCTCCGAAATCTCCCTTGGGAACCGTTCTCGCTTCTTGCTCCAGGCACTTAACATATCGGACCGTTTCATCTCCTACGGAGGAAGTCGATTCGGCCCGGTTAGCGCCGAGACGTTCGATGAGTTGATGATGTCAGGAGCTGGCGGTGCTGAAGTCTACTTCTGGCGTCATGGGATGTCGGATTGGATGGTCCTGCCGGGCGACTGGAGGGGGACTCCTCCCTCATCCTCCGGGGTGTGGTACTTCCTGCTCGGAGGAAAAACGACAGGGCCCGTCTCTCAACGAGCTTTTGATGAGCTCATGCGAATTGGGTTCATCCAGAGTGGCACGCTAGTATGGCGGCAACCGATGACGGAGTGGCGCTCGTTGGCTGCTGTGCTTGGTGCCGAGCGAGAGACGGCGACGAATCCTCTGCCGGACGACGCACTCGGCTTCAGCCCGGATCCGCCTGGTGATGAACGTACGGCACGCCTCATGCGCCGGGCCAGCTTCACGGCGCTCTGGATCCTCCTCGGCCTGACCGTGTTGGGGATTCTATTCGGCTAACAGGGCGTCTTCAAAATGACGGATTTCAAGCGCATATCACTCGATCCCGCCACAATGGGTGGCAAGGCATGCATTCGCGGCACGCGGGTGACGGTAGGCACCGTCGTCGGGCTCATCGCAAGCGGTCACTCCATCGAGCGCATCCTGGCGGCCTATCCGTATCTCGAGGAGAAGGATATTCGTGAAGCGCTGGCATATGCGGCATGGCGCGTCGAAGAAGTTGACGTCCCGCTCAATCCGGCTGAATGAGCGTCGGTGCGGGTATTGCTCGACATGAACCTTTCACCGGAATGGCTGCCGCACCTGCGCGAAGCTGGTCATGAGGCGGTGCATTGGTCGCACGTCGGTGAGCAGAATGCCCCGGATGCCGTGATCATGAATTGGGCGCATGAGCGCGACTACGTCATCATCACACACGACCTCGATTTCGGAGCCATACTGGCGGCGACAGAGGCTCGCGGTCCGAGTGTTGTGCAGATCCGCGCGTGAGATCTGCTGGCTCACTTCGCCGTTCAGTCAGTGATACGTGCGCTGGATCAGTTCAATGCCGAGCTTGAGGTTGGTGCCCTGATCTCGATCGACGCTGCCAGAATGCGCGCTCGCATACTACCCCTTAGAAAGGCATAGCACCGTCATCTTCCGGGCCCGCCGGCATCATATGCCCTCGCCGCTCCTCGTATTCCGTCATCAGGCCCAGGTGCTTCAGGCCGCGCTCCGTAAAGGTAGGGAGCGCGACGCCCGACCACCCGACGTCCTCCGCGTGCTCGAGCGTCACCGGCAGCTCCCTTACGTAGCGACCGTATCGGCTATCGTTTGCAAGGCGTGAGTCGAGCGATACGAAGATGCCTCGATCCGTTGCATTCCTGATGAGCCGACCGAAGCCCTGGCGCAGCTTTAGCCGCGCGATAGGCTCGTAGTACACGTCCCAGAATCGGCGGATATGCACCTTTCTGTGCTCGACGAGTGGATCACCCAGATGCGGATTCGGCATACGCACGACGATGACCTGAGAAAGAGTTGGGCCGGGAAAGTCGACACCCGTCCAAAACCGGTCGACACCAAACAGGACGCTGTACTCAACCTTCCGGAATGTGCTGATTTCAAGTGGGCTGGCAGCGTTCTGGACCAGCACCTCGATGTCGCTGTCCTCGAGGCGTTCTCTCGATAGCTCGCAAAGCGCCTCCATCTCCTCTGTATTCGTCAGGAGAACGAGGGAGCGACCGTAAAGCGGAGCCACGAGCTGCACAATGGCGTCGGCTATCTCAGAACGCCACTTCGCCTTTTTATCCGGTTCCGCTTTATAGTCAAACCCCCGGACGGCCGAGGCCACTCCGCCCAAGACGTTTCTCTTGAAGTCGAACGGCGACTCGATTCGCTTTTCAGCGTCAAACGGCTCACTGAGAGACAGCTCCTGCCGAAACAGGTTCAGCGAATCGTCTACGTACAGCGTGGCCGATGTATAGATCGTGACTGGGAAGCGAGCGTACACACTCTCCTGCAGCGCTTTCGCGAGGTTCATCGGCACCTTCTTGAGGTGCCACGCTGGTCCCCTTTTTCCTCGAGTCGCACTGGCGATATGCACGAAATCGGCGGAGTCGTAATCGCGCGCCAGCTCATTGGCTTTCTCGTGAAGCGCCTTGCTCAGCTTCACGTACCGATCGATCTGCCGAGAGCGGCGCTTCAGGAACGGGTCTCCATGCTCAAGGGACTTCAGATTCTCCAATGACGTCTGGACCTCGCCAATTGCATGCGCCAGCTCACGCAGTGCTTCTTCGAGCTCGGCCGCTGCACCAGTCGGCTGGAGCTTTTGCCATCGCACCTCGCGCCCGCTCACTTTCCAGCACGTCTGATTGACTGCGTTCGATACCGCGCCAATGCGCTCGGTCGCAGTCACGACTCGACGGCATATTCCGATGCACTCGTCGAGGAGAGCCAGATCGCCTTGCTCGTTCTTCCTGCGCTTCTCGAAATCGGCCAGAGCAACCTGGACGAATCCCCGCCGCTTTTTAGAGTTGAGAACGAGCCTGTTCAGATACCGGAAGACGAGCTCGTTCTGAGACAACTCGGTCTGAGCAGAGCTGCGGAAGTTGTCCGGAAACTGGTCCGCCTCGTCGATAATGCAGATGGAAGCCTGGTCCGTGAGCTCGGCGCCGATGTATCCGAGCTTGTGGTGGTTCGTCACGACGAGGTCCGCCCGAGCGGCATGCTCGAGCACACGAGGGTACACGCACTCTAGTCCGTGATCACACAGATCACTGGTGCACGACGTTTGCGCGTTCACATCCTCTCGCAACGCTAGGTATTCCTGGCGAAAGCGCACTGAAATGCCTTCCATCTCGATATCTCCCTCACAGCGGAGACAGAGAATTGCAAAATGGAGCCATGCCAGGCGCTCCCCATCGTCGTGATCGCTTCGATTTTCCGAGAAGAACTCCACGTACTTCTCTCCCAGCGCGGTCAGGCAGATGTAGTTACTCTTCCCTTTGAGGAGGGCTGCCTTCGTGTCGCGGAAGAGTGAGTTGGGCACCTTCAGCTTCCCCAGCTCTTTGTCGAGGAGCTGCGTCTGCAGGTTCTTGGTCGCGGTGGCGATGACGGCCTTGTGCCCTGGATTCAGACGGATGAACTCGGCCGCCGGCACCAGATAGCCGATCGTCTTGCCCGTACCGGTGCCGGCCTCGATAGCAAACCGCCCGCCCGAGTCGATGGCCTGAGTGACGAATGCCGCGTATTCGAGCTGCTTCTCCCGACGTTCAACGCTTTTCAGCTTCTCGAGGTGGACGAACGCTTCAGCGACACCGTCTGGCCGGAGACGGCGCTCGGTTAGAGGGGGCTCGTCTTTTTTCTGCACGTCACTAGAAGATCCGCCTCGGAGTGCGGCAGGCGGTGCCGACTTGATGGTCTCGACGAGATAGTCAACGTCAGGGAGCGTGACCGATGGCGAAACGGCCGGCTGTACCGATGGCAATTCGTCGGAGAACCAGTAGGGGCCGGATGTCGCGGCGTGACACAGAGCGGAAAAATCGGAGTGTTTGCTACTATCGAGCGCGTGGTTAAGGATGCTCAGAACGAACGGCGCCTGATCCGATCCGGAAGGCGGCGCGCTTACCGCCGCCAGTACGTCCTTAAGCAGTTTGGTCACTCCGCGCAGGGCGTACGGCAGCCGCGGCTCTGCTTTCCTCCACTCATCTCCTGGCACGGCGCGCGCTATCAGCTCGTCCAGATCATACAACGTTCGGTCTGGCAGGAAAAACCGCGCCATCTCGTGCAGGTCGACCACGACGGGACGCCGATTCAACTCTCGCACCACATGGCGATCAAACCACTCGCGTTCCTGATAGAGATTGAAGACGAATAAAACGTCGAGACCGTCAAAGAACCGTGTGATCTGCGACCGGCGCTCGCTCCAGCCGGCACTGCTTTCTGCACGTGCATTCGTTACGCGGCTTTTCTCGTATAGCCGCTTGGTGATGCGTCGATTTGGATTTACGATCCAATCATCATACTCCGGCGCTTGGCCATCGGAGAGCCTGACGCCGCCGATGTGGAAAATGGCATCGCGGCCGAGGTTACTTCCGGTGGCAAAGAGATGGCCGATGCCAATCCTGAGTGTCGAGGGATCTGTCGGCGTTTCGGTGCGGGGAGCGTCACCTCCGTCGGATCGGTTTGGCGGCTCGCCATTCGGTGAACCGAGTATCTCTCCGATCAGCTTTCGATTGGCATCGCGATCCTCGCTGGCGGCGAGCGCCGATAGACGGCGACGGTGGTCATCCGTCAGCGCAGAGGATAGGACCTTGATCGACTGCAGGGCATGGCGTCTCGCAGGGTAGAACGAGTCGGCGGCCAACTCCAGCATTTCTGGGATTGCAGCGGAGACGTCCTCGAAGTAGTGCTGAGCGTAGTGATTAAGCGCCGTCGTCGCCTGGCAGCGTTCCGCATTTGATCCGGACGAGAGGCGCCTGATCAGCTCGGGTATCGCCTCACGCTTGCCCGAGTCCCGAAGCTCGAGCGGCGACATTTGATCCCAAGACTTCATTTACTCCTCCGACATACTAGCCAACCGTTAATAATCATTAGAAGCATGCGCGAAATATCGTCGGATGCATGCTTTTCTATAACCGGGCCATCGCTGGAATAAGAATCCGGACTGCCTATATTCTGGTCAATCGTTGCAGAGGGTTACGCTATAATTTTTGTCCATGATTCCCTCCGTCCTCTCCAGCCAGGTTCGTCGCGGCGTCGAAGATTTTCTGCGAACGACCTTTCCGATCTCGACGCCCGAATTTCACGGCATTGTCAACGGCCTCATCGAGCGAGACGGCGGCATCTTCAAGGGACCATACCTGTCGATCAATCTTCCCTTTCGGCAAGGCAAGGCTGGCGCTGACTATTTCCCCGAGGTCCCGCTTGCATTTCCGCCGTATCTCCATCAGGAGCAGGCGTTCAAACGTCTTGGCGCAGCCGATCCTCGATCGACGATTGTCGCCACCGGCACCGGATCCGGTAAGACAGAAAGCTTCCTTCAGCCGATCCTCGAGTACTGCCGCCGCCACAGGGGCGAGAAAGGGATCAAAGCCATCCTCATCTATCCGATGAACGCCCTGGCTACAGATCAGGCTGGGCGCATCGCGAGAACGATCTGGCGCAACGATTCGCTCAAGAGCTATGTGACGGCCGGACTGTACGTTGGCGATCGCGAAGGACATCCGCATCTGCACATGGGCCCCGATCAAATCATCACGGATCGGGAGTCGATTCGGAAGGTCCCGCCGGACATCCTGCTCACGAACTACAAGATGCTCGACTATCTGCTTCTTAGGGCAGATGATCGGACGCTGTGGGCGAGCAATGCTCCAGACACGCTCCGCTTCCTCGTGGTCGACGAGTTGCACACCTTCGACGGCGCGCAGGGCTCAGATCTGGCGTGTCTCATCCGCCGGCTGAAGAAACGCCTCAAAACACCGGACGGTCATCTTTGCTGTGTGGGAACGTCCGCAACACTTGGCGGGAGCAGCGGCACCGACGATCTCAGAACGTACGCGGAAGAGGTCTTCGGCGAGACGTTCGACAATGAAAGTGTGATCACCGAGTCTCGCGTCACCGCCGGCGAATACCTCGAAGGAAACTTGATTGATCGCACAGACCTTGTACCCGTCGACAAGGTCGAAGCACTGCGCCCGGAGACCTACGATACTGCACAGGACTACATCCGCGCCCAAGCGAGACTGTGGTTCGATATTGACGTTCCAGACGACGACATCGATTCGATCGAATGGCGGCTCGGGTTGGGCGACCTGCTACGAGGTCACATCTTCTTCCGCAACCTGCTGACCGTCCTTGGAGGTCAGCCGCGTACATATGAAGAAGTGTTACACGAACTCCGTCGCGTTTCGCGCTCGTTGCGCGACGGAGACGCGGACTATCAGCGGCTGGTGCTGGATAGCATGGTTGCCCTCGTATCTACGGCGCGGGTCAAACTTTCACTACCCGATGAGTCCGAAGACGCGATCATCCGGCCATTTCTCGATGTTCGGGTTCAGCTCTGGCTGCGCGAGCTT
>CAZKDQ010000078.1:0-12546 GCA_964551345.1 uncultured Rhodothermales bacterium
CTAGGACGCCGGCCTTTCACGCCGGTAACACGGGTTCGAATCCCGTACGCGGTACCTGAGAAAAGCCCTCTTTGCTTCTGCGAAGAGGGCTTTTTGTATCACAGGGCGTTTGTATCTCATCATGAAGCAATGGTGGGCGCGCCGCGACGGCGATACCGATGCCACAGGATCGCCGAACGTACCGCGAGCAGGATTACGAGCGGGAAGAAAGCGATCGGCAGTTGCTGCGGCCACACGAACCAGAACGCAGCAACGAGAAACGTCACGATCGACGACGTCGCGAGATACTGCCGCGTGAACCTCTCGGCGCGCCCGCGCTGGATGAGATACGCCGCCACGAGGTGTGTTGGCCACGCCCAGAGAAGGTTCCAGTTCGGCCCGGTAACAGTGTGTTCGGAGACGAACCACATGTACGCGATCAACAGGCCGATGAGACCGGCAAAGGCGAAGAGGATGGCATCGATCGTGGTTGATGTTGTGGCGCCGAGGCGGAACTCCCTCCAGGCATAGTAAAGCCCTACCATCAACAGAACGACCGTGACTATGGTCGCCCATGGCCAGGAATCAGCCTCCATCTCATATCCCTCCACCCACGCGACGGTATCCGTGCGAGCCACCAGCGGCCGGGGCCCAGCGTCCCCTATTACCGTCGCAGACTCAAGCCTGTCGAACAAATCCAGGGGCAGAAACATCGTCTCCCGCGTCGTCGCCGGCCGATCCGTTGGACTTCCCAGCAGCAGGTCGATCCCCGCACTCAGGAATGGCCGGCTCGCGATGTAGGGCGCAAGGAGCTCCCGGAACGACTGGCTGCCCCGCACGGGCTCGGCGTACTGTAGCCGCGATCCCAGCGCATCCTCGACGACATCCCGCGGCCGCGTCGAGCAGTTGTCGAAGAAGAAATCATACCGGTAGACGCGATTCTCAGGAAGCGCCTCGGTGCGCAATCGGTAATAGATGTGGTCGATCTCGTGCTGCGTCAGATCGAGCTCCTGAACGATCACCGGCCGACCTTCACGGTCGCGGTAGTGATCCACGGCCGCCTGAAATCCGTGCACCGAAAGAAAGTAATCCATCTGACCGTGCACAAAACGGGGCACGAAGAGCGGATCGCTGAAATCGAACGTGCCGTAATTGTACACGGCATCGAATCCCGTCTGCGGGTCGTGTAGGCGCAGCGCCGTGTGCCCGAACAATGCGTGGACATCGGTGCCCGGAAGCACGGTGATGACCGAGACGCGCGCCGCATCCGACAACGGCGATGCCTGCGGATGCGCTGCCGCCGGCGACACAGCCAGCAGCAGTGCGAGGAGAGGGAGGAGGTTGCGCACCATAGATCCGATCGTGAGGGAGGCACCAAAGACTCGCTTTCGACCGCATAAGTTCAACAACTTCAGAAAGTGTTCATCGGCTCGCTTCGTAGATTGACGCATCTGCTTAGGAGCCATTTTTCGATTTCGTGAACCGAACCCAGAAAGCACGCTTCACCATCGACGCGCTGCGCGAGGTCATTCCCGCCCCGCAAACTGAGCTCGACTATCGCAACGAGTACGAGCTGCTCATCGCCGTCGTGCTGTCCGCCCAGTGCACCGACGCCCGCGTCAACAAGGTAACGCCGGATCTCTTCGCAGCTTTTCCCGATGTTGAGCGCCTGGCCGAGGTCGAGCCGGAAGACGTCTTCCCGTACATCAAGTCGGTTTCGTATCCCAACAACAAATCGAAGCACCTGGTCGGGCTGGCGCGGATGATCCGCGACGACTTTGATGGGGAAGTGCCAGGCAACGTCACGCAGCTCATGAAACTGCCGGGTGTCGGGCGGAAAACGGCCTCGGTTGTAGCTTCGGTCGCGTTCGAGGCTGATGCGTTTCCGGTGGACACGCACGTCTTCCGCGTAGCAAATCGCATCGGCATCACGAAAGACGCGGACACGCCGCTCAAGGTGGAAAAGCAGCTCAGGCGAGTCATTCCCAAATCGGAGTGGGGCGAGGCGCATCATCTGCTCATCCTGCACGGCCGCTACACATGCATCGCGCGCAAACCGAAGTGCGAGATCTGTCCGCTTCGGCCCATCTGCGTCTACTACCAGCGCCTTCAGCAACTGCCGCCACCGATCGAGGGACTTGATCCGGCGAAAGGCAGGTACTTCTGCAAGACCACGGGTCGCTACTTCGACGAACCCGCCATAAAAACCGATCGCTACGGAATGGAGCAGCTTGCCTGCCCCGTCTCCGGATCGATGAACGTGTACGACGCACGGACCGGCGAGACGACCCGGCGCGTACCTGATTTTCGTGTCAACGGATAACGAGCACACGAAGTATGAACAACGATCAACGTCACATTCTCATCATCCTCGATGGATTCGGGATCGCCGAGGATCCGGCAGTCAGCGCAATCGAAGCTGCGAATACACCGTATCTGGACGAGCTCTTCCGGACGTATCCTCACGCTACGCTCGAGGCGTCGGGCCGTGCGGTGGGGCTGCCTTCGGGGCAGATGGGCAACTCGGAAGTCGGCCATATGAACCTCGGCGCCGGACGCGTGGTGTACCAGGAGATCACCCGGATCGACAAGGCAGTCGAGGACGGCGAGTTCTTCGAGAACGAGGTGCTCCTTTCATCCGTCCGGCATGCCAGACGGAACAACACGAAGCTGCATCTGGCGGGTCTTTTTTCTGATGGCGGCGTGCACTCGTCGATCGAGCATCTTTACGCGTTGCTTGAGCTGGCGAAGCGGGAAGGTCTTGCTGCCGATCAGGTTTGCGTGCATGCCTTTATGGATGGACGAGACACGGATCCGCGCAACGGCATCAAGTACGTAAATCGGTTTGCCGAGAAGGCTGCAGAGATCGGCGTCGGGCGCATCGTTTCGATCATCGGCCGCTACTTTGCCATGGATCGCGATCGGCGGTGGGAGCGGACGGGGTCGGCCTACGAACTGCTTGTCAGGGGGGAAGGTGAGCGTTTCGCTTCCCCGGAGGCCGCGCTTCAGGCGAGCTACGATGCCGGCGTGACGGACGAGTTCATCCGGCCGTGTCTCATCACATATGATGATCAGGACGGATACGGCCGCAATGGGACACGCGTCGAAGCCAATGACGCGATGATTTTCTTCAACTTCCGTGCGGATCGAGCGCGCCAGCTAACGCAGGCATTCACAGACGAAGGATTCCGAGGCTTCGAGCGTGGCGACCGGCCGGTAGTCGAGTTGTCGACCGTCTCGCCGTACGATCCAACGTTCCAGCTTCCGGTCGCGTTCAAGAAGATGAACCTCGACAAGACGCTCGGCCAGATCATTGAGGAGCTTGGTGGGCGTCAGCTTCGGATCGCGGAAACCGAGAAGTATGCACACGTGACCTACTTCTTCAGCGGCGGCCGCGAGCAGCCGTTTGAGGGCGAAGAACGGATCCTCGTGCAATCGCCGAAGGTGCCTACCTACGATCTGCAGCCGGAAATGAGTGCGGCGGAGATTGCGGAAAAAGCGGCAGCCGCGCTTGCCGAAGAATCGTACAACCTGGTCGTGTTGAACTTCGCCAACCCGGACATGGTCGGCCACACGGGCGTCTTCGACGCGGCCGTAAAGGCTGTGGAGGCGGTTGATGCCGGCACGCGAACGGTCGTTGAAGCAGCTCGCGCACACGGCTACTCGATTACGATCCTCGCCGACCACGGCAATGCGGACAAGATGCGCAACCCGGATGGTTCTCCGCACACCGCTCACACGACGGCGCTCGTCCCTCACCTGATCATCAAGCAGGGATTTGACGGGCCCATCAAAGACGGCAAGCTCGGCGACGTCGCGCCCACGATCCTCGCACTCCTCGGGGCGCCGGCTCCGCCTGAGATGACCGGGGACGTACTGGTGTAGACCGAGCGGGGACGCGTTTTTCAACGCCTCCCCGCCGATCATTCTCGCGATCCGCCGCCGCGCTACCTCACCTCAATATCCGTGAGCAGTCGCGCCTGGACGGAGTTGACGTCCTGCAACACCCGGGCGAGCGGGAGGAGCTCCTGGCGCAAGCGGCGCTCTTCAGGCGTCATCGTCAGATATGATGCCGCGTGCATCGCCTGAGCGGACATGCTCTCGCCGATCTGCTCGAACAGCGTTTTCGGACGAGGGAGTATGCGCGTCCGATAGGAGTCTTCCTCCAGACCTGCCCGTTCGGCGGCAAGTTCGATGGCATCGCGCAGCGTGCCAAGTTCGTCGACGAGGCCGAGACGCTGTGCATCCCTCCCGGACCACACGCGGCCCTGGCCAATCGAATCGACTTCCGCTGTCGTCATACCCCGGCTATTGGAGACGCGCTTCAGGAATTTATCGTAGATCTCGTCGGTGAAGCCCTGCATCAGATCACGCTCTTCCGGTGCGAGCGGGCGCACGCCGGAGAACAGGTCGGCGTAGGAGCTCGTGCGGACGGCGTCGAACGTGATGCCGATTCGGTCTTCCAGGAAGCCGCTCGCGTCGAACATCATGCTGAAGACGCCGATTGATCCGGTAAGCGTCATCGGGGTAGCCACGATTGCATCACCGCCCGACGCGATCCAGTAACCACCGGAGGCGGCGAGGCCTCCCATCGAAACGACAACCGGCTTCTCGGCCGACGTCAGCTCGATCTCCCTCCACATGACCTCCGAGGCAGAGGCCGATCCACCCGGCGAGTCGATCCGCAGCACGACTGCATCTACACGATCATCCTCGCGTGCCGACTTCATCGCTTTCACGAACGTCTCCGATCCGATCGTGTCGGATCCGCCGAACGGTGAGCTGTCGCTGCTGCCGCTCATGATCGTTCCGCGGGCATAGACGATCGCGATCTCTCCATCACTACCGCGGCGGATGCCCGCTTCAGACTCAGGAACGCGAGCATACTGGCGCAGGCTGATGGTTCGCAGATCATCATCGGCATCGACGCCAATGCGGGCTCGGATGATGTCTTCAATCTCGTCCTCGTACGCCAGTTGATCGAGCAGGCCGGCATCATAGGCGCCCTCGACTGTCAGAATGGCGGCATCGCTCGCCAGGCGCTCGAGCTCCTCTACAGCCATCCCGCGCGACTGGCTGACCGTCTGCATGAAGAAGTCGTTCTGGGTCGCGAGGATCGCAGCGAGCTGCTGCTCGTTCTCTGGTGACATGTCCTCGCGCGTGAATGGCTCCGTCGCCGCCTTGAACCTGCCGGCACGAATGATCTCCGGCTCGATCTCGAGGTTGTCCATCAACCGCTTGAAGAAGACCGAGTTGATGAAGAAGCCGTTGTACTCGAACATGGCACCGGGCGCGGCAAACACGCTGTCGGCAATGCTCGCCAGGTAGTAGTCCGACTCCGCCATCATATAATCATTGCTCGAGGCGTAGATCGGCTTGCCCGACTCTTTGAACCGCTCAAGAGCATCGCGAACTTCGTAAAGCGTTGCCCAGGACGCGCTCAGGTTCTGGAACTGCAGCCAGAGCGCACTGACGCGATCGTCAACGGCCGCCTTTTCGAGCGAAGACGTGATGTCGAGCAGATCGAACGACGGGCTCTCGCCGAGAAGTTGCGCGAACGGATCGTCCGCCGCGACCTCTGGTATGCCGCCGGAGAAGGGGATAACGAGAACACTGTTCTGAGCCACCCGCGGCGTGGAATCAGAAGTAAAGAACATCGCCGCGAACGTCAGAAGCATGAACACGAAGATGACGCCGAAGGCGATCAACGTGCCCAGCGTGCTGGCGATGAGGCTGGAAAGAAATCGCATAATCAGATCGGAGGGGGATGGATCGGAACTGTACGAGCATTGGGCGTCGTAATCTGCGCGCCTGCCGGCCTACGCGAGTACTACCCTGCTGTTGCGGTTGCACGCGTTTGCCGGGTGCAAAGTAAGACATAGAAGCGGATCGTTCGATAGATTCGGACCGACCTGTTCGTAGCAGCCGGAGAGTGAATGGACGCCGTATTGCAGGATCTCCCGTTTCTGCACCCTGTGATGGTGCATTTCCCGATCGCCTTTATGACGGCGGCACTTCTCGCCGTCGTCGGATGGGCGATCACGGGCGGACGCCTCTGGCGCCTCTTCATCCTGTCGATGCTCACGCTGGGCTTCCTCGGCGCCGTTGGTGCGTACCTGAGCGGACAGGTGGTGACTGCACAGGCAGTTGCCGCCACGGCGGATGCAGAACTCGCGGCGCTCCACACATCCGCCGGCGCCTACAGCCTCGCTCTGATCGGCGGTGCGCTGATCATCACCGTCGCCTTCAACTTTTATCTGGAACGGCGGACGACGCTTCGGCGCCATCCACCAGATCCGCCCGTCGTGCGGGCCGTCATCGGGCTACTGGTGCTGGCGGCATGGATGGCAACGGCGCTTGCCGGCTACAGCGGCCACCTGCTCGCGGTCTGAGAAGACGGGATCGATCAGCACGCGAATGCCTATGATGTGGCGCAGGCATGACGACCTGTCCTCTAGAGGCGGAGATTTGCTTAATACTGAGGATGGCAAGCTCTTTGATGGATCGAACCCTCTTGGATAGCATTGGAGACGACGTGCAGGAACGACTTTCTTCATATCAACACGGCGCGCATGGCGAGTTGAGCCAGCGTGAGCGCGAGATTCTCCGACTCGTGGTGCGGAGCTTCATCGACACGGCAGGTCCGGTCGGCTCGCGCTACCTCTCGCGCCAGTATTCGCTCGGGCTGAGTCCGGCATCGATCCGGAACACGATGAGCGACCTCGAGGAGTACGGCTACCTCGATCATCCTTACACATCAGCGGGGCGCATTCCCACCGAACGCGGTTACCGCACCTTTGTCGATGAGTTGATGGAAACGCCGACGCTCTCGCCGGTCGAGAAGCAGATGCTGCGGGTAGAGCTCGAACAGTTGATGGGCGATCCCGATGGCCTGCTGCGCGAGAGCTCCCGCATGCTCGGCCGATTGTCCAATCTGCTGGGCGTCGTTCTTAGCCCGCGCCTTTCTGACGGCGTGCTCGAGCGGCTGGAAGTCGTGCCGCTCTCGACGTCACGCGTGATGTTCGTGCTGAGCGTGCGCGGAAGCCTCGTCAAAACGATCATCCTCGAACTCGACACGGAGCTTCGCCGCACCGAAATCGACCGCGTGGTGTCCATCCTCAATGAACGCCTCGCCGGGCTGACGCTCGAGGAGATCCGCAATACCTACGCGCGGCGCGTGCAGGATCTAAAGGATGACGAGAGCGGTATCGTTAGGCTCGTCCTTCGCGAGGCGCCGCTGCTTTTTTCGGACCACGACGAAGGGCGCCGGCTTCAGGTCGCAGGGACGCCCAACATGCTCAAGCACCCTGAATATCAGGAGCCGGATGAGCTGCAGCGGATGATCGACATGCTCGAGGACAACGACTTCGTCGTGCATCTGCTGGAAGATCGGGATGACCTGGGTAAGACAGAGCTTGGCCGCGCTCGCGTTGCCATCGGCCGAGAGAATCCGGATGAGAAAGCCGGCAGCTGCTCGATCGTCACCGCACGCTATCGGATGGGCGACACCATCGGCACGATCGGCGTCATCGGCCCAATGCGAATGGATTATCAGCGGGTTGTGGCCATCGTCGAGAATATGGCCGCGCTGCTGTCCGGAGAACGAAACGATTAAAGATGACAGGAATGAACGACACGACGGATCAGAAGAACGAAGTGGCGGCGCCGGAGATGGAGCCTGCCGCTGAGACGCAGACGGAGGTAGCGCAGGACTCGGAGCAGGCTGCCGATGAGCAGGCGGCTCTTGGTGCGGAAGTCGAACGCCTCCGCGAGGATCTCCGACGGGCGCAGGACCAGCTGCTGCGTAAAGCCGCCGAGTTTCAAAACTATCGCCGCCGGACTGAAGAGGAGAAACAGACGCTCGTGCAGATCGGCAAAGGCGCCGTGATCGAGCAGTTGCTCGACGTGGTGGACGATTTCGCGCGAACGGTCGAGGCGACAAAGGCGGAAGGAGCGACGGTCGAATCGATCGGGCAGGGCATCGACCTGGTCTATCAGAAGCTGATGGGCGAGCTCGAGAAAGTGGGCGTGGTGCCCATTGAAGCCATCGGGCACCCGTTCGATGAGAATGAACATGATGCGCTGATGCGTCAGCCTGCACCGGAGGGCACACAGCCCGGGACCGTCATCGAAGAGATCCAGCGCGGCTACCGGATGGATGATCGCGTGCTTCGCCACGCACGAGTTGTCGTGGCCACTGAATCAGAATAATGCCGATGTGATGTCGGGAGCTGAACTCCCACATCCCCAATTATGCGAGATTACTACGAAATACTGGGTGTTGATCGCTCAGCCTCTGAGAACGACCTGAAGAAGGCCTACCGGAAGCTGGCCATGAAGTACCATCCGGACCGCAATCCGGATGATGCCGAAGCCGAGGCCAGTTTCAAGGAAGCGGCGGAAGCCTATGAGGTGCTGTCGAATCCGGATAAGCGCCGCCGTTACGATCAGTTCGGCCACGCCGGCGTTCGTGGCAACGGTGCCGGGCCTGGCGCCGGAGCCGGCTTCCAGGACATCAATGACATCTTCAGCGCCTTCAGCGACATCTTCGGCGGAGGCACCATCTTCGACGATGTCTTTGGAGCGCGCGGCCGCGGTCGTACCTCACGAGGCGGCCGCCCCGGAAGCGACCTCCGAATCAAGCTATCGCTGACACTCGAGGATATCGCGGAAGGCACCGAGAAGAAGATCAAGGTGCGTAAGCATGTGCCGTGCGAAGTCTGCGAGGCGACCGGCGCGGAAGGTGGGCAGGCCGGCTACGACACCTGTTCGATGTGTAACGGTGCCGGGGAAATCCGCCAGGTCACACGCTCGGTCTTCGGCCAGTTCGTGAACGTGCAGCCCTGCCCCAACTGCAGCGGAGAAGGTCGAACGATTCGCAAGCCCTGCTTGGAATGCAAGGGAGACGGGCGCGTCAAGGGCGAGGAGACGATCGCGATCAACGTGCCGCCGGGTGTTCTCGAAGGCAACTACCTGACAATGCGCGGCGGCGGCAACGCCGGAATGCGTGGCGGACCGGCCGGCGACCTTCGCGTCGAGATCGAGGAGGCGCCGCACGAGCACTTCACACGCGAAGGCCTCGACATCTATTACGACTGCTACATCTCATTCCCCGACGCCGTGCTCGGTACGGAAGTCGACGTGCCGACACTCAAGGGACGCGCGCGTCTGCAGATCGACGAAGGCGTTCAGCCGGGCAAGATCCTGCGAATGCGCGGCCGCGGGCTGCCCGAGCTCAACGGATCGCGGTCGGGAGACGAGATGGTGCGGATCCACGTCTGGACCCCGCAGAACGTCACTGCCGAAGAACGCCGTGCGATCGAGAGCTTCCGCGATTCGGAGTCGTTCGTGCCGAAGCCCGACGTTGATGGACACCGCAAGTCCTTCTTCAGCCGCGTCAAAGACGTCTTTACCTGATTGAACGCCTGGAATACATGTCTGAGTTCGATGGCAATAGCCTTCGCGAGATCATGCGCCATGTGGCCACACCCGTTACCGTGGTCACGTTCATGGATGGGGAGCATCCGCGAGGCGTCACGATCGGCTCGTTCGTGAGCGTGTCGCTGGATCCGCCCCTGATTGCGTTCAATGTCAATCACGGCACGACGGCACATGCGGCTCTGAAGGTTGCCGACCGGCTTGTCGTGAACGTGCTTTCGGAAGAACAGGCATTTCTCGCGAACCAGTTCGCACTCTCAGACGTGACGTCGGATGAGCAATTCGAGCCGGTTCCCATCGGGGAGGTTGTGGGGCGGATTCCGGTGCTCAAGGATGCTGCCGCCGCGCTTGAGTGCGTGGTGGAGGCGCATCACGATGCCGGCGACAGCAGCATCATCGTTGCGAGAGTTACCGGAGGATACGCGGCGATGGACAGCAGGCCGCTGCTGTATTACGATCGCTCATACCGCGAAGTCGGTCAGGAGCGCGAGCCTAATTTGTTTGCGCCGGTGAAGCGACCGTCGAGCTCGATTCCGTAGGCACCTGCGCCGAAGAAGGCGAAGTCGTATCTGGCTGGATCATCTGGTGACAGAGCGCGGCACCGTTCCGTGAGTTCAAGCGCTGCTCGCCAGTCGTTTGTTCTGCGATCCAGCATCCCCAGCGCGCGCGCTTGGCGCCCCGAATGGACATCGAGTGGGAGGATGAGCAGGCGTGGCTGTATCGACCGCCAGAGCCCGAAATCCACCGAGCCTGATCGCACCATCCAGCGCAAATACATATTGATGCGCTTACATGAGCTGCCGGTGGATGGCCGGGCAAGATGCTTCTGAAGGCGCCGCGGCGTCCTGGAATCCGCTGCCATGACCGATTCCGAGAATCCCTGAATTCCCTGCTCCACATCAGTCGCTCCCGGTGTGAGGTGCCGAGCGAAGAGCGCCTCCACTGATCCGAATTCCCGCAGGAGGATGCCGAGGTTATGCGTCAACCACAGCGCGTCTTCGGGTTGGAACGTGCGATGACGGAAATCCGCCAGCGCGGTGGTCGAGCGGCTGGAGGGGAAGTCGTAGACGAACTGAAACGGGCGGTAGTCCATCCGCTGGCACAGATCCGCCATTTTGTTGAGGATGGTCTCCCGACGTCCCCATGCCAGCAGTGCCGAATAAAGACCGATCACCTCCTGATCTCGTGGATCATCAAATCCGTGAGGAATCGAGATCGGATCGGCATCGATGAATGCCGGCTGCTCGAATCGCTCGACGAGGGACTCGAGGTAAGACTTCAGTTCTTGCATAATCCTGTTGACGATGCATCAGTCGGCGTCATTGCGCAGCATGGCTCAAGCGTCGGGCCGCGGCAGCATCCGAAGCGGCGTCTCGCTCGGCGAATCGAACTCCCCGATAAAGGAGATCTCCGGCTTGAGGTGGTAGCCCGTTTCCTTTGCAACGACGCCTTGCACGTGCTCGATCAGCGCTCGCACGTCTGCCGCCCGAGCGTTGTCGAAGTTGATGATGATGTTGGCGTGCCGGTGCGTCACACACGCGCCGCCGATGCATGCGCCCTTGAGCCCGGCACCGTCGATCAGCCGACCTGCGCCGACGCCCTCGATCTTCTGGAAAATCGATCCCGCGCTCGGCTCGGTATCCAGCGGCGGATGACGTTGGCGGCGCCACGCGAGATTGGCGTGCATGATCTCTCGCATGCGGCCTTCATCTGCCGGCTCAAGCTGGAAGGTCGCCGTGAGTACGATGTCCTTCCGGACGTGGAGGATCGAGTAATCATACCCGAAGTCGAAGTACTCGGCGCCGACGGTTCGCCGCTCACCTTCTTCCGACAGGATCTCAGCCTCGAGCAGCACCTCCTCAATGAACATCGTACGCTCCCGGTCGGGTGGGGGAGAGAGGAAGTGGAGATTCTGCCAGAGTGCACCGCCAACTGTCGACGGAATGCCGACGTAGTGCTCGAGCCCCGACAGGCCGCTCGACACCGCCAGCTCGATGAGATCAGGAAAGACGATCGCACCGCTCTCCGCGATGATCCGACTACGCGTCTGATCTACTGATGAATGAGTGGCGACGTTGCGAATCACGAGCCCGCGCACGCCCCGATCACCGACCAGGATGTTGGCACCGGTTCCGAGGAGGAAGAACGGCGTGCCTGTTTCGCGCGCCACCCGGATGATAGCCTCAAGTTCATCGGCGGTCTGCGCTTCAAAGAAGAGATCGGCCGGCCCGCCTATCTGGAACGTAGTGAAGGGTGCGAGGACGACGTCGCGGCGAAGGCGCCCGCTTGCGACGGCGCCGAGCCGTTCCACAGTCGCATCCGTAAGTACATCAGCAATATGCATATAGTCGAAAATTCAAATGCTTTCTTTCGGAGATCAAAAGTATCTTCACGTTACAAGAAGCTACGGATTCCTTATCCTGGTCTCTCTTGCGCGGAAGTCCGCTCGTCCGGACCCTGCACGTCGAGTTCGAAGCGCGTGTGGCCTCAGCTCCTCACGTCTTCGTATGAAGGCTCGTTTGGACGTAGCAACCGCCTCTTCGTTCTCCCCTGCATGGGTTCGGTTAGACGAAGCTGCATGTACGGTATTACCCTCAACAAAGCATTAAGCACGATGAACAGAATAATTACGGCCTTCGCGCTGTGTCTGCTGCTGGTGCCGGGCGTTGCCCTGGCTCAGATCGGCACGGTCACAGGCACCGTAACCGATGCTCAGACCGGCGATCCGCTGGCAGGTGCATCGGTCGTTGTCGTAGGAACGGCAACAGGAACCGCGACCACGGTGGACGGCCAGTACGAACTTCGGGCCCCGCTTGACGGCGCACTCCGCTTCTCCTTTATCGGCTACATCGCAGAGGAGGTGGAGATCAATAACCGCACGCAGATCAATATCGCGCTGGAGCCGGATCTCGGCCTTCTCGATGAGGTCGTCGTGGTTGGATACGGCCAGCAGCTCGAGCGTAACCTGACCGGTAACATCGCCCGTGTATCGGCGCGCGAGCTCGAGGATCAGACCGTGCTGAGCGTCGAGCAGGCGATGCAAGGCCGGATGGCCGGTGTCGACATCCAGACGCAAAGCGGAAAGCTCGGACAGGGCATCCAGGTGCGCGTTCGTGGTTCTTCGTCGGT
>CAZKDQ010000079.1:0-12512 GCA_964551345.1 uncultured Rhodothermales bacterium
AGTCGTACGACGAGATCGACCTGACGGCCATCCCGGACGACTACCTGCCGAGGACGCTCTACACACCCGCCTGCTCGCCCGAGGAATACCGCCGCCGCACGCCCAGAGTCTCGTGGGGCGAAAAAAAGCCGGTGACGGATTTCTACCGATTCGTGAACCGCGAAATGATAGGGCCTTCATCTGAACGCACCCTGATTCCGGTGATCTGTCCGAGAGCTGCAGGACACATAAATACCTGCCTCGCCACTGCCTTTCGGGATGTACAACGTCTGCTAGACTTCGCGTCCCTCGGTATGTCAGTAGCACAGGACTTCCGGGTGAAGAGCACTGGAATGGGCCATGCGAATACTACCCTGATAAACCAGCTCCCAATTCTCCAGCCACAGTCCCCGTACCGTACCCGACTTCATTTCAGAGCCCTCATGCTCAACTGCCTCACCACGCACTATTCGGAGCTGTGGGAAGAGTGCTGGCAGGAGGCGTTTCGGGAGGATCGCTGGGCGAAGGAGGATCTGCGTCTTTCGCCCGATCGCTTCGCGCGGCTGGGTCCGGCGTGGACGCGCGAGAGCGCCCTCCGCACCGACTACGAGCGGCGGCAGGCCCTGGTCGAGATCGACGTCCTCGCCGCCATGGCGCTCGGCCTCACGCTGGAGGAGCTCAAGACCATCTACCGCGTCCAGTTCCCCGTCATGCGCCAGTACGAGCAGGACACGTGGTACGACCGCAACGGGCGCATCGTCTTCACCAACAGCCGCGGCCTCTCCGGCGTCGGCCTGCCCCGCAACAAGAAAAGGAGCGACGAGAAAGACGGCATCCGATACAGCGTCGACGCCCCCGGCCTCCGCGAGACCGACACCCTCCTCGGCTGGAACGACGTCAAGGACCTGCAGGAAGGCCTCGTCACCAAAACCTTTCCCGACGACACCCTCCCCAACGGCCCCCACGAACGCACAATTGAATACCACGCCCCCTTCGACCGATGTGATAGGGAGGAGGACTATGAGGTGGTGTGGGGGGCGTTTGAGGGACGCGGTATCTGACGCACTACTCGGCGCCGTGCTGACCAAGAAACTGTTTCAATCAGTCTAATGAAGGAAATGCAGCTAATATTGTCCGGCAATCCGAATCTCCGGACCGTCGATAGCGTGGTGTACTTCGCGTCCGCGACCTTCTCAGAACCCATAGATAAGGTCCACTTTCTTGACACCGCTGCGACGCTGTATCGGGACGGTCAATCGATTGAAGGAGAGCGGAACGACCTTGTGCGCAGGCATCTTCGTTCCGCATCGATTGTCACATCACTTATTGATCCTGAGGACATACACCTCGCAATTCCACGCATCATGAGTGAGGAGTTGCGTGCATGGGGCAAAGACAGAATCATCGTAGATCTGACAAACGGGACAAAAAGCATCTCGAATGTGCTTTATGCGTCGGCCAGTTTGTCGAAAATATCAAATCTTTTTTTCCTCAGTGTGAGCCGTGAGAGGCATCGTGCGGCGCCGCATGAACTCAAGGAGGGTGAGTATCAGGTCACACTTCTGCCTGCTCTGGATAACATCGGAGCGATCGGCGCGCACTCGTTCTTTGAGATCGTCTATTACCTCGACAAAGTAAACGACATCGTTGCCAGCTATAATTCGCTAAGCCTCGAGAACGAGGCGCTAGAAAGTGGCATGACCACCTTATTCCGCGGGGCGGTTCAGGCTTACTTTCGTGGCGAATATGCGCAGTCAATACAAGGCGTAGGACAACTGGCGGAAGGCCTGGCGGATGCATTGGCGAATCGAATTGACAACGCTGCACAGGCGAGCATCACAGCGAAGCGCGGGCGCGGCTTTGCCGCAACCATTACGTGGCTGAGATCATATTTTTGCGAACCGCTTCGGGGCAAGCTGGCTAGGGACGAAACACTTGAAGCTCACGAACAATCACTGAAGCTTTTGGTGAATGTATATTCTATTCTGGAGTTGATTCGCGTTTATCGCAATTTTAGCTCTCATGCATACGACATGCTGCGTGGTCCCGACGAAGCCAAACTCGTGCTCTCAAACGCCTTTTATTTATTTGAGCTTGTCCATAGAAGCAACGTATTTGCGCCATGTACTTCGCAATAGACGGGGACCGAGTCGGTTCGAAGATAGAGCTGTACTTGCTCCAAAACGATGAGCAAGGTTTGGCGTCCTTCAGCGCGCGCCTGACTGCTGCGATCGATAGCGCAGCACGTTCACTTGAGGAGAGAGGCTGCACGATCATCTTCGTCGGCGGCGATAGTATTCTCGCAAAGGCGCCTGCTTCAGTTCTTGACAGGGTCGAGGTACTTCCCCAGATGCCGGGCATTACTTTCTCACGTGGCATTGGCAACACCTGCCGGGATGCCTACTTAGCGCTCAAGTACGCCAAGTCGCATGGGCGAGCCCGGACGGTGGCTTTCTGCGGTGGCGATTTTGAGATTGTGGGTGCAGATGCTGAATGAATCGCTCAGGGGAGGTTGGCCCTAGGTGGAGGTGCTATTCGACCGTAAGCGCGGCAAGGACGCCGACCTTGCCCACTTCGTCCTCGACCGGCGGCAGATCCGATCGGCATCTTACAGCTCTCGCCGCCGCTACTCATGCGTCATCCTGGCCCTCTTCGCCAGCCGCGAGCCTCGAGACTGGCAGAACCCGGACGTTAAGGTCATCAAGGACGTTTACTACTAAATCGCCGACACGCCCAACCTACACCAGATCTTCCCGCTCAACTTCTCGCGCTTCATGCAGGACGTAGAGTGGGTCGATCAGAATAGCCTCATGAATATTTCCTACCTGACACAGATCGCTAATCTACAGATCAGCGACAAGAACCCGGTCGAGTATCTGCAATCGCTCGAGGCGTTCATTGGCGACCGGAGCACAGCTGAGACCGTCGCTGACTCGCACCTGCTTCCCCATGAGCTTCTTGACTGGGCAGATAACGGTGAGCTCCCCTCGTATTCCCTCAGCGAATTTGTAGACCTGAGGACCGAGCTCGTCCTCGACGATCTGAAGCGTAAAGTGGGTGTCGAGCGCATGCACGTGGTTGATACTGGTGCATCCTCCGATGAGATCGACTGATTATCGACCTCGGCGCGCGGCACGATCCGTCGACATGAACTAAAACAAAGGCTGCAGCTTTTTTAAGTCAGGACTTACGGAAGTCGCTCCGCAGCCGATTTAACAAATACCTCAGTGCCGAAATCCAGGCTGGCCAGATGATCGAGTAGGGCGCTGGGTCTAAGCGGTGCGACAAATGCAACGCTAAGTTATTAATGAATGTCCTGAGTGGCCTTGTGCAGTTGATTTGAGGCGTGGGGGGGCGACGTAGGTATCAACCTCCACATCCATGAGCGACAACGAGTCATTATTCCTGGTCTTCGACACCGAGGCCAACGGTCTCCCGGTCGACTTTCGAGCTCCATACACGAACATTGCAAACTGGCCCCGAATGATTCAGCTCGCCTGGGGCCTCTATGACGCGCAGGGGACACTGGTCGGACGAAGTGTTTGTCTTGTTCGGCCTGACGGCTTCCAGATCTCCGACGCAAGCGTGCACGGCATAAGCCACGATCGAGCCATGAACGAGGGGCTTTCGATTAACGACGCTGTTCAGCCTCTCGTCGATGTCGTGAGCCGCCACCGGCCTGTGCTCGTCGCCCACAACGTATCGTTCGACTTTAACGTCGTAGCCGCTGAACTTTATCGACTTCGGCGACACAACGATTTTGTCCGCCTGACTCGCATTTGTACGATGGAAAAAAGTACCGGCTACTGTATGCTTCCGTCCAGGCGTCCCGGATCATACAAGTGGCCCACGCTCCTCGAGTTGCATCAGAAACTGTTCGGCACAGGCATCAAAGAGCAGCATGACGCTGGCGTCGACATGGATGCATGCGCGCGATCCTTCTTCCGGCTGGGCGAACTTGGGGTGATCAACTTGGGAGCATACCCAGCGCAAGTTCCGAACCGCTCGTTGTGGTCAAGATTTGTCGGCCGGTCCTAAGAACCAGTCGGAGATCATTTGCGATGGGTGCCGCTAACCCACGTACAATCGCTGTGGAGCAGGACCCGCACACATCTTCGATACTCTACGTTCGATATAATGGGATTACCTCTCGCCATCAACTCGCTTGCGCCGAAGCTCGATGATAGGGCGGACCTAGCGCGCCGGCTCACCGAGGTCACATATGTTGGAATCGATTTCGGTACGTCTACCTCTGTCGCCAGCTACGCCGTTCTCGGTGATGCGGATGTGCCACTCAAAACCGAGCCGATCCCGATCCCTCAGAGTTTCGCCGTCGGCCGGACGATGGAGTATCACCTCGTGCCTACCGCCGTGGCATGGTTTGAGGAACGACTGCTCGTAGGGGCCGGCGCTGCTGAGCTTCGTAAAGACTATCGACAGGGCCGAAGCGTCTGGTCGTCGTTCAAGATGGAGTTAGGCGTGGACCTCGGACCTCGCTACTACAACTCTGAGCTTCCTCGGAATCATCCGGTAGCGACGATCGAGACCCCGCGAGACGCCGCCAGGGTATTCTTGCAGTACTTGAAGGAACACGTAGAAGCGTTCATTGAGCGCGAGGGCCTACCTGCAAGGATGGAGTACGCGGTCAGCATACCAGCATCCTTCGAGGCGAACCAGCGGCAGGACCTGCTTTACGCGCTCAGAGGCGCGGGCATCGCTCTGCCCGAGCAGGCCTTCATCGACGAGCCAAATGCAGCCTTCTTGAGCTATCTCACAGAGGCTAACATGAACCTGCTGGGCAACCTGAACGTGCCTTCCGACGCTCCGCTGCACATTCTCGTATTTGACTTCGGCGCCGGAACCTGCGACATATCGATACTTGAAGTCGGACAGGAGAAGGGCCGCATTTACTCGAAGAACCTGGCGATTTCGCGGTTCGAGGCACTGGGAGGAGACGATATCGACAGAGAGATCGTCCGCAGAGTTCTGATTCCGCAACTGCTCGACCAGAACAATCTGGAGCCGCATGAGCTCAAGTTACTGGAGATCGAGAAGCGCATCGTTCCTGTTCTGATGCGGGCGGCAGAGGTTCTGAAAATCCGGCTCTGCAAAAGTGTATCGAGCCAAATGATCGGCACCACGCTTCCTCGCCGTGCAACGAGTGACGAAGCGATCGAGCTTGACGACAGCACGTCTATTCAGTTGATGCAGCGTGTCGTCACGCTCGACCGCCCGTCTATAACGTTCGCACAATTCGCCGAGGTCATGAGGCCTTTCCTGCGGCCACCCTCAGCGGCTTCACAAACCGCCAAAGAGGTCGTCAGCATCTTCGAGCCAGTAGACTCGGCGCTGATGAAGGCGGATATGAAGCAAGACGAACTCGACCTTGTACTGCTAATCGGTGGTAGCTCGGAGAATCCGTACGTGCAGGCAGCACTCCACGAATGGACCGATGCCGAGGTCGAAATTCCACGGGACCTTCGCTCCCACGTCTCAACGGGTGCGGGCATCCATTCACTCCTGCTGAATGGGCTCGGGACAAACCTAATTCGGCCGATTACGAGCGAACCGATTCTCGTGGTGACTCGTGATGGTACGCTGCGGACGCTTGTCCGAGCTGGAACCGAGATCCCGTCTGCCGAAATTGTAATCGATGATCTGTATGTGGCGGTCGATGGGCAGGCCAAGATTGAGGTCCCAATCTGTGTATCGAGCGAGAACAAGATCCTTCAGGTCATTGAGATCGAGTCTCGTTCACCGGCGGGATTTGATAAGGGAACTCGGGTCCGTCTGACGTGCCGCGTAACCGCGGATAAGGTGTTTGAGGTGAATGCGGCGGTCGGCGAACAGGAGGTGGCGGGGAAGCCCATGAACCCCTTTGGCAATCGACCGATGACGCCGGAAGAGCGGGCGGTGGCGGACGCAGAGCGCGCCGTAAATCAAGTGGCGGCGCGTAACGGCGGAAGGCCCACGACAGAGGTGCTGCTCCAGCTGAAGAAGGCGTACGTCTCGGCCGGCGAGTATTCGAAGGCAGCTGAACTGGTTGAGAGTATCGCCTCGATGGATCGCAATACCCGCTACGAGACCTCCCTCTGCTATCTCTACTCGAAAGCAGGAAATGAGCGACTAAGCCTGGAATGGGCCAGGCGGGCACATGAAGTCGATCCTGACGCCGTCTCCGCATTTAATCTTGCGGTGTCACTTCGCAGGGGAACAGAAGAATACGGACGACTACTCGAGGAGTCGTTAGAGCACAACCCGACTTATAGTCCATCCATGGTCTTGCTCGGTCAGTACCTTATGGCGAAAGGGCAGGTGGACCGGGGAAAGAGCCTTATACAATCAGCGTTCGACGACTTCTATTCGCGTTTCCAGCATAGGACTCTTCACAGGAGCGAGTATTTCAGACTGATTGCTGCGGCCGAATCACTTGGCCGGGATGAGGTGGTAAAGGAAGTCAGGCAAAGACAGAAGCTTTTACGGAAGTCCAAGCCGGCCGGCTATGATCAAGCAAATGCGCCCGGTCACGCCGGCCAATCTCTAGTGCCAATCCATTGAGGTTGCGATATGTCGTGGATGATACCAGAACACCGTCTTGATCCTGATCAATCGGCATTCCTAGGCCAGCTGAGCACAGACGGCAATCAGAATTACTGGGTTAAAGGATTTGCTGGGTCAGGTAAGTCCGTACTCGCTTTGTGGTCAGTGGTAAGATTGCGCAGAGACAATCCGAACCTGAAGGTCTGCGTAGTTCTCTACACACACAGCCTGATCGACCTCTTCAAAACGGGTATTCCCGATGAGCTATCGAATGTCCCGGTAATCACGTTTCATCAATTCAAGAGGTCTCCTCAGCACTATGACCTAATCGTAGTAGACGAAGTGCAAGATCTGCCCGCTGATGTAGTCATGCTTTTACGAACGTACAGCAATCGGTTGATACTGGCGGGCGACGAGGCGCAGTCCATATACGAAGGCAGGGTCGCTTCCGACGAAATCCCGGCGCTTGCTGATGCCCGGCCCTATTCGCTGACGGTTCTGCATCGACTCACCGCCCGATTAATTGAAATTGCCAACTCGATCTTTCCAGACAAGCGTCTGCATGAAGCAAAGCATTCGCGGCTAAAGAACGTTGAGGTGATGCTTGCGGTGGCGGAGGACGCCATGGAAGAGGTGAAGTACGTGTGGCACAAGGCTGTCGCAAGTGCGGTACCGGGCGTGCCGGCCGCCGTTCTTCTGCCAAATCGAGGCGAGGTCTTAAGCTTCGTGAACCGTGTTCTGATCACCGAAGGTCATTCCCCATGGCAGGTGACAAATGACCAATATGGCAAGCCCGACTTCGGGGCAATGAACAAGTATCTGCTATCACAGGGCCTGAAATTGCAATACGTCGGAAGCAAGTATGGGAGCTTACGCGAAGCGGAGACAAGTGGAATGGTAGTACTAACGACATATCACAGCTCCAAAGGCCTCGACTTCGAGACGGTGTTCTTGCCTTTCCTGTCGTCAGGATGCTCCATTTGGCGAGATGATCCAGACCGGGAAAAAACCCTACTATTCGTGGCGCTGACGCGGTCGAGGCTGAACCTGTTTATTTCGTATACCGGATCACCACATCATCTGGTAGCTCGCATACCCACGCACCTGTTGCGTCGAATCGAGATTCCCGAAGCCAGTGCAGTCGCGTCCGGGGGCAAGAATGATGACGTCGAAATCCTCTTCTAACGATTTATCATGGCGACGACTCAATATTTTATTGCAGTTGAGTACTCGGAGTTCATCACATGGTATCGACTCGGCGCCAAACGCATTTTGCGGCAGCGACTTGTGGAGGCGCGTTTCGAGGATAGTCGCTCATCACTCCTGGCAACTGAGACGCAGAAGGCTCTTCTTGACTCGATCCCGGAGTATGAGGACGATTGGCAAATCATCATCTGCCAGGTTGGCCTCGATGGGAAGGTCGGAGAGGGACAGGCGGAAGAGTGCCCGCCGTATTTGCTGCTTTCGCTTCGGGCTGTCAAAGCGCTCTACCCGATAACCGAGCGCGGGCGCTCTCTACTACAGAACCGGCTGGATCCTACTCTCGAGCTACAAGAACCCCTCTTGGAGGACGGTTTCCTGATGCTTGACGAACGCCGGCATCGTGAGGTCTCGTTCCGGGGTGGAAACGCGGTTCTACAATATTTCGGCCTGGACGATCAAATAGGTAGCTTGACGCGGCTGAACGACGAGGCGGCCCAGGGGTTGACGCATCGAAGCAGGTCCGTGAGACTTGACGAGCTCAATGCGGGAGTTGTTCAGGGCTTATTCTGCTACGATCGTCACGACCCGACATACCCGCGCACGAGCTTGGGCTTTGGCTTCGACCTCGGGAAGATAATTTTTGAGCTATTCGGCAGGGAAGAGTCGGTTCGTAGCTCACTTCGAATGTTGCGGAGCCTCCTAGATCAATGTCGGGCGTCTGATGCTACACTGTGGGACGTGATAGAAGAATTGAAGCCATACTTATATGATTTAGAAACGGCTACGGGTAGTCCGGTGACGATGGAAGGAGCTTTGATCTTTCTACAGTTGCAAGAAATTTGGCGCGCGGACAACAGGGGCAGCGCTCTGAGCGATGTAGAGCCCTTGATTAAGAATATTCAAGGTACCGTTGCGCGTGCAAGTCTGGCGGAAGGATTATGGCTGGCGGGGGTCTGGTTCGGCTTCGCCTCCTTCGCTACCGAGTATTACGGAAAGGTGCGCCTTCCTTTCATGATAGAACGCGCTCACATCGATGAAGTCCAGCCAGACGGTGAGCAGAATGGAAAAGGAGGGGAGCTAGACGAGATGGAAGTACTGTCTCAGCCACAAGGCGGACCGGAAGCGCCTCAGGAAAGCCTGGTTGTGCCGTACGAACGTGTTTCCTTGGCGACTCAAACAGCAGAGCACGGAGAGCTGAAAAATGAACCGGTTGAGAGGCTTGCAGTCCTGATCAAGCGAGTGGTAGAGGTGGAAAGTCCGGTTCACCGGGACATCGTGTTTTCTGAAATACGGACCGCGTACAATGTCAAGAAGCGCGGAAGAAGAATAGACGCCCGCCTAGAAGAGGCCCTGGCATCGGCAATGTCGGACGGAGAAATGACGGAGAAAGATGGTTTTCTTTATGCGGATGGCGAGATGGCTTGTAGCGTTCGAGATCGGAGTACGGAACGAGACCGGGCCGATTTGAAGCTCGTAGCCCCCGAGGAAATCGAGCGGGCAGCCGAGCTCGCCCTCCTCGACGACGCTAGGACAAAGGGTCAACTTTTAGAAAGGATCACTGCAATGCTCGGTCTAGCAGGAAAGCGCAACGTAAGAAAGGAACTGGAAAAGAGACTCCGAGCGTTACAGAAGTTCGAAGACGTGCTTGATTGTGAACGAAATGAAGATCTGTTCGCTCAGAATTCTGATTCTCTGCCAGCACGTTGAGCGGAGACTCAGCAGCGTACTGCCACGATCTCAATCAGAACGCGCAGGTCGATAACGGCGATGCGGCGGCCTCAGTTATGTCACAAGCGCATCGACGAACCGTTTCACGGCGACACGATGCTGCTCTTTCAGATCAAGGCAATCAGCGCGAAGCGCCTTAAGCGCCGCAGTTTCCTCTGGCGTCCGCCGAACAGCCAGCGCACGATCGATTTCGGAAAGGACGATCTCGTTTCGTAGCGTGACGTCCATCAGCTTTTTGTGTACTTGGCCAAACTTCGGAAGCTCGGCCCGGACTCTGAGTCGCGACATAGTGCAGTTGTTGTGGTGATTGCTTTGTGTCTTGATTGGTCAGAACGGCAGATCAGCATCCTCTCCTTGCCCGGCCGGCATCATCTGCCCTCGCCGCTCCTCGTATTCCGGCGTCAGTTCTAGGTGCTTCAGACCACGCTCGGTGAAGGCAGGTAGTTCAAGGGATTTATCACCTATATCGGGAGCGCGCCGCAGTTCAACGGGAAGTTCCGCCTCATACCTGCGGTATCGCACGTCCCCCTTTACGCGAGGGTCGAGCGTGACGAAGAGACCCCTGTCGACATCTGCCCTCATCAGTCGGCCGAACCCTTGCCGGAGCTTCAGGCGAGCGATCGGATCGTAAAACTGCTGCCAGAAGTCCCGCCCCATGTACTGACGCCGGTGCTCGATGAGCGGATCGCCGAGGTGCGGATTGGGCATCCGCACGACGATCACCTGAGAAAGCGTCGGGCCGGGAAAGTCGACACCCGTCCAGAACCGGTCGACGCCGAAGAGCACGCTGTACTCAACGGATCGGAACGTGCTAATCTCCAGGTTGCTTGTCCCGTTCTGAATCAGCACCTCGATGTCACCCTCTTCCAGAAGCTCCTTCGCACGGTCGTGGACCTCGTGCATCTCCCGCGTATTTGTTAGGAGTACGAGCGACCGGCCGTAGAGGGGGGTTACGAGCTGCACGATCGCTCTCGCAACAGCATCCAGCCAGGCGTTCCGATCTCCGTTTTGGAAGTCGAAAACGGGCAGACTAGTGGCCACCGCCCCCAGGACGTTCCTTGGGTAGTCAAACGGCGAATCGATTCTGCGCGCATCTTCGAATGGTGCATCCAGCCCAAGCTCCTGCCGGAAGAGGTCGAGCCGGTCGTTCACGTACAGCGTGGCGGAGGTGAAGACGGTTGTCGTGAACTTCGGATACAGGCCCCGGTCGAGAAGGGTGCCGATGTTCATCGGCACTCTCCGAAGGCTCCATCCGTCGGCGATGACATGAACAAAGTCATGCGTGCCGTAACTCTCCGCCATCTTCACAGCCTTGTCATTCAGGTCGGACGCAAGGTCAATGTAGCGGCGAAGCTGCCTCTCCCGTCCGGCGATGAACTTGTCCGCTTCCAGATACTCAAGGAGGCCGTCGAGTGCCTTGCCTACGTCGTTGAAGCCCCGGCCGAGATCCCCAAGCACCTCGATGAGCCGGGTTCGCTCCTGGGTCGACTGGATCTTCTGCCAGCGTGCCTCGCGACCTTTAACTAACGAGGCAATGCGCCCGATGTCATTAATCGATTGCTCGATGCGTTCACAGGCCTCGATGAGTTCCATCGCGAGAGACCGGCACCTACCATTAACCGTCGAGTTGCCGCTTCCCTTCGCCTCCAGTTCATCGAAGTGATCACGCACCAGTTGTGCAAATCCGCGGCGTTTCGGCGAGGAATTCGATACGCGTTGCACGAAGCGGAACGTGACCTCGTTCTTCGTCAGTTCGACTTCGACTGCGCTGCGGTAGTTATCTGGAAATTGGTCGGCTTCGTCGATGATGAGCACCGAAGCCTGGTCGGTGAGTTCATCACTGATCGACGGTAGCTTGTAGTGGTTCGTTATGATCACATCAGACTGCTCGGCGCGGGCTTGAACCCTCGGGTACACGCATTCGAGGCCATGTCGGCATAGGTCGGCGGTGCACGATGCTCCAGCATTCACATCGTCTCGCAGGTCGAGATACTCCCTCGTGAAGCGCCCCGATATTGTTTCAGCCTCGAGGTCACCTTCCTCACGTATGCACAGGATGGCGAGATGGAGCCACGCGAGGCGACTGCGCGCGAGTGTCGAGTCGTGGGCCTTCCGGAAGAACTCGTCGTACTTCTCGCCGAGGGCGGTAAGGCAGATGTAGTTGCTTTTCCCTTTGAGCAGGGCTCCCTGGATATCCTGGTAAAGCGATTTACGGACAGTCACCTTTGGAAGCTCGTGCTTCAATACCTGGTTCTGGAGGTTCTTGGTCGCTGTGGCGATGACGACCTTCTGCCCCGGCACGCGGCGCACCAGTTCGCAGGCAGGGATCAAATAGCCTCTCGTCTTTCCTGTGCCGGTACCGGCTTCGATTGCAAAGCGCCCTCCGGCGTTAATCGCCTGGCCAATAAATGTCGCGTATTCCAGCTGCCGATCCCTGCTCTCCGCCCCGGTCAGCTTCTCGATGTGACGGAAGCCCTGCGCGATGTCATCCCGGTGCAGGGGCTTTGCTTCAGAATCCTCTGCTTCGTGAGCCGCAACGTTGTCAGGACTACGCCGCCGTGGCATTGGTGGTGGAAAAAGCTTCGATTTAATGGTCGAGATTACCGTTTTTCGGTCCGGCACCACTCCGGGGGCCAAATGCAGGGTGGACGCGGACTGCATCAGATCATCGCTCCACATGATCGCCGACGATGCCGCCAGGCGCTGCATGATGCGGAACTCCGCGGGTCCACCGGCTGACACCGCATGTGTCAACAGCGTGAAGAGGAGCGCGTCGGACGCAACCTGTCCGAGAGGTTCACGGATGCTCTCCACGATTTCTCGAAGCAGCTGCCTGAGTGCCGTGAGGAGGAAGGGTAGCCGCGGCTCGGATTTTCGCCACTCGTCTACCGGTACGGCCCGCGCTATCAGCTCGTCCAGATCATAGAACGTTCGGTCTGGCAGGAAAAACTGTCCCATCTCGTGCAGGTCGACAACGACGGGACGCCGATTCAATTCTCGCACCACGTGGCGATCAAACCACTCGCGTTCCTGATAGAGATTGAAGACGAATAAAACGTCGA
>CAZKDQ010000080.1:0-12359 GCA_964551345.1 uncultured Rhodothermales bacterium
GACATCGCTTCCAGGGATGCTCAGACGAACTACCACGAACAAACCGACGACCTCAATCGAACGGAGCAACCGACAACCTCAACGAGGAAAAGCCATGAGACTACCAGGTACGATTCTTCTATGCATGCTATGCACGGCGTTGACGCTGCCCGCGCTGGGTCAGGAGTACGGCGTCGGTGCGGACCTCCGCGTCCTACCTGTCGATCCTGCGTCGATCGACCTCGACGCCCAGTGGGCAAACGACGCCGGGTTCGGAGGCCTCCAATCCATCAACGTCACCGAGTACTTGTGGGAAGGTCCGACCGAGCGCGACGGCCTCGACATCTGGTCGGAACTGTTTCTCGGATATGCGGAGGACACGCTCTACGTCTTCATGTATGTCTCCCGCTGGGACGGCAACGACTATAACTTCCCCGAAGATGATCCGTGGGACGGTGACCATCTCCTGATCGGCCTCGATCCGACCATGGAAGGAGATGATGCGGAAGATGACACGTGGGGCGGCTGGCCGGCGAATGCGCCCGATGGCGGCCCGTATGTCTACAAGATCAGCCCCACTCAGGGCGTGACGCTAAACTGGGGCGACGGTCCCGATCCGGTCGAGGAAGGCTGGGTGCGGGGTGTCTCGGAGGCGTTCGTGGATGAATACGAAGAGGACGGCGTCGTAACCGAGTACCGCTACTTCAGCACGCGCCTGGCAATCTATGCACCGGGCATCGAGGCGGGTTCGCAGATCGGGTTCAACATCGGCGGCGCGTTTTCTTCGGGAGATGATCTCAACTGGTTCGCATGGCGGCCGACGCAGGAGGATTACGATGAGGGGCGCTATCCGCGTGAGCCTGTTGCCGGCCACCTCCAGCGCTACGGCGATTCCTACGGCACGCTGACGTTCGTCGCGCCTTTCGTGAGGGATTTCTACGGGAACGACCACGAGGTGCTCGTGCCGCGCGTCGACGCGGGGACCGTCACGATCGACGGTGAAAGAGAGGCTGCGTGGGATGACGCGCTGGTGGTGACGATCGACGAGTTTGCGTGGGACGGTGGCTGGAACACCGCAGGCGGCACGGAGGATGGCTATGCACCTGAGCCCGACGTTTTTATCTCTGCCGAACTGCTTTACACGGAGGGCGCGCTGCTTGTCAACGTCACCTATGAGGATTATCAGGAGTTCTACTGGAACCGCGACGGCGGGGACATGCTGATGATCGGTGTCGACATGCTCCGGCAAATGGGCGTTTCCGATGCGATGATGGACGACGGCTGGAGCGGGTTTCCATACCATCGATATGAGGATGGGCCGGTCGTCTATTTCATCAACGGCCCGGAGGGTGTGACGAAAGGCTGGGGAGATGGGGATGACCCGATTGACCCTGCGGGTGAGAACATGGTTGAAGCCGTCGTGTGGGTGGATGACGACACATTCACGTGGGGCGTTGAGATGGCTCTTTTCTCTGATCGCGTCGCCACCGGAAACCAGCTCGGATTCAACGTCGGCGGCGTTGCAGGCCACCCCGATGAACGATACACGGTCGAGGGCACGGCTCGCGATTATGCCTGGTTCTCGTGGCAGGTCTGCGACCCCGAGCAGGTTCCGTCGGGTGTGTACTGCGGCCCCGGCGGCACGATGCTTAATAACGCATACAACTACGCGACGCTGAACCTCGGCGAAACGACATCGATCGAGGTCACGCCGCGCGACGGTGTGCCGTCTACGTATAAGCTGTCACAGAACTACCCGAACCCGTTCAACCCGTCGACGACGATCGAATTCGGTGTTCCACGGTCTGCGCATGTGACGGTCAACGTGTTCAATGCGATCGGCCAGAAGGTCGCCACACTCATCGACGGTGCGCGGCAGGCGGGGACCTACGAGGTGCAGTGGGACGCGGCAAGCCTGCCGAGTGGCATGTATCTGTATCAGCTTTCGGCCGACGGCAACGTCGTTCAGACCCGGAAGATGATGCTCCTCAAGTGATAAAGAATGCCGAGGGTGGAGGCGTGCTTCGGCCGCCTCCACCCGAGGTTTATGAGTATGCAAGCAGCCATTCTCGAACGTCCGGGCTACTTCGCCCTCACCAGACACCCGATACCGGAGCCGGGGCCGGGAGAAATCCTGGTCCGTACGGAAGTCTGCGGCATCTGCACCTCCGAGGTGGACATGTACCTGGGCCACAACGAGACGCTCGAGTATCCGCGCTTTATCGGCCATGAAGTCTCCGGTGTGGTGGCAGATGTCGGCAAAGGCGTGACCGACTTCGAGGTCGGGGATCACGTTGCGCTCTACATCGAAGGCAGGGGTTACGCCGAGTATGTGACGGCGCCGGCGAGCTGGGCGGTGAAGATGCGGCTGGATACGCCGTTCGACCTCGCACTCGGTGAGCCGATCGCCTGCTCCGTCAATGGCGTGCGCAAGGCTGACCCGGAGATCGGAGACAGCGTCGCAATCGTTGGGACGGGCTTCATGGGATTGATCATGCTGCAGGTCTTCAAGGCGCGTGGCGTCGGAGACCTCGTTGCGATCGATCGGCGCGAGAGTATGCTGAAGCTGGCGAAGGAGCTCGGCGCCACCCATACAATCAACTCGTCGGAAGTCGATCCGGTCGATGCCGTTAAGGCGTTGACGGACGGCAAGGGCGTGGATATCGGCGTCGAGGCGGGAGGCAGCCAGGCCACGCTCGACATCACAAGTGAGATTGTGCGGATGGAAGGGAAGCTGGAGGTCTTCGGCTTCCACCAGGGCAAGCCGAGGATGGTGGATTGGGGACGGTGGAATTGGATGGCCTTCGACGTCATCAACGGCCACACCCGCACGCAGAGCATCTATGTGGATGGGCTGCGCATAGGCATCGGCATGATGGAGCGTGGGATGCTCGAGATGCAGCCGCTGGTCACGCACCGCTTCCCGCTATCCGAAATCAACACGGGGTTCGAGACCGCGGCATCCAAAGGGGAAGGCTTCGTCAAAGGCGTCATCGCCTTCTGAGATGGAGCAGACAAGCGCACGATTCACGATGGAAAGTCAACGGAACGAGCCATGACAACATTGGGACGCATAGTCGGACGCCTTGCTATGTGCAGCGTCATCGCACTGTTGCTTGCTGGTTCGGTCATGGCGCAAGGTGTGGGAATGATCTCGGGTAAGATCACCGACGCTGCCGGGTCGCCGCTGCCGGGTGTCAACGTGCTGATCGTCGGGACCACCATCGGCACGGCTTCGGATGCAGAGGGCGACTACTTCATCGCCAACCTGTCTCCGGGCACGTACAGCCTGCGAGCATCGTTCGTCGGATATCGTGAGGTCGTCGTCACTGATGTTCAGGTGAATGCCAATCGGACGACGGATATCGACTTCGTCCTCGAGGAAGCGACCCTCGAAGGCGACGAAGTGATCGTGATGGCCGAGCGCCCGCTGGTCGAAGTCGACAATACGACCTCGGTCATACGCCTCGAATCGCAGGAGGTCGCCTCGCGCCCGACGTCCGACTTCCTCAACGTCCTCACATCCCTGCCGAGCGTCGACTATGAGGGCGGGCAGATGACCATCCGGGGCGGCACGCTCGATCAGGTGGCGTTCGTAATTGATGGCGCACGCGCACGAAATCCCCTTAATCACTCACCTTACACGCGCATCAACCTCAGCTCCATCGAGGACGTCGAGGTCATCACCGGATCTTTCAACGCCGAATACGGCGAGGCGCAATCCGGCGTCATCAACGTCATCACCAAAGAAGGTGGCGATCGATACGAGTTCTTCCTCGACACACGCTACCAGCCGCCCGGCGTTCGCCACTGGGGCAACTCCATCTATGACCGGAGCACGGACATCTTCTGGGAGAACACCCACGCGCGGCATCTGGAATGGTGGGTCGAGTATCCCGACATGTGGGTCGATCCCAATGGCATTCCCGGCAACGACCCGCGCAGCGAGTGGACGCCCGAGCAGGCGTACGACAACTATCTTGCGACGCATCAGCCGCTCACGAGCTACGAAGACACGCCGACGTATCAGGCGGAGTTCGGCCTCGGCGGACCGGTGCCGCTCATCAACAACCTCTACTTCTTCGGCACGCTCAAGCACCGCTCCGAGGCGCCACTAATCGGCAATGCGTACCGCGAGCGCGGGTTGTTTACCGATGGAAGTCTGAAGCTCACCTACAACCTCGGCGGCGGCAAGCGCCTGATGTTCTCCGGCTTCTATGGGCAGGAAGAAGCAGGTTGGGGATTCTACAACGACATCTTCTGGGCGAGCGCCTACGGCATCGACAGTCGGTACGCTTATTACGATGCAGCCGGCTATCCCTATTCGCAGACGAACGGCCAGACGATCCGCTTCTCGCACGTGCTCAATAACCGCACGATGTACGAGGCGAAGCTGACGCGCGTACAGGCTCTGCGGCGTCAGGATGTCTTCCCCGATGATCCTATTGGATGGGATGCTTCCGATGCGACGAAGGATCTCGTGCGCGCCCTGTATCGCAATGATGAAGGGAATCTGGTTCCTGTGCCCGGCGGCTACGAAAACCGGGTCGGCTACCACACGACCGGCTATTACGTTCGCTATGATGACAACAATGTTGAGTATGAGGCCGACGGCTTCATCACGAGCCAGCTCAACAAGTACATCAACGTCAAGGGCGGTCTGACCTTCAACACCTACTCGCTCGATCACTACAACCTCTCCAAGCTGCCCGACCGCGTGGATGACCGCGTATACCGGCCGTACCAGGGAGCGGCTTACGGGCAGAGCAAGATCGAGATCGGCGGGCTGATCATGAACGCGGGCCTGCGGTTCGACTTCTACAATCCGAACGACACCGTCTATGCGGATCTCTTCGACCCGTTCGGTGGCGAGAAGCAGCCGACGAAGATCTACACGCAGCTCAGCCCGCGCCTCGGCATCGCACATCCGATCGATGAGCGGACGAAGCTGCACTTCTCGTACGGCCACTTCTTCCAGCGCCCTCCCTATAATGATTATGGAGAAGGCAGCGACTGGGTGTCGGGGAGCCTGAACACCTTTATAGTAGTGGATACCGACTTCCCCTGGGTGCTCGGCAATCGAAATCTGCGGCCGACGAAGACCATTGCTTTTGAAGTCGGCATCGAGCGGAATTTCTGGGATCACTTCCTGGTTGATGTGACGGGCTACTACAAGGACCGCCGCAACACCATCCGGACGATCTTCATCGAGTCGCCGCAGGGGCCATATCGGACGACCGGCAACGGCGATTATGCTGATGAGCGCGGGGTCGAGATCTCGCTCCGCAAGGTGCCGTCTACCTTCAGTTGGGGCTCGATCTGGGGCTACGCCAACTTCTCGACGCGCCTGTCGATTTTCGGCCGATCGGGAGATCCATCCACCATCACACCGGACGGCGTTTACTTCGACCCGAGCGGCGACTTCATCGGCCACAACAATCCGATCGTCAAGGGCGGCATTTACTACGAGACACCCGGCGACTGGAGCGGCATCACCGGCCACATCCTGCGCAACCTGTCGGTGTCAGCCGATCTCCGGGCAAGCATTCCCAATGATCAGCTTCGTCAGGACTACTTCGTCGTCGATGGCGAGAAGCACCTGCGTCCGATCGATCACAACCTCGACCTGCGGGCGCGCAAGGAAATCAACCTCTTCGGCAGCGCGCGGCTGAGCCCGTATCTGGAGATCCAGAATGTGCTCAACAGCAAATGGGTCAACTTCGGCGCTTTCGAGGGCGCTACACTCGAAGACCGGCGGGCCTTCGTCGAGAGCGGCTTCGAGGAGCTCCCCACTCATGACGGCAACAACCGGCCGATCCTCGACATCGCCAAGTTCCGCAACCTCCCGCGCCAGATCACCTTTGGCGTGCAGATGCAGCTCTGAGCATGCCGGAAAATCATCCCTCAAATATCCGTCGCGCAATGAATACGACTATCGCCAGCGGGGCGCGTGTGCGTTCGCTTCCGGTGCTCATCGCGTTTATGGTCGCGATGATGTTGCCCGAGATGGCCGCCTTTGCACAGCCCGGGCACGAGGTGCAGCATCGACGCGGCCGCATCTGGGAGACGTTCTATAGCGACGGCCTGATCGGAAACGCGGGTGCATGGGATTACCTGACGTCCGCGCCGCTCGGCATGTACCCCGGCTTCGCCTCATGGACGCACCCGCGAGGCGGCGAGCAGAACGCCATCAACACGTTTGCCAACGCCAACTACCACAACTTCCGCAGCGGCGTATTCATCCTCGCGCGCGACCTCGACACGCCCGGTCAGCCGCCGTCTTTCAACCCGACGCCGACGCCGTATGAGTTCTATGCCTCCGGCGCGATGGGAGCGACCCGAGGCGTGGCCAACTCCGCCGTCCGCAATCCGATCGTGTTGACGACGAACTACCTGGAGGAGGAAGGCTTCGATCCGCTGCTTCCCGAGGAGAGTACGCACGTCAGCTGGCACACGAACACCGGCATTACGGTCTCGAGGCGAACTTATGTGTGGAGCTACCCGGGCTTCAGCGACTTCATCATCTACGATTACACCTTCAAGAATACCGGCGAGATCGTTTCGATGCTGACGGGCGAGACGGTTTCCAACGTGGAGGCGTTCCAGCAAACCCTGAACGACGTCTACTTCGCGTTTCACTCGGGGATTTCCGTCGACACCAAGAGCCAGATCAACTTCTACACGGACCTTCTGTGTGTGCAGGCGGGCGGTTTCGGGTGGCAGCCTCCTTACCACGATTTCTACCACATCGAGCAGGATGAGACGCTCTTCTTCTCGACCAACTACAACGGTGGGAAGGAGCCGCCGCCGTCGAATTGCGGTTTCATCAAAGACGGCTCGAGCTGGCAGCAGCGTTTTGGGCCGGAGCTCCAGAGTCCGGCGGGTTTCGGTTGGAAGCTGATCTACGCCGATCCGACCGACGGAACGACACGTGCATCGGCACGCCCGGATGAGTACCGGATCGACAACTTTAAGAGCAACCCGACGCGGCCGCAGGATCTCGAGTTCTTCAAGACCTCGGATGTCTCGCCGCAGGAGTACTACACCTTCGGCACGACGTCCACGGTTCGCGAGGAACTCGGCAACCGCGGTGATCGCTTCAACTTCTATACGCTCTCCTACGGCCCGTATTCGCTTGCGCCGGGCGATTCCGTGCGGATCGTACTGGCCGAAGTCGCGGGTGTAATGGATTACCACCACGTGATCGCAGGCGACCCGGAAGGCCACTTCCCCGACAGCACGATTGCGGATGTAAAGCGCAACGCGGAGAACGCGCGGCTGGCGGTTGAGTGGGGAATGGGTGCGGTTGTTGACGGCGTTCCGCTTGCTGCCGATGTACCCGAACCGCCGCCGGCACCGGATACGGATGCGGTCAATGCATCCGCAGGCACTGAATTCGCAGCCATCGCAGTGACGTGGGATGATATCGCCGAGTCGACCGTCATCCAGGATGCTTCGGGCAGTGCGTTCTACAACGGCATCGACGACCTCGACGGCTACCGGATCTACCGTTCACGCGATTTCCAGTACACGAGCGATACTGAGGACCCCGTGCTTCGTGGCGCTGCCTGGACGCTCGTTGCAGATATCCCGAGGAGCGAGTTCAATCAGTACTGGAACGACGAACTGGGGCGCTACAGCTTCACGGATGAAGATGTCGATTTCGGGCGGCGCTACGGCTATTACGTCGCCGCCTACAACGACGCGCCGCGCACGTGGACATCCGCCAACGGCACGGTCGTAGACGATCTTCCGAGGCTCGAGAGCGGCAGCCACAATCGCACGCCACCGACATCCGCCGCGCCGGGACCGGTCGCATCGATGGATGTCTACGCCGTTCCGAATCCGTACGTGTATGGTGATGAAGTCCGCTCGTGGGGCCGCGACAATCCTTATCAGATCGAATTTCGGAATCTGCCGGAGCGCGCGTCGATCCGCATCTATACCGTCTCGGGGGATCTCATCCGAACGATTGACCACGGCCCGGATGCGCGCGGCAACATGTATGGAAGCACCGCCTGGGATCAGAAGAGTGACTCGGGGCTGCTCGTCGCACCGGGGCTCTACATCTATCACGTGAGCTCGCAGACGGAAGACGTGCCGGGGCAGTTCAGCGGAAAGCTCATGATCGTTCGATAAGCGCGGCAGAATCGCAAGAGGAACAGCAATGCTACTCAGGATGAGATTATTTCTCGCGCTGGCGCTGGCCGTGGGGCTCATCGGCACCGTGCCCGCATATGGTCAGGACCTCGAGCAGGACGACGACTTCAACAAGGGTGGAAGGACGGCCTTCCAGTTCCTGAAGATCGGCATCGGCGCGCGCCAGGCCGGGCTCGGCGAGGCGAGCATCGCGCTCGTTCGAGACGTCAACAGTGTGTTCTGGAACCCGGCCAATACGGCGGCAATCGAGTCGGTCGAGGCCTCGTTTACCTACACGCGCTGGCTGGCGGATATGAACTATGTCTCGGGCGCAATCGGAGCGCGCTGGAATCGCGTCGGCGTCTTCACGCTCAGCATCGCCTCGCTCGATTACGGCGACATCCCCGAAGCAACCGTCGGCGGCGGCTCCAACGGCGACAGTCGAACGGGCGCCACGTTCTCGGGTGGCGACATCATGCTCGGCCTCGCCTACACGCGTGAGTTTACGGATCGACTATCGATCGGCATCAACGCAAAGATGATCCGGGAGTCGCTCGCCTCCGGCATTGACATCGCTGGTGATCACTTCAATCGCACCGCGAGCACGATCGCGTTCGACGTCGGGACGAACTACTATCTCGGCTACCGCGGCATCCGCCTCTCGATGTCCGCGCAGAACTTCGGCGGCGCCGTCAAGTGGCTCGGCGACGCCAGCGACCGCGTCGAAGGCTACGACATGCCGCTGATCTTCCGCATCGGCATCTCCACCAACCTCGTCGGCACCGACAACGCGTTCCTCGATATGGGGCCGACGCATCGAGTTGCATTCAGCGCTGAGGCCATCAACACCAACGATTACAGCGAGCGCGTGAACCTCGGCGCCGAGTATCTCTTCAGCGATTTCCTCGCGCTGCGCGGCGGCTATCGGTTCAACTATGCCGAGGGGAATTGGGCGGCAGGCGTCGGGCTGTACCAATCAGTCTCGGGCTTTGCACTCCGTCTCGACTACGCCTACGTCCACTACGAATTCCTCGACGCACCCCATCGCTTCAGCGTCTCCATGGCATTCTGACGCACATCCATTTCCACATCTCCACCTCAGCACTTCACCCTTTGTACCCCACGTTGCATGGCTTATCAAGACAAAGTTGTCGACGGCGTCACCCTCACCCGCGACAACTTCACCCGCCCGCCTCTCGAGATGGGCATCGTGCCGTTCTGGTTCTGGAACGGAGACATGGATCACGACGAGATGGAGTGGCAGCTGCGCCAGTACTACGACAAAGGCGTGCGCAGCCTCTTCATCCACGGCCGAATGGGATTGAACATCGGCTATCTCTCCGATGACTGGTTCGACCGCGTGAAGTTTGCCGTCGCGAAGGGCAAGGAGATCGGCATCGACATGTGGATCTACGATGAGATGGACTGGCCGAGCGGAACGGCGCAGAAGCAGGTGATCGAAGCCGATCCGGAGCTGGGGCAGCGATACCTCGAGCTCGTCCCGCTCGCCATCGAAGGCCCCATCTTCACCTTCCTCGAGGCGCATGACTCACGCTACGTCCCGACGGGCGACTCCAACCCTGTCGCTGCCTTTGGTGTGCGCCGCCTCGAGTACGAAAACAGCATTGTGGAGCCCGTCGATCTGACGCGCAACCTTTCATGGCAGAAGACCATCCCCTGGGAAGCACCGGCCGGGCGCTGGGTTCTGATGTACTTCCTCGAGAAGGAAGCGCCGTTTTACATCGACACGCTCGACCCGAACGCAACTGCAAAGTTCATCGAACTGACGCACGAGAAGTATCGCGAAGCCGTCGGCGATGAGTTCGGCAAGACCGTGCCCGGGTTCTTCACCGACGAGCCGGCGATGTACTACTTCGAGGTCGGCATGAAGAACCACGTCGTGCCGTGGTCGAAGCAGATGTTCAAGATCTTCCGCGAGCGGCGCGGCTACGACTTCAAGCCATACCTGCCGGCGCTCTATCGGAAGTATGGATCAGAGGAAGAGACCGCGCGCCTCCGGTACGACTTCTGGCGCACCCTCACCGAGCAGTACGCGGATACGTACTACAAGCAGATCCGCGACTGGTGCGACGATAACGGCGTTCTCTTCACCGGCCACCTGCTCTTCGAAGAGCACCTGCGTCTGGCCGCGCGCTGCGAGGGCAACATGTTCAAGTACCTCGAGCACATGCACCTCATCGGCGTCGATCACCTGTACCCGAAAATCGGGACGCCGGTCGATCCGAGCCAGCACGTTGCACTGAAGGTCGGGAGTTCGGCTGCGCACCACTTCGGCTCCACGCGTCTGCTCTGCGAATCGATGGGCGGCACCTACTGGAACTGCACGCTCGAGCGCATGAAGTGGCAGAACAACTGGGAGTACGTGCTCGGCGTCAACCTCTTCAACAACCACGGCTACCACTACACGATCGAGGGCGAGCGCAAACGCGACTGGCCACCGTCGCAGTTCTACCATCACACCTGGTGGAAATACTACGACCGCTTCATCGAATACAACGCGCGCCTGAGCCACGTCCTCTCAGGCGGCTCGCATGTAGCGAAGGTGCTGATGATGTACCCGATCAACAGCATCTGGACCAACTACACGCCGCAGGAGCGCACGGCCGTCGGCGACGTCATCGAGGACGACTTCAACTACCTGACCGACACGCTGCTGCGCCTCCACTACGATTTTGATTATGTGGATGAGGACGTCCTCGCCGGCGCGACGGTGGAAAACGGCAAGATCCACATCCGGGATGAAGCCTTCGAAGTGTTCATCCTCCCGCCGGTAACCCACATCAAGGAAGCCTCCTACGAGAAGCTGAAGCAGTTCGTGGCGCAAGGCGGATCGCTCATCGCCTGCACGACGCTGCCCGTTGGCCTCCTCGAGGTGAAGGGGAACGGACAGGTCGGCGGCATCACCGACTTCTTCGGTTTCGATCCGAAAGCGGCGTTGAAGGATTTCGAGGATGCGGATGCGGTTGAGTTCGAGGTCATCCGGTCGGAGACGCATCCCAACGTCTACTTCCTCCGCGGCGACGGCGTGTACAACCGCTTTGTGCGTCTGGAGGTGCTCCTGGATGAGGTCGGTCTCGATGGGAAGGACCTGCGCGAGTTCTTTGTGACACCACGCAAGAGCGGCAGCAGCCGGCACATCGATGCTTTCCTGGAAGCCGATTCCGCCGACGACCGGCAGGCTTCCATCAACCATATCCTTGATGATTACGAGCGGCACGAGATCCACAAGATGGATGAGCTGCGGCGCATCCTGAACGAAGCCGCCACGCCGGATGTCGAGATCAGCGACTCGGAGGTCTTCTACCTCCATCGTATCAAGGACGGATTCGACGTCTACTTCATCACCAACACGAGCCAGACGGATCGTGGGCGCGTCCGCATCTCGTTCGAGAAGCTGGGACGACCTGAGCTGTGGGATCCGAATACAGGTGAGACGCGGCCGATCCATGTCTTCCAAATCGAAGACGGGCGCCTTGTCATCGAGCTGGACTTCCCGCCGAGCGAGGGCTATGTGGTTGTGATGAAGGATGATGTGCCGAAGACATACGTTGCGGCCTCCAACCTTGATGTTGTTCGGGTGGATGAGGATGGCGTCACAGGTTATGGGAATGTGGATGGAGGCGAAGCCACGGCGACGCTGCAGTCCGTTGATGGATCACGCGAGCTTCGGGCGGATGCGAAGCCGGTGCGCCAACCCATTGAGCTGCCGGAGCGCTACACGTTTGAAATCGAGCAGCCGAACGTTCTCGTCGTCGACAACTGGCGGATGAAGCTGGTCGATGGAGAAGACGAAGGCCCGTGGCACGAGTGGGGCTTCGAGGATGGTGAATGGCTCGAGGTGACGAGCGGCGCTTGGGAGATGCAGCTTCCGCAGGAGCGCGACGAACCGACGTACCCCGTCACACTCTGGTACCGGACGCATTTCGAAATTCGCGACATGCCGCCGTCGAATACGCGCGTGATGATCGACGGCTTCAGCGGCAGCGAATACCAGCTCTGGATCAACGGAGAGGAAGTCAACGATCGTGGGACGAGGAGTTACCTCGACTCCGAGATCCGCGAGGTCGACATCCAGCGGTATCTGAAGACGGGCCGCAACTCGGTGGTCGTGCGCCTTATCGCAACACGCAAGACCGACGGCATGCTCGACCTCCTAAAGATCATTGGCGACTTCGGCGTCGAACCCGGCAGCTCGGGCGATCACGTCATCGTGACTCGTC
>CAZKDQ010000081.1:0-12353 GCA_964551345.1 uncultured Rhodothermales bacterium
TTCATGGTGGGCGGTGAGGGATTTGAACCCCCGACCCCCTGCTTGTAAGGCAGGGCGTCAACATCTACAGCTGGACCTGCAAACCGTTGCGCCACAACGTCTTAAAAGGTCGGCGGAAGAATGCCGCCTGGGTGCGTTCCGCCTATATTCCGCTCGCCGTGCATTTGAGAGTTGACGACCGCGGCAGCAGGCACCCCGCGTAGTTCACCCCGAGGATGTCCTCGCGTCGTCCTGAGTAGGTCCTTAAGGGTGGCAAGTCATGCACTCATTCCCACTATTCCCCAGCTAGCCATCCATCAAAACTAACCTCGCGCCGGGAGTAGCAACACTACCTATATAGCGCCCGAGACGCCCGCCGTTATTAGGCCCCGGGTGCCTCCTGTTCTATGGCATCAAGCCCCGCCCTCCTCCTGAGGTGTCGGGGCTTTTGCATACATGGCCGGATCGTCCGGCTCTACCACAAGACAAGAAGCCCGAGCATCCTATCAAAGGGGCGCTCGGGCTTCGTCGTTTTCGGCAGGGTTGCCCTGCCACCGAGGTGCTCCATCACCTCGGCATCATCACCATAAACCTATGAGGTACGTGATGAACACCATCACAAACGTACGTCCCCCAACTCGCATCCCCAAGTCTCCGGATGAGGAGCGGATGCGAAGTCTTAGCTGCCAGGCTGAGCAGTGGGCCCACTTCGCACAGCGGCAGTCGTCGCTAAGTGAAGACTATCTCATTCGCAAGTCCGCGGAAAGCGTTCGCCACGCACTCCGCTCGAGAACGACGAGCTTCGGCATTTACACCAAGCTGTGCGGCACCGGCAAGCATCGGGAGGCCCTCGAGATGCTTCGAGGCTTCGGCCTGATGCGAGGGCATCTCGTTCAAGCAACACCTGTGAACGGACAGCTTCACATGTCCGTGGCGGGTATGTCAATCGGCCTTCTTGATCCCTGTCACAGCGGCTGGCTCGAACCGCTGCTAGCACATGGTGCGCAAGTACAGTATCTGCGCGTCACTGGCGGGCATTCGCCTTACCAGTCGTGTGGCTGCAATGTCCTCATATCCCGGATTACCCCGGCGATAAAGACACTGACACAGACCCACGCCCGGCAGAGAGATCAGCAGCTGGAAGAACTCGTCGAAGAGGACATCCGGCTAAGGCGTGATGAACGCGGTCGAGCCTGTACTAACATCGCTCACTTCAGACGTCACGGCGAGGAGATCGACTGGGGCCATGACAGCCCCGGCGCATCTGATCTGGCGCGCAGCATCCTAATCCGCTTCGTCGGACTTCAAGCTGCCGAGCCTCTCTACGAGCGCTTCGCACGCGACATCATCAGCAAGCTACCCACCGAAGGCGGTCTCATCGAGGCCGCCTTCGTTCGTTCCTGGCTGACTGAGCAAGCAGCCTGACATCTCATCATCATTCAATCGACCGGAAAGGGTCGGGGGCAAACGCCTCCGGCCCTTTTGTCGTTTATACCCTTACTGAACAACAATGACTAAGCATAACTCCTCCATCCAGAACCTCGACCTCTTCACCCAGACAACCCCTTGTGACTGTGTCGCGGAGGACAAGCGGCAGTGGGCACCTGTCTTCTCACTTCGACTGGTGCGCGAGCGAGAGCTGAACACGCCCATCGTCACCTCTCCGGAGGACATCGCCCGTGTCTTGATTGAATACCTGGAAGGTTGCGACCGTGAGCACTTCGTCATCGCAATGCTATCGGCACGCAGCCAACTTATCGGCGTCCATACGTGCCACATCGGCGCCTTGACGTCCTGCATCGTATCGGCTCGCGATGTGTTTAAGATCGCCCTCATGGTTAACGCTGCGAGCATTATCGTCGGGCATAACCACCCGTCGGGTAACCTTGAGCCAAGCCGGGAGGACATTAAGATCTCCAGGCAACTCGTCCAAGCCGGCCGAATGATAGGCGTAGAGGTTCTAGACAGCCTCATCATCGGCTTCGACGGAGGCTTCACGAGCCTCAGTGAACGTGGCCTAATGGCATGATGAACGACGAGCGAGGGGTCGGCATCGGCCGGCCCCTCAATCGCCTCTCGTTGATGCTATAGCAGTGAACGAAGCGCTCATACATCACCGTCGAGGTCGGGGCGCATGACGGTCGACACCTCGAAACCGCTGGAATTAGCCCATTCGGTCTTTAGCCACTATCAGAAACGTCGATTAAGAGATCATTAATCATCACAGGACGACCTTATGATCGAATACATCAACGCGCCTGGTGCGGTACACCGGATTGAGCAACTCATCGATAACGCCGATCGATTCATCGTACTCGTCTCACCGTACCTGCGGTTCGGACCGAACATCGCCGAGCGTTTACGGGCCGCAGACAGACGGGGCATCTCCATAGGCGTCGTATACGGCAAAGAGCGCCAGCTCCATCCTGAAGTAGAGGACGACCTGCAATCGTTGGCCAAGCTTAAACTGCGCTACTACGAGAACCTCCACGGCAAGTGCTACTTGAGCGAGAAGGGGATGGTCATCACCTCGATGAATCTGTACGAATTCTCACAGCGGAATCGCGAGATGGGCATTTACGTGACTAGGGATAAGGAGGTCTACAATGACGCCTTTCGCGACGTGAAGCAATTGCTCGAGAACGCGGAGCACGTCTCTCTTCACAAGCCCAAAAGTGGCGTCGTGCAGAAGCTAATGTCTCTGGTGACCGATCCCAGACGACACCCGAATCACCACAATGTGGGCTGCTGCATTCGCTGCAAAGTCGGTCTCAATCACAACCCTTATTTCCCACTTTGCCCGGAGTGCTACGACATCTGGGCCATCTTCGGGAACGGCGACTATTCCGAGAACTACTGCCATTCCTGCGGCCGACCATCGCACACGAGCTACAATCGGCCTCAGTGCAGATCGTGCTACCGAAAGTATGCGGCCTGACCCCCGGCACCAGTTGTACGGGCGGCATCAGTTAGAATAGGTGACTTGGCAACGATGCGTCTTGAGAGCGGATCAACCGAACCGTATTCTCTGACGGCAGTGCTTCTAAAGGCCCATCCACAGTGTCCTTGCGTTTCGGTACACGGCGACTCATGCTTTCATCCAGAAGCTGTGCCGGCTTCGCGCGACCTGACCTCAACTGATGACAGCTGTTCGATATCATATAGGTGACTTTCCACCTACGGAGATTGATTGGGCTCGGCTAATTCCGCTGATCGGACCCGCACACGGCGCCCTAGAGCGCTACGACGCTCTGCTTGGAGCTATGCCGAACCCGCAGGTCCTGTTGTCACCCTTAACTACGCAAGAGGCCGTTCTCTCAAGCCGAATCGAAGGCACACAGGCCACGATGGGCGAGGTGTTGGAGTACGAGGCCGGCGCCGGACCTGATGAACGTATCCAACCGGAGAAGGTCGGAGACATCCGGGAGATCCTTAACTATCGGCACGCTATACACGACGCCGAACAAGCGCTGGATGAATTACCGCTAGCTGGCCGCCTCATTCGACGTGCGCACGCCATTCTGATGGAGGGTGTACGTGGGCGCAATATGGCTCCCGGCGAGTACCGACGTATTCAGAATTGGATTGGTGTACCGGGATGCAGGGAAGAGGAGGCACGCTTTGTACCGATAGCGCCTCAACATCTTCAGGACGGCATGTCCGAGTGGGAGCGCTACCTCCACTCCGACCAACCTGACACGCTCGTGCAACTGGCAATCGTTCATGCCGAGTTCGAGTCGCTCCATCCCTTTCATGATGGAAACGGCCGTCTCGGCAGGATGTTGATTCCCTTGTTTCTGTTCGAGCGCAAACTCCTTTCGCGGCCGACCTTTTACCTCAGCGCTTATCTCGAAGCCAACCGCGAAGAGTATTACGATCGACTCCTCGCCATCTCTCGAGATGGCGATTGGACGGGATGGTGTGCCTTCTTCCTAAAAGTCTTGGCAAATGAGGCCAGGACGAATACGGGAAAGGCCAAGGCGATCCTCGAACTCTACGAGGAAAAGAAGCTCCTAGTCGCGGAGCAGACCCGCTCACAGTATGCAATACGGGCGGTAGATTTCATATTCGACCGACCGGTGTTTAGAACGACAGACTTCGTGGCCCGGTCAGGCATTCCCGCCGCTACGGCAAGACGTATGGTATCGGGTCTTCGCGATGAAGGACTGCTGGTACCCCTCCGAGAAGCCTCGGGATCTCGACCGGCTGTGCTAGCTTTCTCCGAGCTACTCAACATAGCGGAAGGTCGTGACGCTTTCTAAGTAATCGGCCTAGCCCCGAGCCAGTCTTTGTTGATCGCCGAATGCCAATCCATGATCAACAAACTCTTTAGTTAATCATACGTGATCGACAAAGCCCTCGCCTCCCAGAGGCACGTGCGCGCACGCGTGCCTCGTCCTATCGCCCTGTGCCAGGCGGCCTCACAGACTTACTCACCTCTTACTCGACTAAAGATCTTCATCGCCAGGTGCTCGTGAGCCGCTGATCTGAACTCCTTGTCGGTCATTATGCGTGCGAAGATCTCTTCGTTGCCCTCCATCCGGTCGATGAAGAGCTCATCGAGGACGCGGCCGAAGAAGGCGGTGAAGTCGGGGAGGGAGTTTGCCCATGCGGCCTCCACGATGCGTTCGTCTTCCTGGGCGGTCACTCCGATCTGGTCGAAGAAGAGCTGGTCGGCCTCGGTGAAGTCTGTCCCGAAACGCTCGTTCAGTTTGTCGACGAGCGTCGAGAGAGGGACGTCCGGCTCTTTCACCATGCCCGTTCCGGTCTCCGTTGGACCTTTTAGCGGATCTGCTTCGCCGTCACTCAGGTCGATCGTGCCTGAAGTCATCTGTTGCATACGGAAGTACCGCATACCGACCTCGTCGTCGAGCTCGAACTGCTTCCCTTCGCCTGGGGGCGGCATCTTGGTGATGAGCTTCCGCACAAAGGCATAGAGCCGCTCGAGCTCGCTGTCCTGGTAGGGGATGATCTGCGAAAGGAAGGCGTACAAGTTGCGAAAGGCGGTGAGCTGGCCGCGGAAGGTCTCCTGCTCGGACTCCTCAAGTGTTTCGAATCGCTCGATTACTTTATCGAGTGTCGCGTTGATCGCGCGGTGGTCCGATCTAGAGAGCTCGCGCTTGCGGCGATACCAGATCTCGGCGAACGCGTCCACATCGGCAGGTGTAAAGACAGCCCACCCCACCAGTTTGTGCTGCAATTCGGAGAGCTGATGCGGATCAGAATTATCTCCCACCGGCGTGCTCTCGTAGTAGGGCTTGAAGGCGTTGTAGATCTCGCCCTCTTCGTTGACGAAGTCCAGCACGAAGGTGCGCGACTTACCCGGCGCCATGCGGTTCAGGCGAGAGAGTGTCTGTACCGCCTGAACGCCTGCGAGCCGCTTCACCACATACATCGTCTGGAGCAGCGGCTGATCGAAGCCGGTCTGATACTTGTCTGCCACGAGCAGCACCCGATAATCGTCACCGGCGAAGGTCTCGGGCAGCTCGCGCTCGGCGAGGCCATCGTTCATCGAGACTTCGGTGTACGACGCATCCGAGATGTCCGGGTCGTGGACAGTGCCCGAGAAAGCGACAAGCGAGCGAATGCCTGTATACCGCTGCTCGCGGATATAACGGTCGAATGCAAGCTTGTATTTGACGGCCGCCAGCCTTGAGCTCGTTACAACCATGGCTTTTGCCCGCCCGCCGATCTCGTGCAGAACATTGGCACGGAAGTGCTCAACGATCACTGTCACAACCTGCTCGATGTTGACTGGGTGCAGCTCCATGAAGCGTGCAAGAGCCTTGGCGGCCTGACGGCGTGGCACCTCGGGATCGTTCTCGACCTGCTTTATGAGGCCGTAGTAGCGCTTGTACGTTGTGTAGTTCTTCAGCACATCCAGGATGAAGCCTTCTTCGATGGCTTGTCGCATGGAGTACTCATGGAACGGTGAGGTGCCCGACGGCCCCGGCTCATCGAAAAGGACCTTAGTCTTGAACTTGGGCGTGGCAGTAAAGGCAAAGAAGCTGAGGTTCGGCTGCCTCCCCCGCTCCAGCGCATCGCGCAGAACAGCCGCCCGCGCTTCATCAGTCAAGTCGTCATCTTCCTCGTCACCCAGTTGGGCAGCGATTGCAGCTTCTATGCCCGCCCTATTAAGCATCCCTCGCAGCGCTTTCGCCGTCTCGCCGCTTTGAGACGAGTGGGCCTCGTCGACAATCACGGCAAAGCGCTTGTCGGATGTGTCGAGCCGCACGCCATCCCCTTTCTCGGCGAGCTTCTTCATCGCCTGCGATATAAAGGGAAACTTCTGAATCGTACTGATGACGATCGGCGTCCCGCTCGAGAGAGCGCGTGCGAGCTGCTGGGTGTCTTCATCGATCTTCTCCACGACGCCCGTCTTGTGCTCGAACTGATAGATCGTGTCTTGAAGCTGCTGGTCGAGCACGAGCCGGTCGGTGACGACAACGATCGTATGGAAGATCTTCTCGTCGTTGGCATCGTGGAGACTGGCAAGACGATGCGCCAGCCACGCGATAGAATTAGACTTCCCTGAGCCGGCCGAGTGCTGCACGAGATAGTTGTGACCCGAGCCGTGGGTATGCGCGTGGGCCACCAGCTTCCGCACCGCGTCGAGCTGATGGTAGCGCGGGAAGATCATTGTCTCCCGACGTACGGTGCGCGCACCCTTGTCGGTTGCCACTGCCTTCTCGGTGATCTCCAGGTGCATGAACCGCTGGAGAATGTCGAGCAAGCTATCGGCCTCAAGCACCTCATCCCAGAGGTAATGCGTCTTCCAGTTGCCCTCCACGGGCGGATTACCCGCACCATGATTGTTTCCGCGGTTAAAGGGAAGGAAGAACGTCTCCTTGCCTCTAAGGCGCGTGGTCATCCATACCTCGTCCGGATCTACGGCGAAATGGACCAGAGTGCGCTGCTTGAAAGCGAAGAGCAGGTCACGCCCGTCACGGTCTTCCTCGTACTGAGCCCGGGCGTCGCTGGCGCGCTGACCCGTGAGCGGATTCTTGAGCTCGGCAGTAACGACAGGCAAGCCGTTGACAGCGAGTACAACATCGATGACGCATCGCCGTGGCTTACCATCGGGGCGCTTTAACACCGAGCTGAACGACACCTGCCGGGTGATCGTGAGCCGGTTCTTGGCATAACGAGCGGCAGCCTCCGGGTTCATCCCGGTGTTCGGGCGGAAGTAGGCCAGCCGAAAGCTCTTGCCGTAGCACTTGAAGCCGTGCCTCAAAACATGCAGCGTGCCCTTATGGCCGAGCTCTTTGGTGAGCGACTCAAGCACCGTATCCGCTGTACGCCCGGCGAGGAGCTTTTCAAGCGCGGCCCACTTCTGTGGCTGCGTGGCTTGGAGGAAGCCGAGGACGTCATCGGGGAAGAGCGCACGCTCGGCGTCGTAAGCAGACGGCGGGCGCTTCTCATACCGCCCGGTGCCGAGCAACCCGGCCTCGACGGCCTCTTCGAAGGCGGTTTCGGTGTGGGAGCTCATGAGGTTCACGGGGTATAGTCGTACTTCACTCTCAGAGCCTTGAGCATTTCGAATGTGTCCATGTAGTCAACATCAAAGGCATTACACACGTCTGGGAGTTTGATGGCGATGCGTGCTTCCGGACGTGGTTGCTCGTTGGTCACGACTGTAATGCCGTGGACGCGAGCATAGGCCACTAGCCAACCGTCCGCGCCGGCGGCAAAGCTTGCTATGGCGTTATCGACGTAGTGGGCGTGACGTTGTGCCCAGAGCATGACCTCCGTATAGGCGGCTGTGACCTCCCCACTCCGGCTGCTCAGGAAAAAGTCCTCAGGTATGGTGGTCCTCACCCATTGCACCAGATCATCCTCATCCTGTCCGCGAAGCAGTTCCTGCCGCACGTGATCCAGGGAATGCACGTTGCCTTGATTGTGATGATCAATGATGCTATCCCAGAAGCCCGGACAGATGCCGAACGCATAGTAGCGGTTCTTTGCGGTAATGAAGACGTCCGAATCAACGATATACATGGTCACTGCAGGTCGATACCGATGCGGCGGGCATACTCCTGGAAGGCGCCTGCATTGAGCCCTGTCAGTTCATAGGCTTGTTTGAACCCGATGCGCCCTTCTCGGGCGGCGCGTATCACCTGGGTGGCAAATCTGCTGCCGACGCGCAAATTCTGGTTGAGGTAGAAGTTGCCTCCGCCGCCGCCTTGCTCTCTCTGGTATTCCTGTTGCGTATAGATCTCGTAGAAGTCGAAGAACTCTTCGCGATCCACCAGGCGCAGATCCATAGCTCTGCGGCCGGTCACGATCGGGCTCACCTTGAACATTCGTGCCAGCGCATGGAACGGCCGTGTCTGGCGCCTGACATCCGGCCAGATTGTGCGAAGCTCGGCTTCCGGTACCAGGAACTCGGCTGCTGCCCGGTCGCAGAAGGTCTCCACGTCGCCCCCATCCGGGAAGATGCCGGGGAAACCAGATAGCCCCTCCCCGAGATCGCCGAGCCAGATGTGGGCCAGCTCGTGAGCCAGCGTAAACATCTGCGCCGATTTGGCATCGGCGCCGTTCACGAATATCAGCGGGGCGAACTCATCGCTGAGGGCGAATCCTCGAAACTCCGCCACATTCAGGGGCCGGTGCGTGTTATTGCCGACGATGCCGTTGACGACGGGCATTACGCCCAGCCTCTCGATGGCCTCGCGGAGGGCCCGGACGGCCTCCCGCCAGGAACGCACCTCGGCGGCCCAGCCATCGGCAAGACCCGTGAGCCGGCGCATTTCGCGGCCGACGGCTGCCGGATCGTCCGACAGGCGGGCGCTCCCCACGAACGCAAAGGGCTCGGCTCCGGCTTCCAACCGGTCCTCACGCAGCCAGGCCTGACGCCGCTGCATGGCGTAAATCGTATCCAGCAGGTCCGGGCTGACAGTGCCCACGTGCGGCTTTGGCACCGTACGGAAATCGCGAATCGGCAGGGGGATCTCCGGCGGCTCGGGCAGGAAGAGGTAGCCGAAGGGGACGTGGGTTGCCCTGGCAAAGTCCTCCAGTTGTTTGAACGTGGGCCGTACGTGACCACTCTCCCAATCAGTGAGCCTGGGGAAGCGTTTAGCCAGCTGGTCCACGGCGAGCCCGGCACGCTCACGCGCCCACTGCACCAACTCCGGTCTGACGGCCACGCGATTCATGGGAGGGATTCTCTTCTTTTGGCGATTGTATTACTTGAGATCGTATCCGAATTGATTGCAAAAGGCAAACTAAGAAAATACGTTCAGTGACAAGATCCGGCCGGGCTCGACGTCGGGGAAAGGTACATGGACGGCGGGCGCTTCTCATACCGCCCGGTGCCGAGCAACCCGGCCTCGACGGCCTCTTCGAAGGCGGTTTCGGTGTGGGTACCGTGGCTCATCGCAGGCCCTCGATCTGGCCGGTGACGGCGGCGGTGACGAGGGCGGAGCGGTATTCCGTAAGCGTGGATAGGCTGGATGCCACACGAATGGCGACGCGCTCAAACTTGCCAGCTATGTCGTCCAAGTAGGCTACAATCTGTCTCTGCTCGTGTTCGGGAGGGAAGAGCAACTGCATGAGCTTGAACGCCGAGTTCGACAGATGAGTCTGCTCCTTTCCATCGTTGTAGCTCAGCAGCTGCGGGTTTCGATCTAGAAGGTAGCTGAAGTAAGCTGGAAGACCGTGTTGCGGGCGAATTCGACAAACCCGCTGGTTTACCGCGTACTTATCCTGATCATCAACGAAGAACGACCTAGCTAAAGCACGGCCGTTCGGGAGATCACTCATCACCATTAGAATATCGCCTGGCTCTGCTGGGCAAAGATTCTCCGTGCACCGCTTTTCTGCCAGACCATTGGTCGAGATGAAGCGAGCATTTACGCAAACGAACTCTCCATCGGGTTCGATGAAAGGCTCGTGAGCCTTCCCGGATTGGAAGTAGCAGAAGCTGTTCAAGCGCTTGACCTCCCAATGCGCCGGGATCTCGCCCAGCCACTCGATGCCCGAGGGCTTGCGTGGGGCGTCGGGGTCGAGGCCCTGCGTGACGGCGCGGGTGACGAGCGCCTGGCGCTTCTCGGCCAGCCGGTCCAGCAGCGCCCGCTTCTTCGCGATCAGCGCGTCGATGCGGGCGGTCTTTTCGTCCAGGAACCGCGCGATCCGCCGCTGCACGTCGAGGGGCGGAAGGGGAATCTCGATGTTGACCAGCTCGCTGGCATTGATGGCGGGGTAACTGACGCCGACGGACCGAGCGACAACCTCTGACACGAAGAGTTCGGACTTAGCGACCCAGCCAATGTAGGTGGAGTCAACCTCGTCTCTCGGGCGAACCACGCAAAAGCCCGTTGAGGCGATCAGATCATCCGACGCAGTATCAACGGCTGCGATTGCCTTCAGGTAGGTTCGAACCGTGGAAATGAGAATATCCCCCGGCCTTACCTTTCTACGCGCCCGCGAAGGAGCCTCATAGAAAGTCATCCGGTTGACCTCCTCGATACCACCAGTGAGCGAGACGCCCGAGATCTCAACATAGTCAAGCTCTTGTAGGTCGTCCGTGGACTCAGGCAGTGTCTCGTCGTTGTATGATGCAACGTACTTCAGCCGCTTCGATGTCCACGCTGAGGGGAATTCGAGATGTCCGCTCATACGCTCAGCCCCTCCAGCAGCTCGGCGATCTCGCTTTCGAGCGCGTTGATGTCGGCCTCAATCTCGTCCAGCGGGCGCGGCGGCTCGTAGACGTAGAAGTGGCGGTTGATGGGTATTTCGTAGCCCACCTTCGTCTTGTCGTAGTCGACCCAGGCGTCGGGCACATGGGGCAGCACCTCGCGGGCCATGTAGTCGTCGATGTCTCCGCGGAAGGCGTTGATGAGGTCGTCATGCGGCTTGTCCGGCCCAAAGTCCAGCGGCAGCGGGAGCGCGGTGCCCTCGGGGAGCGGGATGTTCTCGGTGTCGCGAAGGTCGCTATCCGGCTCCGGTCGTCCCTTGCCGTCGCGGCAGATGGCGGCCTCCGGATCGCGCTCGCCGAGGGCAGCGAAGATTGCTTTCATGATGGGTGCGGAGATCTTCAGACCGTCGCCCTTGGCGGCTCGTTTGACGTCGGCGGCGAAGACTTCCCGATCCATGTACCGTCCGTTCGGCGCGAGCGAGGCCAGCAGCGTGCGGATGTTCTCCTGGAGGCGTCGTCCCTCCTCGATCTCGCGTGATGCGGCGGCTTCGTTCTTCCGCTTCTTCGACGTCGCGAGGTTGGTGAAGGCTCGCTGGTCGTCGAGCCGCGCGATGCGCTCGGGCGAGGCTTCGAAGTTCATCCTCAGCGGGCGCTCCACGGTGATCCGCAGGAAGCCGAACTCGCGGTTCTCGAAAATGCGCGAGACGACGCGCGTCTCGGTGTGCCCGTTCATGGAAACCTCCGCCGTCTCCCCATCCCTGAAGTTGCCGTAGATGCGCGTGAGGTGGCGGATCTGGTCGTCGGTGATCTCGTGGCGCTTGTTGTTGAGGCTCTTCTTCATGCGCTGGAAGAAGCGCGTGCCGTCGATGAGCTGCACCTTGCCGCGCCGGTCGGCTGGCTTGCGGTTGGTGATGAGCCAGATGTAGGTGTAGATGCCCGTGTTGTAGAAGAGCTGGTCTGGGAGGGCGACGATGGCGTCGAGCCAGTCGTTCTCGATGATCCAGCGGCGGATGTTCGACGGCCCCGACTCGGCCGCGCCGGAGAAGAGCGGCGAGCCGTTAAAGACGATGGCGATCTTCGAGCCCGGCGAGTCTTCGGAGTCCTCGTCGTACGGATGCATCTTGGAAATCATATGCTGCAGGAAGAGCAGCGAGCCGTCGTTGATGGCAGGCAGTCCCGCCCCGAAGCGACCGTTGAACCCCTGGGTCTGGTGCTCCTTCTCGACGACCTTCTTCTGGTCCTTCCACTCTACACCGAAGGGCGGGTTGGCAAGCATGTAATGGAAGCGCTCGCCCTGGAAGCCGTCGTGCGTCTTACCGTCGCCGAGCGTGTCTCCGAGGATGATGCTGCTGGGGTCTTCGTCCTTGATGAGCATGTCCGAGCAGCAGATGGCCCAGGACTCGTCGTTGTACTCCTGCCCATAGAGCGCGAGGTTGGCGGCGGTGTTCTGCGCGAGGATGAACTTCTGCGACTCCGAGAGCATGCCGCCCGTGCCGCAGGCGGGGTCGTAAATGGTACGGAAGATGCCGGGTTTGTAAACGTCCTGCTCGCCGGTGTAGACGAGGTTGGTCATCAGGCGGATGACCTCGCGCGGGGTGAAGTGGTCGCCGGCCTCCTCGTTGGCCTGCTCGTTGAACTTCATAATGAGGTGCTCGAAGAGGTACCCCATCTGGAGGTTCGAGATGCCGCTCGGGTTGGACGGGGTCTCCGGCGTCAGGTCCACGTCCGCCATCGCCTT
>CAZKDQ010000082.1:0-12305 GCA_964551345.1 uncultured Rhodothermales bacterium
ATCGGTCTCGGAAGCGAGGCCAGGATGAACACGCCGGGCGTGAGCGAGGGCAACTGGACGTGGCGCCTCAAGAATGGACAACTCACGCCAGAGCACGCGGCGCGGCTGGCTGAACTCGTTTCGATTTCCGGGCGAGAAGAGATAGTGGGTGGGGAATAGGGCTTGCGCCCGGCGCTGCGGATGTGTCACGGTGTCGGAAAACGCCGGCTCATCGGTCATGGCGCCGGCGGGGATGATGTGTGCGTGTGGTAAGTTCGGTCGCATACTGAACTACGCCTTCCCGTCCTCTCCCCTATGACATCACACGAGCAGGCTCGTCTCGGAGCGATTCCCGATGACCGTGGAGTCCGCTTCAGGCTGTGGGCGCCAGAGAAGCAAACCGTCGAGATCATCTTTGACTCGGAGCGGGCCGCCGTTACGATGGATCGCGTCGCGGGTGGGTACTTCGAAAGGTTCGTAGAAGGCCTCATCGCCGGCGCGCGATATCGATACCGTATCGATGGAGCCGATGAGTTTCCCGATCCGGCGTCTCGGTATCAGCCGGAAGGCGTTCACGGGCCGTCCGAGATCATCGATACACAAAGCTTCGCGTGGAGCGATGAGGGATGGAAAGGCATCCCGACGGATCAACTCGTGATCTATGAGCTCCACGTCGGCACGTTCACGAACGAGGGGACGTTCGATGCGCTGCGGCAGCGGCTTCCATATCTGAGAGATCTCGGCATCACGGCAATCGAGCTGATGCCCGTCGCGGATTTTCCGGGTCGATGGAACTGGGGTTATGATCACGCCGCACTCTTTGCACCGTCACGCGCCTACGGTCGTCCCGATGATCTGCGCCGGCTCGTCGACGATGCGCACGGGATGGGTATGGCGGTCATCCTCGACGTCATCTACAACCACTTCGGGCCGGATGGCGCGTATGCTCCTGCGTTCGCGCCCTTCTTTACGAAGAAGCACGACACGCCGTGGGGAATGGCGATGAACCTCGATGACGAGCACAGCGAGGGCGTGCGCGACTTCTTCATCGACAATGCGCTCCACTGGCTCGGCGAGTACCACATCGACGGACTGCGCCTCGACGCGACACACGCATTGATCGATGACAGCGAGATTCATTTCCTCGAGGAACTCGCGGTCGCGGTTGCATCCATCGAAGAAGGCCCCGAGCGTATCCTGATCGCGGAAGATCATCGCAACCTCAACCGAGTAATCCGGCCGCGGGACGAAGGTGGATACGGGCTCGATGGTGTCTGGTCGGACGACTTCCACCATCTCATCCGCAATCGAACGGCCGGCGACAGTGAGAGCTATTACGCCGCCTTCGCCGATACGACGATTGATGACATCGCGCAATCGATTCGGCGAGGATGGTTCTATGAAGGCCAGAAGTCGAAAGCGAACGGTAAGGCGCGTGGTACAGACGCGACGGGCCTGCGACCCGAGCGGTTCGTCTTCTCCATTCAGAACCACGATCAGATCGGAAATCGGCCGCTGGGCAACCGCCTGAGCGACGACATTCCGATCGAACTTTACCGTGCCGTTAGCGCGTTGCTGCTCTACGTGCCCCAGACGCCGCTCCTCTTCATGGGGCAGGAATGGGCAGCACGCACGCCGTTTCTCTATTTCACGGATCACGAAGAAGAGCTCGGCCGCGCGGTGACAGAAGGTCGTCGTCGCGAGTTTGGGGATTTCTCGGGCTTCAGCGGCGACGTCCCCGATCCACAGGCAGAGGAGACTTTCGAGCGCAGCAAGCTGCAATGGGATGAGCTGGAGCGCGATCCGCACAGTGGCGTCCTCGCGATGTATCGCGATCTGCTCGCCAGGCGAAAGTCCTTTAGCGGCGAAGTCGATGCCCGTGCTCAATCCGATAAAGTTCTCCAGCTGACGCGCGGCGAAGACACCCTGTTGGTCGCGTTTGACGCGCCTGCCGAGACATCGATCTCTGCCGAAGCGCACATCGTCTGGCACTCGGAGGATGTTCGCTATGGCGGCACCGACGCTTCAGCTCCGACGCTGTCTGAAGGCAAGCTCGCGTTCCAGACTCCATCCGCCGTTATCGTCCGCATCTGAGGTTCCAATGATTGCCACCTATCGGTTGCAGCTCCACCCGGACTTCCGGTTCGATCACGTGCGCCGGCTGATTCCGTACTTCAGCCGCCTGGGCGTCAGCCACCTCTACCTCTCACCCATCACCCAGGCGCGCGCGGGCAGCACGCACGGCTACGACGTCATCGACCACAATGCCATCAACGAGGAGCTCGGCGGTTATGACGGCTTCATGCAACTCGCCGATGCCTGTGAAGCAGCGGACCTGCGGATCGTCCTGGACTTCGTACCGAATCATGCAGGCGTGGGACCTCGCAATCGTTACTGGCAGGATGTGCTCGCGTTCGGGCCGCACGCGCGGTATGCGCACTTCTTCGACATCGAATGGACGTCGCTCAAACCAGAGCTCCGGCAGAAAATCTTGCTCCCGTTTCTCGGCAAGACCTACGGCGAGGTGCTCGACGGCGGTGAACTTGGCATTAGCTATGCCGAGGGCTACTTCTATGCTCAATACTACGAGAACCGGTTCGCGCTCTCGCCCTCGACGTACGCAACCATCGTCGAAGTTCTGCTCGAGTCGTACGAACGTGAGGATGTTTACTTCGACTTGAAGAATCTCGCTGAGGCATACTCGACACTTCAGCCACCTGAAATCGAGAAAGCCGAGAGCCTGCGGGTCCGCCTCCAGCGCTTGCTGAGCGAACAACAGGTTGCCCAGGCCCTGCAGGCGATTGGCTGCGAGACGCTGCATGACATTCTGGAGCAGCAGTTCTGGCGTCTTTCCTTCTGGAAGACGGCGAGCTCCGAGATTAATTACCGCCGCTTCTTCGACATCAACGAGCTGGTCGCGTTGCGGATGGAAGACGAGCAGGTGTTCTGGGATGGGCACCGCCTCCTCGGCGAGATCCTCGCGCATCCGGCTGTTGAGGGCGTACGGATCGATCATGTTGATGGACTGGCGGATCCGCACGACTATCTCGAGCGCTTGCGGGAAGTGGGTCCCGGAAGAATCTGGGTCGAGAAGATCCTTGCTCCCGGCGAAACGCTTCCGCCCGACTGGCCGGTTGACGGGACGACCGGATATGAGTTCATGAACGACATCCTCGGCCTCATGGTCGATTCTTCCGCCCGCATCGCGCTCGATCGCACCTACCGACGGTTCGTCGGAGACAACTCGAGTTTTGACGACATCGTCTACCGCAGCAAGATGCATGTGATGCAGTCGACACTATCGAGCGAGTTGGTGCGTCTGTCGTATGAACTCGATCGAATCTCCGAAGCCGACTATCACACACGCGATTTCACACTTGAGGCGCTGCAGGACGCGCTGCAAAGCATCGTCGCCGCCTTCGACCGCTATCGCACGTATCTCCCGCACGATGCCGACGGCGCCGCCGAAGTGATTCGCGAAGCCGTTTACCGCGCGATGTCTCGGCATCCACACATCGACGCGAGCGTGTTCGAGTTTATTCGCTCCGTCATCCTGGGTGACGTCCGGCCGGACCTCGCGCCCCAGCAGCAGGCTTGGACGCGGCGCCTTCAGCAGTACTGCGCGCCTGTCGCGGCGAAGGGCCTCGAAGACACCGCCTTCTATCGATACCATCGCCTCGCGGCGCTCAACGAGGTTGGCGGCGAGCCTGCGGATTTCGGCCATTCTCTCCAGACGTTCCACTCGCGCTGCCGATTCCGCGCGTACAAGTACCCATTCACGTTACTCGCCACGGCAACGCACGACCACAAGCGCGGCGAGGATACGCGCATGCGTCTCGTGGCCCTGAGCGAGGTGCCGAACCTGTGGCAGGACACCGTGCAGGCTTTCGAGATCATCGCGCAGGACCACATGCAGGAAGCCGGCCCCGCCTCGGAGGACGTGTACATTTTCCTGCAGATGCTGACTGCATTGTGGGAAGACTCCGATCACGAGGAGCTCCCGGATCGGCTCTGCACCTACATGCAGAAAGCGTCCCGCGAGAGCAAACAGCATACGAGCTGGACGAGCCCCAACTCCGATTACGAAACGGCGCTTGAGGCATTCATCCGTGGAGTGATGGAGGATGAACGGACCGCTGCCGCGATTACGCCAACCGCCCGAACCATCGCAGACGTCGGTTTTCGCAACACCATCACGCAACTGGTTCTGAAGCTGATGACGCCGGGCGTTCCGGATGTGTATCAGGGAACGGAACTCTGGGATCTGTCGATGGTCGATCCGGACAATCGACGCCCGGTGGATTTCGAGGAGCGGGGACGGATGCTCGATGCTTTCGAATCGGATGTCCTGACGCGGGACGACCTTGTAAATAGGATCGAGCGGCGAGACATCACGCTGAAGTTCTACCTGCTGCGATTGCTCCTTCGGCTGCGAGGTAGTTTCAGCATGACGTCGGCTGGATACCGGGAGCTATCCATTAATGATACCGGTGACGAACGGTGGGTCGCATTCTTGCGGGAAGATGAAGATGAGGATGAGGTGCTGCTTGTAGCCGTTGGGCGGCACTTCGGAGGCGAAACCGCGCCGGCTCACTTGTCTCTGCCCGAGGAATACAAGTCGATGGCGTGGACGGACGTCCTGACCGACGAGCCAATCGACGAGCGCAGGGAGATTACGCTGGAGCCCGACGTGCCGTGGGTGGTGCTTCGCGGGACTAAGCGTAGCGTCGCGAACAGCATGTGATTATCTGGAAAGAGCACCGCGGCCGCGGAATCAGCTATGCGTGAGTCCTGATACCACAGGCCACCGCCAAATCCAGCCAATCCTGAATAACCATGTTCCGATTCTCCATCGAGAAAGACGCGCCGATCGGCACCGGCGACAAGCAGCTCACCGCCGCCGGCATCACACCTGATGACGACTACCCCGAGAGCCTTGAAGGCACCGGCGAGTTGCGCGAGGATGAGCGCTACTTCCGCGTGGAGAACGTCACGCCGGAATCACCCGAGAAGGCGGTCGAATACGTCCAGGGCATCATTCACCACGTTCCGGTTCGCGTCTGGATCGACGGTGAGATGCACGAGACGAGTCGGATGAACCTCGACGGAATCCGCAAACCCGGCGGCTGACTATTTTGACGCCTGCCGCATTTCCGCTCGCAGCACCAGCAGCGTGTGTGGGGGGATCGGCAGCTCGCCTTCAGCGTCGAGCGCTTCCGTCGGCGGGAGGTCCTGGTTGAACGGTTCGGCAGGAAACCACGCCTGCGGCGATCCGGCAAGGTCGTAGGGCAGAGCGAACACAACGTCGCCCGCAGAGCCGTTGAATAGCACGAGGAACGTGTCGTCGTGGTAGGGCCGGCCGCGTGAGTCGATTCCGCCGATGCGATCGCCGCGTAGCAGCATCCCAAAGGCTTGCACATCGGTGTTGTGCCAGTCCGCATCCGCCATCTCATGCCCCGTCGGGTGCAGCCAGATTACGTCGGGCTCCACATCCGCGTTACGACGGCCGTGCAGGAATCGCCGGCGACGGAAGCTAGGGTGAGCCTTACGAAACGCGACCGCCTTTCGCGTGAACTCCAGGAAAGACTCCTCCCGCTCGTCCAGGTCCCAGTTGTACCAGTTGATCTCGTTGTCCTGGCAGTAGGCGTTGTTGTTGCCACGTTGGGTGCGCGAAAGTTCGTCGCCGCCGAGGATCATCGGTACTCCTTGCGATAGAAGGAGCGTGCTGAACAGACTCCGCTTGAGTCGCTCGCGGCACGCAATGACCTCCGCGTCATCCGATGGCCCCTCGACACCGCAATTGACACTGTAGTTGGGCTCGTGCCCGTCCCGGTTGTCTTCCCCGTTCTCGAGGTTGTGCTTTCGCTCGTACGAGACCATGTCCTCGAGCGTAAAACCGTCGTGCGCCGTCACAAAGTTGATCGAAGCGAACGGACGTCGTCCAGACAGCTCATAGAGATCACTCGAGCCGGCAATGCGCGTCGCGAAGTTGCCTTTGAGCCCGCGGTCACCACGCCAGAATCGCCGCACCTTGTCGCGGTAGCGTCCGTTCCATTCCGTCCACTGGTATGGAAAGCTGCCGACCTGGTAGCCGCCGGGGCCAACGTCCCATGGCTCCGCAATCAGCTTCACCTGGCTCAGAACGGGGTCCTGCTGGATCAGCTTGAAGAACGGTGCCAGCATGTCGATCTCGTACAGTTCGCGCGCGAGGGCAGCCGCGAGATCGAATCGAAAACCATCGACGTGCATCTCGCGCACCCAGTACCGCAAGCTGTCCATAATGAGCTGCAGCACGTGCGGATCTCCGGCATCGAGCGTATTGCCGGTGCCGGTATAGTCCATCAGAAAACGCGGCTCACCTGGCTTTTCCTTGTAGTATCCAAGGTTGTCGATGCCACGCATGGACAACGTCGGACCGAGGTGATTGCCTTCGGCCGTGTGGTTGTAGACGACGTCGATGATGACCTCGAAGCCTTCCGCATGCAACGCGCGCACCATCATCTTGAAATCGCGCACTGCTCCGAGTCCACCACTGCTCGAGTACTCGGGCTCCGGTGCGAAGTAGGCGAGCGTATTGTATCCCCAGTAATTGCGCAGACCCATCTTGACCAGCCGCAGGTCGTGCACCTTGGCGTGCACCGGAAGCAGCTGCACCGTCGTCACACCGAGGCTGCGGAGATGATCGAGAATCGGCTCGGACGCGAGGCCCATGTACGTGCCGCGGTACTCCTCCGGCACATCAGGATGCAATTGGCTGATGCCTTTGACGTGCGTCTCGTAGATCACCGTGTGGTTCCACGGGACATCCGGGCGACGGTCGTCGTGCCACTCGAAGTGCTCCTCGACAACCGCACCCAGCGGCGCGAAGCGCGAGTTGTCTCGCACGTCGAACGAGAGGTCCTCATCCTCATGCCCGAGGACGTATCCGAAGAGGCTGTCGTCCCAGCGAAGCGGCCGTCCGATGGCCTTGGCATAGGGATCGAGCAGAAGTTTGTTTGGATTAAACCTGTGCCCCTTCTCCGGCTGATAAGGGCCGTAGACACGATACGCGTAAAGCTGACCAGGCCGGATCTGCGGCACATAGCCGTGCCAGATCGGACCCGTCTTTTCCGGCAGTGGGATCACGGCGGACGGACGCTCGGCATCCGGCGAATCGAAAAGCACAAGCTCGACTCGTCTTGCGTGCGCACTGAAGAGCGTGAAATTGACGCCGAGGCCATCCCACGTCGCACCCATCGGGTACGGCTTTCCGGGCCAGACGCGCGCCCGAGAGGCCTCCGCCTTCCGCTCTGATTCTATGTTCATCGTTGATGCCGCAAATTCAAGTAAGTACCAACGTGGCCGCTCCGGCCATATTGGAAAGTCGTGTAAAACGCCCTTTCGTAGCGCCCGCCGGCCCTATGGTCTACTCAATAAACCGTAACCTGTGCGGCGCTAAAGCGGGCGGAAGATAGGGCCATCGCGCCGTGGCTCGCCATGAAGTCCATCTCTGACAACATATTCAAGCACCAGCACGACGTTCATGCCCGACACAAACTCGCTTCCCGACTCCTGGTCACGCGTGTCTTTGGTTTCGGTCTCGCCGTATGTGGAAGCCGGCGCGTGGCCCGTCCGGCGGTCGGTCGGTGAGACGGTTGATGTGGTGGCGGGGCTGATCATCGACGGCCACGACCGCATTGCGGCTGAACTTGCTTACGGGCATGACAGCGAGGATGAAAGCGTGACGCCGATGAGGCTGCGCTACAACGACGAATACCATGCCAGTTTCAAGATCGAGGCTCTTGGTCGGCACTGGTATCAGGTTCGTGCGTGGGTTGATGTTTTTGGGACGTGGCACGACCAGTTTCAGCGGCGCGTGCAGGGTGGCGAGACGAAGCAGGAGCTCCGCGCCGAGCTTCTTGAAGGTGCCCAGCTACTTCGGATCGCTCTCGAAAATGCCCAGGGCGACGCTGCCGTCAAACTCGAAGAGCTCGCCTCACGATTTGAGCTGGGGCATGTCGACGCGGCCACCGGAGACGGCATCGTAGAACTCGCGAGGCAGCACTATCCGCGGCACGGGCTCATCGAAGGGCCGGTTGTGGAAGTCATTGCCGATCCGGAGCGAGCACGCTTTGCCGCCTGGTACGAGTTCTTCCCTCGCTCCGCCGCCACTGAGCCGGGGCGACACGGAACGCTCGATGACGCCGCCGATCGCCTGCCTCGCATCAAGGAGCTCGGGTTCGACGTCGTCTACCTCCCTCCCGTCCACCCGATCGGGACGACGTTCAGAAAGGGCAAAGACAACGCGCCGACGGCTAAAGAGGGTGAGCCGGGAAGTCCGTGGGCTATTGGATCTGAGGATGGAGGGCACAAGGCCGTTGCTCCGGAGCTGGGCGGTATTGAAGCCTTCGACCGGTTTGTCAGGCGCGCCGAGGAGCTGGATATCGCTGTCGCGATCGACATTGCCTTTCAGACATCGCCGGATCATCCGTACGTGCGCGAACACCCTGAATGGTTCAGGCACCGGCCCGACGGCTCGATTCGATACGCGGAGAATCCCCCAAAAAAATACCAGGACGTCTACCCGTTCGATTTCGAGAACGAGCACTGGCGCGAGCTGTGGACTGAGCTCCGAAGCGTCTTCGAGTTCTGGATCGATCATGGCGTGCGGATCTTCCGCGTCGACAATCCCCACACCAAGTCCATCCCGTTCTGGGAATGGTGCATCAGGACACTCCGGGAGCAGCATCCCGATCTCATCTTCCTCGCCGAAGCCTTCGCGCGGCCGAAGATGATGTACACGCTGGCAAAGCTCGGCTTCAACAATTCCTACACGTACTTCACGTGGCGCAACACGAAGGAGGAACTCACATCCTACGCGAAAGAGCTCTTCCACACTGAAGTCGCCGATTTCTTCCGCCCCAATTTCTGGCCCAACACGCCGGACATCCTGCACGAGTACCTCGTCTTCGGCGGGCGGCCGGCGCACGTCACACGCCTGATCCTCGCCGCAACGATGTCTTCCGCGTATGGCGTGTACGGTCCACCGTACGAGCACGTCGACAACAACCAGCACCCGGACCGCGAGGAGTACGCCAACAACGAGAAGTACGAGATCCGGACGTGGAACTGGAACGACCCCAATTCGCTGCAGCCGCTGATGAAGCGCGTCAACCAGATCCGGCGTGCGCATCCGGCGCTGCAGCACATGCGCAACATCACCTTCCACGAGACCGACAATGAGGAGATCATCGCTTACAGCAAGCGAACCGGCGATGACGTAGTGCTTGTGGTTGTGAACCTTGACCCGCACCACGAACAATCGGGATGGGTCACGCTCACGCCTCAGGAGGTCGGGCTCTCTGGTGAACGCTCATTTCAGGTGCATGACCTCCTCGGCGGCGAACGCTATCTCTGGCATGGCGATCGCCACTTCGTCAGGCTCAATCCGCACGTCATCCCCGCGCACATCTTCCATCTCCGGAGCGAAGTCTCGACCGAGCGCGACTTCCCCTACTTCCTCTGAATTAGCCCGTTTACGCCCGCATGTCGAAAGATTTTCTTTCGGATCCACTCTGGTACAAGGACGCAGTCATCTACGAGCTGCACGTTCGCTCGTTTTTCGATTCGGACAACGACGGCTATGGAGACTTCGAGGGGATGCGCATGAAGCTGCCGTATCTCGAAAGTCTCGGGGTGAACACGCTCTGGCTGCTTCCCTTCCTCAAGAGCCCGCTTCGGGATGACGGCTACGACACATCGGATTACTACGGCATCCTGCCTGTGCACGGGACGATGGACGAGTTCCGCGTCTTCCTCAACGAGGCGCACGAACGCGGCATGAGAGTGATCACCGAGCTCGTCCTGAACCACACCTCGGATCAGCATCCGTGGTTTCAGGAAGCGCGCGACCCGGATTCGCCGATGCACGACTGGTACGTCTGGAGCGACACGACCGACCGGTATGAGGAGGCGCGCATCATCTTTACGGATACGGAGATCTCGAACTGGACGTGGGACCGCAAGGCCGGCCGGTACTACTGGCACCGGTTCTTCAGCCATCAGCCGGATTTGAACTTCGACAACCCGAAGGTCCGTGAGGCCATGAAGGAGGTAATGTTCTTCTGGCTGGATATGGGAGTGGATGGGCTTCGGCTCGATGCCGTGCCGTACCTGTATGAGCGGGAAGGCACGAGTTGTGAGAATCTGCCGGAGACGATCGAGTACATCGTCGAGCTGCGCAAGGCGATCGAGGAGCGATACGGACCCGGGAAGGTGCTTCTGGCGGAGGCGAATCAGTGGCCGGAAGACACGCTGCCGTATTTCGCCGATGGAGATGGCGTGCAGATGGCGTTCAACTTCCCCATCATGCCCCGGATGTACATGGCACTGCGGCGGGAGAACCGCCGGCCGCTCGTCGAGATGCTCGAGCTCACGGAAGACATTCCCGAGGAGGCGCAGTGGGCGATCTTTCTCCGCAACCACGACGAGCTGACGCTTGAGATGGTGACGGACGAGGAGCGCGACTACATGTACCACGAGTACGCCGCCGACTCCCGGTTTCGGATCAACGTCGGAATCCGGCGTCGCCTTGCGCCACTTCTCGGAAGCGATCGCCGGCGCATCGAGCTGATGAACGCGCTGCTTCTATCCCTCAAAGGTAGCCCGATTCTCTACTACGGCGACGAGATCGGGATGGGAGACGACCCGTTCCTCGGCGACCGCAATGGCGTCCGCACGCCGATGCAGTGGAGCCCGGACAAGAACGGCGGCTTCTCGCGTGCGCCGCATTACCAGCTTTTCATGCCGTCAATCGACCGCGGGCAGTACTCGTACGAGTTCATCAATGTGGAGGACGCGGATCAGGATTCGCACTCACTGCTGAACTTCACGAAACGCCTCCTCGCACTTCGGAGACAGCACACCAAGGTATTTGGTCGCGGTTCGATCGAGATCATTCCGGTCGAAAATCAGCGTGTGCTGGCTTTCGTGAGGGAATATGAGGGAACGAAGATTCTGGTCGTCGCCAACCTTTCGCGCTTCGCTCAGTCGGTTCATCTGCCGGAATCAGACCTGTTCGAGCGGATGACGCCGGTCGAGTTGTTCAGCCAGACGCCGTTCCCGGCCTTCAGCGAGGAGCCGTATCACATGCTGCTCGGTCCGCACGGCTTCTTCTGGTTCTCGCTCGAAACGGAGGAGAACATTCGTGCGCGTTTTTCTGATGAGCAGGCGACGGCGCCTGAGATCGCCGGGCGCGCTCTGCCGCTGATGCGCGTGCAGGAGGGGCTGGAGAACCTGCTCGTCAAGACGCTCGTGCAGGATCGAGGGATGGAGCGCCTGCAGGAGCTGCTGCCGGAGTTTCTGCGCAATCAACGCTGGTTCGGTGCTCGGGAGGACACGATCCGACGCGTGACGATCTCCGATGCGATCCGGCTTCAGGCACGGCCGCAGCCGGTCTACCTTTCGATACTCAACGTCCATTTCGAGGATCGGAAGGAGTTCTACGTACTTCCGCTCACGCTTTCGTCGCAGGAAGAAGGTGAGGAACTGCTGCGCGATCATGGCAACGCCGGCCTCGCGTGGGTCGACGCACCGGGCGGGCGCGGCCTGCTCCACGATGCGACGGTGCGGCCAGACTTCTGGCTGACGCTGTTCCGATGGTGGCAGCGTGGCGGCAAAGGCCGCTCGCTCAAGGGGTTGTACATCGCCGCGATGGATCGCCAGGTTCAACGAGACACCGTTTCAACGGCACGGCTTCTCTCGGGCGAGCAGAGCAACAGCGCCGCCATCGTCGACGGCAAGTACTTCGTCAAGCTTTACCGGCGGCTCGAGGACGGCATCAATCCGGAAACGGAGATGCTCGATTACCTGACTACGACCGGATTTCAGTTCGTGCCGTCGCTTCACGGGAAGCTGTCCTTCAGCCGTCCGCGGCGGAAGTACGCGCTCGGCATCGTGCAGGAGGCGCTGGACGTCGAGCAGGACGGCTGGGCCCACGCCATCGAGATCTTCAGCCGGTTCCTCGACCGCGTCACCGAACTCTCGCCGCCGCGTGGCGATATGCCCGTCTCAGCCGACGACCCCATCCCGACTCGCCTGGAGGAGATCGCACCGGAAGTGCTGTCGCTGGCGCGCGTGCTGAGTATCCGCACGGCCGAGCTTCACATGGCTTTATCCGAAGCTGAAGGAGGCGACATCGCTCCGGTCGAGGGAGACGAGGACGACACACGTGCACTGGTAGAACGAGTGCGCTCGGAGGCCGCACGTACCCGTCGGATGCTGACCGAGTACGAAGGAGCGACCGAGGTCGACATCAACGCCAACGTCTGGGAGAGCGGCCTCAGACG
>CAZKDQ010000083.1:0-8660 GCA_964551345.1 uncultured Rhodothermales bacterium
CGATGGCGGCAGGTCTGCGTGATGGATGAACCGGCGCGTAGCGCGATTCGTGAGATCGAATGATACGCCGCACGACGACTTTCCGATAAGAGAGCGAACAGTCTCATCGATTCGGATCGCCGTCATGCGCCCGCTGCTACTTGTCGCCGCTCTATCGAGCCTTCTCATCGCCGCGCCTGCCGCTGCGCAGTGCACCCTCACGGTCACCACGTCCCTCGACGGAGGCCCCGGCTCGCTCCGTCAGGCAATCGCGGATGCAAACGCGACGGAGGGCCTCGACATCGTCTGCTTCGACATTCCCGGTGACGGCCCGCACACGATCCAGCCGCAATCGGCGCTGCCCACCATCGTCCAGCCAATCGTGCTCGACGGGTACACACAGCCCGGCGCAAGCGAGAACACGCTTGTGGTCGGTAACGACGCCGTGCTCATGATCGAGATCGACGGCAGCGAAGCCGGCGGCGGTGCGGAAGGTCTCACACTCGGTGGTTCAGCGGACGGCTCGGTCCTGCGCGGCCTGGTGATCAATCGCTTCGGCGATCACGGCGTCTTTCTAAACGGCTCCATCGCTGCGCCCATCGAAGACGTGGTAGTCGAGGGCAATTTCATCGGCACGGATGTGACCGGAACTATGGCTCTGGGCAACGCCAACGGTCACTTCGAAGGGGGAGCCTACATCACACACGCAATACGTGCCCGCATCGGCGGAGAGGCACCTGCCGCGCGGAACCTGATCTCCGGCCACTACGGAACCGGCATTATTCTTTTCACTGGTGCCGTGGGCACAATGATCGAGAACAACTACATCGGTACCGATGCGGCCGGCATGGCATCGATTCCGAACAACCGAGGCATCAGGCTCGACCGAGGGGTAGAGGTGACGACGATCAGGGGGAACGTGATCTCCGGCAATACGGAAAATCCTGGTGGCGGCTCAATGGGCATCTTCATCGCCGGCGCCGTCCATCCGGTCAACACGGTTATCCAGGGCAACCTCATCGGCGTGGCGGCAGACGGCGCGACGCCACTCGGCAACGAGGGCCACGGCATCGCGGTGAACTCGTCCGGCGATGCGGCCGCGCCGATCATCATCGGCGGAACCGGGCCCGGTGAAGGCAACATCATCGCCTACAACGGGGCCCAGGGAATTCTCCTCACCCACGGCGATCCCGGCAACCCGATCCTCGGAAACGCCATCTACGAAAACGGTGGCCTCGGTATTCGGCTCGACAACGGCACGAACAACCGCCAGAACTTCCCGGATATCGTCGGCTCGACCATCGATGGCGATGGTAACCTCCTCGTGTCTTACCACGTGGACTCCGATCCGGCCGGCAGCGCCTACCCAATCCACGCCGAGTTTTTCATCGCCGACGTCGACGAGCAAGAGGGGCAGGTCTATCTTGGCTTCGACGCATATACTGAGACCGACTGGTCCGGATGCGGCAGTGCACCGTGTGTCAAGACGACGAGTCTCGGTACCGCCGCTGCACTCGGCATCACGGATGGCGATCCGCTCCTGGCGACCGCCACCGACGCCGAGGGAAACACGAGCGAATTCTCGGCGCGAGCCCACCGCGTGGCGAACGAATCCGCAATCGCGGCATCCGGAGCGTTCACGCTGCATCCGCCCCATCCCAATCCGTTCACCGGGCACGCCACGATCGGGTTCGACCTGCCCGAAGCGGCGCCTGTCCAACTCACGGTGCACGACATCCTCGGCCGGCGCGTAGTCGTGCTTGTCGATGCGATGCTATCGCCAGGCCGGCATGAAGCGCGACTCGATGCCGACCGACTCTCAGCCGGTATTTACCTCGTGCACCTGCGGGCCGGCCAGTATTCTGAGACGCAACGCGTTGTGCGCGTGCGGTAGCAAACATTTAGACGCACTATAGCCGGCCATCGGGGCCGGTATCCCTGACAAACCAGATGGAGGCCACCACCATGCGCCACGTTCTACTACTCGCTGCATTACTCTCGTTTCCTATCTCCTCCGGCGCGCAGAGTGTCGCATCCGACATCACCCTCGAGCAGACGCGCGCGATCGTAGAGGCATACGCCGCCGATCACGACCCGAGCTACCTCGCTGAGGATGCCGTCTTCATCGACATCGCCACCGGGCAGCGATATGAGGGCCGCGAAGCGATCGGCCAAATGCTGCATTACATCTACCAGGTGGCCTTCGATGCCCGTGCCGAGGATGCTCGCACGTTTATCGGCGAGGGAGCCGCAGCCATTGAGGCCATGTTCGTGGGCACGCACACCGGCGACTTCGCAGGCGTCGCGGCTACGGGAAGGGACGTGCGCGTGCCGCTCGTCGTCATCTATGACGTGAACGAGGACGGCATCACCGAAGGTCGGATCTACCTTCAGGCGGCGACGATGATGAGGCAACTCGGCGTCGGGGTCGAATAGTCGCGGTAGAATATTCGAGAGCGCAATCGGGACCGACGGAAATCTACGTACGTCAGAGCTTCAATCGCCTCAGCAGCTGAGCGTTGGCCGCCACGATGATGGTGCTCGCGGACATCAGCATAGCCCCCGCAGCCGGTGTCAGCAGGATGCCCATCCGATCACGACTAATCAAAACAAAAAGCGGGAGCCGCGTTCTCGGACGCAGCTCCCGCTCAGTAAATATCATGAAAGTGATCCCGGCAGGATTCGAACCTGCGACCCACTGATTAAAAGTCAGTTGCTCTACCAACTGAGCTACGGGATCAGCCTGCCTGTGACAGGGCGCGTAAGGTACGGTCTAACGACGCCCGGCGGCAATCTGTTCACCGAGAGTTCGAAGATCTTTACGGAATGGGCGCGCGCACGGCCGCGACACCTTCTGCCGCATGATTCTGCACGTTGCACTGCCCATCCGATACCTTTACGATCCGGGCACGGCCGAAACATCTTCCGGCGCATCCCTTGAAACGCAGCGCACCCAGGAACCGGCTTCCGCAGACAAGGTTGGAGCGCGACATTTTTCTGCCGATCGACGGGGCACACGGTTGGTGATAACTTCACCCCACCGGTGATTGCTGCGTAGTTCGGCGAAACTGTACTTTCCAATGCTTTACAATATTCAGGACGATTCTTGCTGTCACCAGGGGTCGGCTTGAAATCCCGATGCCGCGTAAGAAAAACGCTCAGACGCATGGTGCCGCCCCTCGGGACGGTACGCGCTAGCGGCTGGTGATTGAGCTACAGGAGCGCGAGCGCCCGGTCCTCGAGCACGGACGCCTCCCTACCCTTCCATCACCAGGGCTGCGGTTGTATGGGTGGATGCCCGCTTTGCGGGCCCTAACACATACAATGTTTCCTCGCGAGTGACAGCGCGGGGGGTGCAAATTAAAGGAGGGTAGTAAATGCAAGCACTTGGCAGGCAGATCCTGGTCGAGTTCTACGACTGCGACCGGGACGTGCTCAACAGCGAGCAGCGCATCCGTGAGATTCTGCTCGAAGGCGTTCGCCGCTCGCGTGCTACGATCGTGTCGGACACGTTCCATACGTTCAGCCCGCACGGCGTAAGTGGCGCCGTCGTCATCGCGGAGTCGCACGTGGCCATCCATACGTGGCCCGAGTACGGATACGCGGCCGTTGATATCTTTACCTGCGGAGACACGATCGATCCGTGGGTGATTCAAAAGTATCTCCAGGATGAGTTCGAAGCCGACAACGTCTCGAGTATGGAGATGAAACGCGGCCTCTTCCCGCAGAAGGTGTCACACAAACCGATGCCGGAGTTGGAGTTCGTCTCCTGAACCATCGCTTGGCGAGTCCAGACGCGTGGTGCCGCACCGAGCACCACGCGTCTTTTTTATTGTGGAACGACAGACTTTCCGCTCATGCTCCAGAAGTCTCACCAACTCTCCATCACCGAATTCTGGGACGGCCGCTCCGGCATCACCTTCGGCGTCGATGACGTCCTCTTCAGCGCCGATAGTGAATATCAGCAGGTTCGGGTGCTGCAAACGGATGCGTTCGGGCGCCTGCTTACGCTCGACGGACTCGTGATGCTAACCGAGCGCGATGAGTTCGTCTACCATGAAATGATCGCGCATCCGGCCTTGTGCCTGCTCGACCGGCCGCGGCGTGTGCTGGTGGTCGGAGGCGGCGACGGTGGAACGGTCCGCGAGATCCTCCGGCATGATTCCATCGAACACGTCGACCTGGTGGAGATCGATCAGATGGTAGTGGATGTCTCGCGCGACTTCTTCCCGAGCGTGGCCTCGGCGTTGGATGATCCGCGGCTCAACATCCGTGTGGAAGACGGAGCAGCCTTCGTTGGCGACGCGAAAGACGGCTTTTACGATCTCGTCATCGTCGATTCGACAGACCCGGTTGGGTTTGCGGAAGCTCTCTTTGGGGAGGATTTTTATCGGGATTGCTTCCGGATCCTGTCCGACCATGGAATCCTCGTCTCTCAGACGGAGTCGCCATATGATCGCATCTTCCGCGACTCAATCCGTGAAGCTAATCGATTCCTGAAGAGCGTCTTCGCGGAGGTCGCGCTGTATCTGGCTCACATCCCGACCTATCCACTCGGCATGTGGTCTTTCACGATGGCGTCAAAGCATCACCATCCAACCAGAGATTTTGATGTGGGAGCAGCCAAGGACCGGCTCGCGCCGTTTATCGATGAGCTGCAGTATTACCACGCAGAACTCCATCGCGCCGCTTTCGAGGTGCCGCTTTTCGTGAAGCGATCTCTTGGATCATGACGGCGCTCCATGCTCTCGAAGCAGGTGCAGTACGACGTTCTCGTCCTCGTCGAGTCCATTGACAGGCTTCCGCCGGGCGAACCTCGGCCAGTCGCGGTGGAGGTCGCCTGATCGGTAGGTCTCGGGAACGGCCGGGTGGATATAGTACGCGCGGCATACGGCAGGTGTGTTGCCGAGCTTTTCGGCCACGGCCTTCACCATCTGGACGATCTGCCGGTCGGCTTCCTTTTCGGAATCCGGTGGGCTTGCTTTTTTCAGTTGGGCGGCGGCATGAACAGTCGCTCCCCATGTCCGAAACGTCTTGGCGGTGAACGCCGAGCCGGTGATCTCCCGCAACGCGTCGTTCACGTCGGAGGATGAAATCGTGCCGCGGCTTCCGTCCTCCTCATAATACTGGAAGAGATTGTAGCCCGGCACGTCGCGGCATTCCTTCACAACGCGCGCCAGACGTGGATCATCCAGCAGCACGCGCTGATCCTTCCCACTTTTGCCGGTGAAGAGGAAGACGCAGCCCTCGTCTGAGAAAGAGACATGGCGATCGCGCAGCGTCGTCAGGCCGAAGGAGTTGTTGGTGCGCGCGTAGTCTGGATTGCCGATCCGGATCAGGGTCTGGTCGAGCAGGCGAAGCGCAACGGCGAGCACCTTCTCACGGCCGAGCGTCCGTTTTCTGAGGCCGGCTTCATACCGCTCGCGAATGAGAGGCAACACCTCGGCAAACGGCACGAGCTTGCTGAACTTGGCAAGGTTGCGCGCCTCCTCCCAATCCGGATGATAGATGTACTGCTTGCGTCCGGCGGCATCACGTCCGGTGGCCTGAATGTGGCCGCGCGGGTCCGGGCAGATCCACACATCCGTCCATGCAGGCGGAATGACGAGTGCATCGAAGCGATCCCGCAGCTCCTGATCCTTCACGTGCTCGCCCTGTGGATCCAGATATGCGAAGCCCCGGCCCCATGCGCGGCGGCGGTAGCCGGGCTCATCATCATTCACGTGAATGAGGCCCGCGTCTCCGGCAAACACCTGCGGATCATCATTCCACGACGCCTCATCCGCCATCGACATCATCCTCCCACAATCTGACCACCATTCGGGTGAAGCGTCTGCCCGGTGATGAACGATGCCTCATCGGACGCCAGCCATACGTAGCACGGCGCAACTTCCTCCGGCTGGCCCGCCCTGCCGAGGGGCGTGCTCTTGCCGAACTCCTTCACCTGTTCAGCAGGGAAGGATGCGGGGATCAGCGGCGTCCATACCGGACCTGGCGCAACGGCGTTGACACGCACTTTCTTCGAGGCCAGACTCTGGGACATCGACCGTGTGAATGACAGAATCGCGCCTTTGGTTGCCGCATAGTCGATCAGGACCGGCATTCCGCGATACGCGGTGATCGACGTCGAATTGATGATGGAAGCGCCTTCTTTGAGGTGCGGTAGCGCCGCCTGCGTCATGAAGAACATGCCGAAGACGTTTGTGCGGAACGTTCGCTCGAGCTGCTCCTCCGAGATGTCGAGAAGATCCTCGACGACGTACTGAACTGCGGCATTGTTGACGAGGATGTCGAGTCGACCAAAGGTATCGACCGCCCGCTGCACCGCGCCGTCGCAGAACGCCTTCTCGCGGATATCGCCATCGATTAGCAGGCATGATCGTCCCTCCTGCTCAACCAGGTTCTTGGTGAACTCTGCGTCCTCGTGCTCGTCGAGATACACGATTACGACATCCGCCCCTTCACGCGCGAACAGCAGCGAGACGGCTCGTCCGATCCCGCTATCGCCGCCGGTAATGATTGCCACGCGGTCTCGCAGCTTTCCGGAGCCGCGATACGCAGGCGGCTCGAACTCCGGCCTGGGCGTCATCTCGTGCTCAAAACCCGGCTGCCGGTCCTGATGCTGCTCGGGGAATTCCGAAGGGTGTTCTTTCGCCATGTTGATCCTCTCCTCAATCGCTCTTCGTAAACATCCATCCCATCAGAAACCCGGCTACAAGCGGCAGCGCGCGTTTCCACATCGGGCGTTTGGTGATTTCCTGTTCGTGCACAATCGGGTGTGGTTGGGGCTGGATCGTCGGCTGTGGCGGCCGGTCCTCAGGAGCCTCCAGCACCGACTCAATCGGCTCTACCCGGGTCGCATGAGACGACGGTTCGATACGGTGCCCAAAATGACGAGCGTAGACCTGCGTGAACTCGGCACCGAAGAAGAAGATGATGGATGAGAAGTAGATCCAGAGCAACAGCAGGACGAACGATCCGGCCGCGCCGTAGGTCGACGCGGTGGCCGTGGTGCTCAAATAGATGCTGATGCCGTACTTGCCGAGGTTGAAGAGGATGGCCGTGATCAGACCGCCAACCCATACGTCACGCCAGCGAACTTCTGCGTCTGGAAGGATCTTGTAGATGGCCGCGAAGAGCACCGTCATAATGGCGACGGCAAGGGCATGATTGGTGATCTCGAGAAAGACAACCGGCAGCGAGACGTAGTCGGCGATGAAGTCGTTGAGAGCCGCAAGCAGGGCCGAGACCACCAGCGCCACGAGCAAGAGGAACCCAAGCACGAGGACCATGCTGAAGGAGAGCGTACGCGTGATGACGAAGCCCAGGATGCCGCGTCCCGGCTTCGGCTTGACGTTCCAGATGTCGTTGAGGGAGCCCTGCAACTGCGCAAATAATCGGCTTGAGCCCCAGATGAGGCCGGCGACACCCGCGAGCGTGGCAATTGTACCCGACCCGGTGCTGGCGGTATTTTCGAGCATCATGCGGATGGCGTCGGCGCCGTCTGAACCGATAAGGTCCGAGAGTTCGGTCATCAGGCGCGCCTGCACAGATGCTTCCTCGGCCTCCCAGAAGAAACCCACCAGACCGATCACGACCAGCAGCAACGGCGCGATCGAGAACGCGGCATAGTACGCCAGGGCCGCAGCAAGGCGGGAGGCCTTGTCCCTGGTGAATTCGAGCGCCGTGTCTCGCAGGAGGATGAAAATATTTGCGAGCGGCCTCGGCAGCTTGTCGACGACATCAGCCATGCTATCTGTCGCTCGTCAATGGACGTCCCACTCCGGCGCGAAGGCAGGATCGAGAATACGATGGCCTCGCTCGAGCGCAGATATCGCCTCCATCTCTCCCCCTGTCAGCTCGAAATCGAACACATCGAAGTTCGCCCTCCGATGCTTCGGGGAGGCAGCCTTGGGGATGGTCGTCACCTGATCCTGCTGCAACAGCCAGCGAAGAGCGACCTGCACCGTCGACTTGTGATACCGGTCGCCGATTTCCTTCAGCACCTCATCGTCGATCAGCTTGCCTTTCGCGATCGGGCTGTAGGCCGTCAGCATTATGTCATGCTCGCTACACGTCTCCAGCAAGGGCCCCTGACCGAGATAAGCGTGATACTCCACCTGATCGCAAAAAATGGGAGCATGATCTATCGCCTGCTGAAGCAGCGCCACGGGAAAATTGCTCACGCCGATGTGGCGCACCTTGCCCTCTCGCTGCAGCTCCATCATCACATCGAGAATAGCCTCCAGATGCATATCCTCGGTCGGCCAGTGTATGAGCAGGAGATCCACATGATCGAGGCCGAGCTTGCTCAGGCTTTCTTCGGATGACATCCGCACGCGCGGCGGCGGCAGGTTGTGGACGGCGATTTTCGTCGTTACGAACAGCTCGTCACGATCGATGCCTGATTCAGCTATCGCCTGCCCGACCGCTTCCTCGTTCTCGTATGCCTGCGCCGTATCAATGTGACGGTATCCGATGGCGAGGGCATCGGCGACGGCCTCGCGGCAGCTCGAGTCCTGAACCTGCCAGGTGCCGAAGCCAAGAGCGGGCACGCGGCTGTTCTGAAAGGTTTTGTAGATCATCGTGCGTTGCGTCAAATAGATGGAGGACGCATAGTAAATGCACAATGATCAGCTCACGTTCAAGCGCGGGTGTATCGATGTTGGCAGAAGGGGGTG
>CAZKDQ010000083.1:8760-12295 GCA_964551345.1 uncultured Rhodothermales bacterium
CACTTCCAACTTCCCACCTCAAACTTCAAACTTCCTCATGGTATCGGCACGACAACACACGCACCTTTTCGTCGAGGATCTGATAGACGAGGCGGTGGTCGCCGCTGATTCTGCGGGACCAGCAGCCATCTAAATCAAACAGTAGCGCCGTGGGTCTGCCGCGTCCGCTGAATGGATCCTGCTGCACTTCCTTGATGAGCTGCACGATTTCGACCGCTCGGTCGTGATCATTCTTGTTCCACCATGCCAGATCCTCGAAGCCGGCCGAATCATATTCTATCTGCCGGAGCGACTCGTCGAACGTGATGCCGCTTGCGCGCTGCATCGCCGCTTGAAGCCGCTGGTGCATGACGGGATTTTGAATCAGATGATATGTCTCGAGACGTGAGGCGAGGCGGTTCCAGTCGTCGATGGAGATGACGACCGACTGGACGCTGCCGTCGTGGTCGGTGAGGTACTGAAGCTTGCTGTCGATCATGATGAGGGATGCATCCGGGGAGGGATGATCCGGAAACAACGCATACGTGCAGACTCGCCCGTACGCCTCCTGGAGCATGTTGGATGGGTGATGGGGAAGCAAAGCCGATGCCGCGGCGGAAAATAGTGTACGAGCGGCTTCTCCGGCACTTCATTCCCCAACACAAAGGATCCCGTTTCCGCGTGCGGCCGGATCTTCCACGCGGAATTCAATCTTGATGCGCGTCACCGGAATCCTGTTGCGGCTTGGATCGGACGTACGTCACAAACCGATATCCATCCCGCTCATCACTCGCCGTCTCCTCGAACACCTCGCCGATCAGATGCTCGAACGGCGGGAAGTGTGTGTCTCCCTCGTAGTCGCCTTCGATGAGCGTCAGCTCGAGTCGATCAGCATCCTCCAGAAACTGATCGTAGATATCGCCGCCGCCGCCGATAAAGAGGGTCTCGGAGGGATCGACGGCTGCCAGAGCCGCTTCGATGGAGTCGAATGTCTCGATGTCGGGGAAGTCTTCGAGCTCCCCGCGCGAGGTCAGAACGAGCATGCGGCGGTTGGGCAGCGGTCCGCCGAACTGATGAACGATCGACTCGAACGTCCGCCGCCCCATCAAAAGCGGATGCCCGGTGGTGAGCGACTTGAAGTGCTTCAGGTCCTCAGGGATGTGCCAGGGCAGATCCTTGTCGCGGCCGATCACACGGTTCTTCTCAGCGACGGCTGCGACAAGCACGATCTCCGGACGATCCCGCACGGCTTCCTCGGTATCAGCGGGCGACTCCTCCTCTCCCGCTGCTCTTCACATATCTTCCCAGTACTCGTCCGGCATATCCTGCGCCAGCGCGAGCGCACCACCTGCTCCGCTGTAGAGCGGCTCATCAACCGCCTGAACTTTCGTCTCACCGTATTCTTTGAGCGCAGTCTCGATAGCGTCGGAAAGACCGCGAATCTGGCTGCCGCCGCCGGCGAGGAAAATATTCTGTCGGACAGCTTCCTGGATCTCCGGATCGTAGCGGGAGATGAGATCGACAGCCGTCTCGATGATGCCGGGAAGAATGCTCTCGCACGCGGTCTCGATCTCGGCCGTGATGTCGAGCTCCGTCATCTTGCCTTCAACCGGCACTTTGACTTTGACCTTTCCGGAGGCGCCTTTGACGAAGGCGTGCTTCTCCTTGAAGCCCCTGACGCCGGTTTCCGAGAACCGGCCATCGGGAAAGTGCGCCCGGAGAAGTTCGAGCAGGCGGCGGTCGATGGCGTCGCCGCCGGTGAAGAGGCTGCGCTGATCCTCTTCGGTGGGCATCGTGCCGTGCATCACGCAGAAATCGACCGTGCCGGCTCCGATGTCGATGATGAGCGCGTTGTTGAGCGCTTCGAGGCCGTAGGCAACGGCGAACGGCTCAGACACGACCATGAGCGCGTCGGCGTACTCTTTGACGGCGTCACGAATCGCAAGCTTGTTGACCTTCAGCGCCTCGGCGGGAACGCCAACGGCGGCGTGGATCTTCTGGCCGTCCTTCGCACCGACGCTCTCGATCAGATAATGGATGAGCTCGCGCACCGCTTCCTCATCCCGCTCGGTGCCGTCGCGAATGACGCCGTTTTCGAGCGGGCGCACCAGCTCAACCGACATACGGTTCTTGATGGCTTCCTCCCCAAACAGGATGCGCTCGCCGAGCAGCTTTTGCGCGACGAAATCCCGCGGCCAGGCCACATAGCTTTCGATCCATTCGCGCTTGTTATTGCTGGCTGCGATTGCGCTTCGTGAGGTACCGAGGTCGATCCCTATGTGCAGAATGTCGTCCGCTGCGGTGGTCTTCTTCTTGGCCATCTTATGGAGTAGCTGCGATGAGGTCAGCCCCGGAGGACCGCTGTGTCAAATATTGCGAAATGCCTTCCTCGAGAAAAGCCGCCAGCATCTCCCGATACTCGTCCTGCGCCAATTTCTCTTCTTCGGCTCGGTTGCTGAGCACTGCGATTTCAGCCAGCACGGCAGGCGCCTGAACGCCAAGCAGCACCATGAACGGCGCGCTCTTGACGCCCCAGTCGCTCACATCCCGATTTAGCTGCCGGATATTACGATAAAGACTTCTCTGAATCGAGGTGGCAACCTCCTTTGATTCCTGCGCCTTCATCGTCCTGCTCACATTCTGCAGCATTTCATTGAACTCGGCGACCGTGTAATCGGCGTGCCGGTTCTCGCGCTCCGCCAGATGCATCGTCTCCCCAAATGCCTCCGTGCTGAAGTAGTACGTCTCGACGGACGTCACCGGCTCGACGGGCAGGTAGTTGACATGCAGGGAGATGAAGAGATCGGCATCCTGCTCGTTGGCAAATTGCACACGATCACGGAGCGAGAGGAATTCGTCGCCGGTGCGCGTGAGCAGGATGCGGTAGTTGTGCGCCCGTTCCAGGCGCTGCTTCAGGCGAAGAGCGACGTCGAGCGTAACCTCCGCCTCCGACAGCCCTCCATTGCCCACGGCTCCCGGATCGCGACCGCCATGGCCCGCATCGATGACGATGGTCTTAACGCGAAGATCAAAGAGCGATGCAATGGGCACACTCGACTGCTCGATGTAGCGATTACTTGCAGCCGGGCTCTCGAGCAGGTTCAACCGATCGGCGCGAGGCGCGAGAGGACTATCCAGCACAACTTCGCCTGCCACGGCACGAAGCGAGGACGACGACGTCAATTCGGATCCACTCTCTGCTGAGACAACTTGAAACACAACCCCGATCACCGCGACGCACAGCACCACCATCAGGCCGATCGCCTGGGATGGCCACCGTCGGGAAGGTTGTGGTGTGGATGGTGCTTCACCGCGGGGTTGCCGCGAAGGAGGAAGCCCCTGGCTGATGCGGCGGTTCTCCTCATACACGCCCGCCAGAATCGAGCGCTTGTCGGTATGAGGAGTGGATTTCACGTGCGAAGGGAAAACTCTTCTTCTGGAAAAGGAATTGCCGCCGGGAAGACGCGACGCAGGCAGTCAGACGATGCGGCTGCAAAAACGTTGCCGCCCGGTTTCGACTTCGGAGAACGCCTCGGGAAAATAGGTTAAGGCTCGT
>CAZKDQ010000084.1:0-2034 GCA_964551345.1 uncultured Rhodothermales bacterium
TGTATGTGGAGCGCATCGAGGGCGACTACTACAGCGTCGTCGGGCTTCCGCTGCATCGCCTCTACCAGACGTTGAAGTCCGACTTCTCGGACCTTCTGATCGAAGGCTGACATCGACGATTCTTCGCATCGCGGCACGAACCCGCCGGATGCGTCAACGTTCAGCGGGCTCTTGCAATCATCTGAGATATCGATGTCCGAGATAACGATCGGCCTGGTGCAGATGCGCTGCGTCGATGATCGCGATGCCAACCTTGCTCGTGCCGTGGAGCTGACAAGGGAAGCAGCCGATCGAGGTGCACGCGTGGTTTGCCTGCCGGAGCTCTTCCTCTCGCCGTACTTCTGCCAGAGCGAGGATCACGCGCAGTTTGCCCGCGCCGAATCCGTCCCTGGACCGACTACGAAGCGGCTCTCGGAGGTCGCGGCCGAGCTCGGCATCGACATCGTTTCCAGCCTGTTCGAAAAGCGCGCTGAAGGACTATACCACAACACGGCGGCGTTCATCGAGGCGGAGAAGGGATATACGGGCAAGTACCGCAAGATGCACATCCCGGATGATCCGCAGTTCTACGAGAAGTTCTACTTCACGCCGGGTGATCTCGGGTTCAAGACGTTCGAATCTGGCCCGACGCGCATCGGCACGCTCATATGCTGGGATCAGTGGTATCCCGAGGCAGCACGCCTGACGGCCATGCAGGGCGCATCCGTCCTCTTCTATCCGACCGCAATCGGCTGGATGCCTGAGGAGAAGGAGGAATTCGGCGTCGCGCAGCACGAATCGTGGGAGATGATTCAACGCTCGCACGCAATCGCTAATGGATGCTACGTCGCGGCCGTGAACCGGGTGGGTTTCGAAGCGGCACCTGGCGAGTCTGACAGCGGCATCGAGTTCTGGGGGCAGAGCTTCGTTGCCGCTCCCGACGGCAGCATCATGGCTCGCGCATCATCAGATGAGGAGGAAGTGCTCGTCGTCGATCTCGATCTCTCGATGATCGACACGCAGCGCACCGTCTGGCCGTTTTTCCGTGATCGCCGAATCGACGCATATCAGAATATCACCAAACGATTTCTTGATGATGACGAGTAGCGCCGTCTTCGCGGCGAACCAGTCGCCCGCGGCGCAGGGTTACCGGATGCCGGCGGAATGGGAACGCCATCTGGCGACGTGGCTTTCGTGGCCGCACAACACCGAGACGTGGCCGGATGAGCTGGCCGAAGTCGAGGCTGTGATGGCGATGGCGGTGCGCCACCTCGCCACCGGCGAGGCAGTCTTCATCAACGTCCTCGACACGCAGCACCAGCGGCACGTTGAAGCGGTGCTCGACGAAGCAGGCGCACGCGGTGACATCCGCTTCTTCCACATCCCGACCAACGACGCCTGGATTCGCGATCACGGTGCGATCTTCGTCCGTAACGGCGAAGGCGACCTGGTCGCGACTAGCTGGACATTCAACAGCTGGGGCGAAAAGTACCCGCCGTGGGATCTGGACGATGCGGTCCCGGAAAAAATGGCGTCGATTCTGGATGTCCCGTCGTTCGGCGGCAATATGGTCCTCGAAGGCGGAGCAATCGAGGTCAATGGAGCAGGCGTTCTCATCACGACCGAATCCTGCCTGCTGAATCCAAACCGAAACCCGCATCTGGATCGATCTGCAATCGAGCTTCGCCTGCGCGAGACGCTTGGAATCAACAGCGTGATCTGGCTTGGTGAAGGCATTGCAGGCGACGATACCGATGGACATGTCGACGACATCACGCGGTTCGTCGATCCCACGACTATCGTTACGGTAGTCGAAGAGGATCGTGATGATGCCAATTACGTGCTCCTCCGCGAGAACCTCGAGGTGCTCCGATCTGCTGAAGGTGGCTCGTTTCGGATTATCGAGCTACCGATGCCCCGGCCCCTTCATGCCAAGGGCGAGCGCATGCCGGCGTCTTATGCCAACTTCTACATCGGCAATGAGGTCGTGTTGATGCCGGCGTTCGACGACCCGGCCGACGCCGTCGCTGCCGACGTCCTCAAACGCTGCTTCCC
>CAZKDQ010000084.1:2134-6591 GCA_964551345.1 uncultured Rhodothermales bacterium
GTGGGAAGCCGATAGCTGACTTCCGCTCTGTCGCACGTCCCTCCTACCGGCGGATTGGGCTTGCGCACCGTGACCTCCACTCCATCCGTTTCCGGATAAGCTTCACGTACCTCACGCGCGATTAGGTAAGCAAGCCGCTCGATCAGGTAGAAGTGATTGCGCGTGACGATGTCCCGAACCAGGCCGTATACGCGCTCATAATCCACCGTGGCCGTGAGATCATCCGACTTCGCCGCCGCCTCGATGTCAAGGTCGATCGCAACATCCACCTCGTAGCGCCCTCCGATGCGATGCTCTTCCTGCATCACACCGTGATGGGCGTAGAAGACAGCGTTGACGAGGCGGACGGTGGACATCACGGAATTCCTTTCAGCCGGAAGAAGACGTGCCTCAGGCAACGAGCTCGTTGCCGATCGGGTAAATGGATGGAACGGCGGACAGCGTACGAAATGCCTCAACCCGCGATCGCACGGCCTCCTGGTCGAGATCAACGAGCCGCGCCGGCCCAAAGCGTTCGACTGAATACGATGCCATTGCGCTTCCGAAAATCACAGCGCGCTTGAGCGCGTCGGGTCCGATGTTTTCAACACGTGAGAGATATCCGACAAAGCCGCCGGCAAAGGAGTCGCCCGCACCGGTAGGGTCCTGAATATCCTCCAGCGGAAAGGCGGGCGCGCTGAAAACGACGTCATCGTAAAAGAGGAGCGCGCCGTGTTCTCCTTTTTTGATCACGAGGATTTCGGGGCCCATCTTACGGATGATCTTCGCGGCGCGCACCAGATTCGGATCACCCGAAAGCTCACGCGCCTCGGCGTCATTGATGATGAGGCAGTCGATGACGCGCAGCGTCTCGCTCAGTTCATCAGGCGTGTGCTCGATCCAGAAGTTCATCGTATCGCAGACGACGAATGTCGGATCGGTCATCTGCTCCAGCACGCGCCGCTGGATCGTCGGGTCGAGATTCCCGAGGCAGACGATACGCGAATCACGAAAAGATTCGGGCACCACGGGGTTGAACGTCTCGAGCACGTTCAGGTGCGTGGCAAGGGTGTCGCGCTCGTTGAGATCATAATGGTAACGCCCCGACCAGGCGAACGACTTCCCGTCCGGATCAACTTCGAGCCCATCGAGGCGCACGCCGCTGTCACGCAGGAGCGTCAGGTACTCATCGGGAAAATCCGCCCCGACCACACCGACGAGCCGGACGTCTTCGCAGAAATACCGCGCCGTGAGTGTGATGTACGTGGCGCTGCCGCCCAGCACCTGCTCTGCCGAGCCGAAGGGCGTTTCGATGGAATCAAGGGCGACGGTGCCTACTGCAAGAATGCTCACGGCAAGGGATCCACGGTAACGACAGAAACGAGACAAAGGCGCTATCAAAAGACAACGCCTTCGTCAGTTCCTGAAGTTACTTGAAATTGCGGACGATCACACGGCTCATGAGGCGCGCCGCATGAGGTCGCTCACACGCTTGACAACTACGGCAGCCACAGCGGTCTTTGCGGCAGTCGCGAGCGTGGAGGTGTAGTCGGCTGACTTCTTCCCCCGCTTCTTAAGCTGTTTCGACTGCTTCTTGAGCGATTTCGACAGATGGCCAGCGGCGTCCTCCGCGCTGTGAGCCGCATCTGCGGCTGCGAAGGAGGCGGATTTAGCGAGGTGACTTGCACGGCTCGACAGTTCCTTACCAAGCTCTTGCGAGCGATGGCCTACGTCGCTGCCAACGTCGGCTGCCAGGTGCGCCAGCTCGTCACTGAGTTTGCGAGCGCGTGCCGCTACGTCACCGTAAATCACAGCGCCTCTCTTCGTCAGCGTGTTCGATGCTTTGGAAGCTTCCTTCGTCAGCCGCTCACTGCGTTTCTTGATCTCTTTTGCAGCGACCGCGCCTGCCTTTGAGGCGCGATGGGAAGCCTCGCTCGCCTGCCCCGAGATGATGTCGCCGAGATCGTGGGCGAGGTGCGAAGCCTGAGACGCGAGCACGTTTGCCTTCTTGCGCGCACGCACAGGCAGTGGCGGTGGAGGCGCCGGCGTGATTGCCTTCTTGAGCAGTCGCCCGACGAGTACGCCACCGCCGAGCGCAGCAACGAGTGCGAGTGCAGGATTGTCCTCGACCCAGGCGCGAGCCTTGACGCCGGAATCCTGAAGCCGAAGCCGCTGCATTTCCTGTTTCAGCTTCTCGACGGCCTGGTCGAGCTCGCGTCGCGCCGACTCATAGCCGCGCTCGATATCGCGAGCCTGATCCTCGACGGCCTGCTTCTGCTCGTCGGTCGGGCCGTCAGATTGAGTTGAAGCTGCGTTGGCCGTCCCCGGCTGAATGTTCGGGTTTGCCTGATCTGCCACGTTTTACCTCCAGTAAATTGAATTCGGGTGTCGCGGTTGTCGGTTAATCCAACCACAGTCCGGCCAGAAAGCCGATTGAAAAAGCTCCTGCAAACGCCGCCCACGGAAAGCGGCGAACCCAGCGATCGACTTCCGGAATGGGAATCGAGTCGCTGGCCAGGAGCCGCGCCGACGAGTGGTTGGTCGACTGCGTTGCTGCGCTGCGGGTGTATTCGGGATGCATGAGCGCGTCAGTCTATCAAGAGTCCTATTACGAGGCCTACACCTGCGGCGAGACCTACGGATTCCCACACATTTCGCTGAACGGCGCCCGTCCCAACCGCGAGAATCTCTGACGCCTGACGCGAGAGTTCCGACGCGGTTTCGGACAGGTTTTCGTAATATTCGGTCGCCAGTTGCTGCAGGCGCCCTTGCGCTTCCTCGGCTGTCGGTCGTGGCTGTGAGGTCTCGGCCCCTGCAGACGAGGTAGCGGCGCTGTCAAACACCTCACCTCCCGTAGGTTTGGCCGATTCCGCCGCTTCCGGGGTCGCGGCTTTCGCAGGCCGTTCTTCTGGATTTCGTTTGGTAGCCATATGTCAATTCGTTTGTATTAGCCGCAATATTCTGCGCATCCGGTGCGTCGCTTTGGTGCGCATACAGTGTAATACTTCGGCTCTCCCTTTTTTCCCTCGCATCATGACGTTCAAGTCGCGAATCCAGCGTCTTTCCAACATATTTACCCTGATTGCGGTGCTGGGCGGGATGCTCGTGGCGGGTTCGGCAACCTCGCACGCGCAGCCGTTTGCGAATGCCGCCGAAGAACAGTTCGCCGATGCCCTGCAGATGCGGTCGGACGGATTGCTGGAGGCGGCGGCTGCGTCGCTCGAGCGCTTTCGAGTCGCTCATCCGGATCACGTGCTGGCGGGAACGGCGATGTACTATCAGGCGGAGATCGCGCTGCAGCTCGGGCGCAGCGATGAAGCGGTCGAGCTGCTGTCCCTCTTTCGCCGACGCTATCCGGCGCACCCGCTTGCTTTCGAGGCTGAGATCGCCCTTGCGAATCACTTCCTCGAAACCGGCGAGCGTGAGCAGGCGCTGAGTCTGATGGAGCGCGTGCTCGATCAGAATCCTCCGCCTGAACTGGCTGCGCGTACGCTTTATCAGATGGGTGAAGCCGCCGTTGAGGCCGACGAGTACGAGGATGCCATCACGTACTTCCGGCGTGCAGCAGAAGGGTATCGCGAGACGACGACTGCTCCGATCGCACTCTATGCCATTGGCTTCACACAAATCCGACGCGAGCGCTATGATGATGCCGCGCGAGCATTTGAGCTGCTAACCGCGCGGTATCCCGCATCACCATATGCCCGCATCGTGGGCATCGCGCTCGCCGAGGTGTATTACGAGATGGGGGATTATGAGCGCGCCATCCGGGAGTTCGAGACTCGTCTGCCGACGCTCGGGCCGGAGGCGCAGGAGCGCGCCCTCTTTTTGCTGGCGGAATCCTACAACCAGCTCGGCGACAGCGAGAATGCGATGGTCTACTATCGCCGGTTCACGGAGGGCAATCCGAACAGCCAGTACCATGACCGCGCGCTCTACGGCCTCGCGTGGCTGTATCATTTTCAGGATATCCACGAGTGGGCGGCCGATCATTTCGAACAGGTTCGGCAATCCGAGGATGAAGACCTGGCCGCCCGCGCGACGTACTACGAAGCCGTCAACCGCAGCCTCTTCCGACAGCCTGAGCAGGCGATTGAGCTCTACCGGGATTTCCTGTTCCAGTGGCCCAATCACGAACTCGCGCCGCATGCGCAGCTGGAGCTTGGGGTCGCGCTCTACAACGGCCGGCGCTGGGAAGATGCGCACGATGCCTTTGGGCAGGTCGCGCGCGTGTATCCAGAGAGTGACGTCGTGGGCGAGGCATTATTCTATCGGGGAAATACCGCAATCGCGCTGGGCGATTACGAGGCGGCGCTGACGAATTTCGATCGAGCTGCCGAAGCCGGCGCGGCACCTCCAGAGCTTGTTGATGAGGTTCGATTTCAACGTGCGTGGCTTCAGTATCGCAACCGGGAATATCAGGGCGCACTCGAAGCATTCATGCAGCACTATGAGGCGAATCCGAGGGGGGCGCGCGG
>CAZKDQ010000084.1:6691-8447 GCA_964551345.1 uncultured Rhodothermales bacterium
GTGCCCTATCGCGCCGATGCGCGCCTCCGTCTCGCCGACAGCTACTATGCGATGAAGCGCTACAATGACGCCATCGCTGCTTACACCGATGCGGCCGAGGACGGACTCGAGTACGCCCTGTACCAGATCGGGCAGGCGCATTACAACAGCGGCAACCCCGGCCGCGCGCTTGCATCCTTCCGCCGCCTCCTCGCCGATTATCCGAACGGTGAATGGGTCGAGGAAGCCACGTATTCCATCGGGTACATGCAGTTTCAGAATGAGCAATATGCGGAGGCGATCGAGACCTATCAGACACTCATCCAGACATACCCGCGCGATCCACTGGCTGCACGCGCGCAGTACGGCATCGGCGACGCGCACTTTAACGCAGGACGACAGAACCAGGCGGTTCGCGCCTATCAGACGGTTCTCGAGCGCTATCCTGAGAGTCCGTACGTAGCCGACGCGGCATCGGGAATGCAGTACGCACTCGTCGCACAGGGTGATGAGCGACGCATGCAGGCAGTCATCGATTCATTTGCGACGCGCAACCCGAACTCGCCCGTGCTCGCCCAGCTTCGGTACCGGCAGGCGGAGGTGAGATATCAGAGCGGCGACCGAACAGGTGCTCTGTCGGACTTTCAGGTGTTTATCGAACAGCATCGCGATTCGCCGCAGGCCGCCGATGCCTATTACTACATCGGGAGCATCTACGAAGAGCGTGACGAGCGCGGGCGTGCGCGGGAGGCATTTTCGCGTGTCGTGAATAACTATGCCTCTTCACCGCGGGCGCCGGAAGCTGCCTGGAAGCTCGGCCAGATTCATCTCGAGGAAGGGCGCAACGAGGAGGCGCTGGCAGTCTTCCGGCGGATGGCCGCGATGAGCGGCGCGGATGGCCGAACCGCGGCGCGGGCCCGATTCGGGGAAGGCGTTGCGCTGATCAATCTCGGCCGAACGGCGGAAGCCGAGCGTCTGCTGCGTGCGGCAATCGAGGCGGCTGATGGCTCCGACGATGCGCTGCCGGCCATGCTTGGCCTGGCGCGCGTCTACGAGCAATCCGGCCGAAGCTCCGACGCCGCTCAGCTTTACCGGCAGGTCGGTGATCGCAGTCGCGATGAGATTGGCGCCGAAGCTCTGTATCGGCTGGGCATGATGCAGATTCAGGCGAACAATGTGCAGGCGGGCGTCGAGACGCTGAGCCGCATTCCGACCTTGTTTCCAGGATTCGAGGACTGGGTGGCGCGGTCGTATCTGGCGCAGGCGCGAGCGTTTGGTCGAAGCGGGCAGACAGGTGAGGCGGTGCGCCTCTATAACCGCGTCATCGCCGAGTTCGGCGGCACTCCGTTCGCGCAAACGGCATCACGAGAGAAAGCCGCACTGTGATTTCAACCATGGCATCATCTGTCGATATGTTCGTCCGCTCGTTCGCGTTCGCGGCTTTACTTTTCGGTCTTCTCGCAACTCCCGTCTTTGGGCAGGATGAGGTTGATCGGCAGGCGCTTCCCGATATCGCACCGCGCACGGTGGAGATCCGAGGGCAACTCGAGATCAATTTCCCTGCGCTGGAGCGTCAGCCGCTCTCCGGCTTCAATCCGCCACCACGGATGGTGGATATGGCGGACCGGGTGCCCTACCTGGAGCCCTATCGCCAGGGCGCAGCCGATCTTCCCCCGAGTCCGCTTCAAGCACCAACCGCGCCTGCACTGGCTCGCCTGGAAGGCATCGAGCAACGGATGGGACAGCTCGAGGCGCGCGCCGGCCGTTACCTCTCCCG
>CAZKDQ010000084.1:8547-12125 GCA_964551345.1 uncultured Rhodothermales bacterium
GACACCGACGCCTGCCCGGACGAGCGTTCGAACTGCGTCGCGGATCGATTCACTCGAAGCCAGCAGACGCTTTCACTCGATGGCGATGCCGAAGTGGACATCGGTGGCCGGACGGCCTTTGCGCAGGCGGCGGTCTCGATGAGCGGTGTCGATGGTGATGCACTTGTCGGCGCTGACCTCGTCACAGCCGACGTTGGCGCCGGCGCCGTCGTGATGCAGTCGCGCACAATGTCGCTGCGCGGCGGAGCGAGGCTGTTGTATGCCGGGTCGAGTGGCTATGCGGATGTGGACGAGTACTCGATGCTGTACCTGTCGCCGGACATGCGTCTCGACCTCTACCCCGGCACGGGCATCCAGCTCTTCGCCGAGAACCGGCCGTCGATCGAGCATGCATCGCTCGCCGATATCCACAGGGTCAATCCGTACGTTGTGTCGCGGCCGGCGCTAGAGTCTGAGATACGAACGGTTGATGCACGTGCGGGCGCTCGTCTGTTCCGTGGACCCGCATCCGTCAACCTTGAAGCGGGCGTGATTGTCGCTCCGCAATATCGCTTCTTCGAGCGCGGATTGCCCGAGGGTGGCTATGCGTCGGGTGTTTCGGAAATCGTGTATGACGACGCGCGCATCATTCACGTGGGCGGCGATGTATCGTTCATGGTGGGCGGCATCGCAACGGCAAACGCGGGCATTACGTGGCGGAGCGGCCGCCTGACCGACCTCGACGCAGACATCCCGAACTTCGGGCCGCTGAAGGGGCACGCCATGATCAGCGTTCCGCTGGCGGCCAACACCTTCGTGCTTTCTGCTACGGCGCGGTATGAATCGGCGCGATATCGTGATCTGGCTCAAACGCGGCGGATTGGCGATTATGCTGCATTTGATCTCCGCGGGACCTATCGAATCAACCACATGATCGGAATCGTCGCTGCAATCGAGAACATCAGCGCAGGCTATCTCGAACGATGGGACGGCTACCCGGAGCCGCCGGCCATAATTTCAGGTGGATTGCGCCTCTCGTGGTAGCTCGCTCCGTTGTATCGGCGCGCGGCGTTGTGCTATCTTGTGTTTTAACAATTCCTGAAGGTATGGACACACATCTCGAGGAGCGTTTCGCCGCGGTATTCGTCGAGGTGATGCGCGCCGAACTTACTGCCGGCCATGAAGCCGTCGTTCCCGGCCTCGGCCGGTTTCGCACCGAACATCGACCGAGTACATTCGACGAACGGCACGACGGCACGATCATGATGACGCCTCCGGAAGAAGTCATCGTCTTCGAAGAAGCCACTGAATAAGCCTCTCATGCCGGACCGCGTGGTACAAAGGATTGCCGCCCAGATGGACCTGACGACGGATGAGGTCACCGCCCTCCTGTCCGAGTTCGTCCATGCGCTTCGTGGCGAAGTGGATACGTCAGGCGAGGCGGCGGTCCCGGGAATGGGAACGTTCCGGCGTGACGGCAGCGGGCTGTCGTTTCGGGCCGATGACGAGCTGCGGTCGGCCGTGAACTTCCGGTACGACGGCCTCTTGAGCGTTGACGTCGTATCGCGTGAAGAAGAGGAAATCGCCTCTACCGCGTTTGTGCCTGTTGACGATGGCCGTTCACTCGATGCGGATGATCGGCAGCATGGCGATGCCGAATCGCCTGCAGATTTGCAGGACGGTTTTGATGATGAGCCTGAGGACGCCGATGCAACTGCTGAAGTGCCTCAGGACGAAGACAATCGGCAGACGTTCGTTCCTCCGATGATTTCGCGGCGTAGTGAGGAGCCGGAAGCCGCGGCGGTTTCATCAGACGATCTTGATGAGGCTCCGGAGGATGATGTTCAGCCGGACGTGAGGGAAGAAGTCGGTAGTGACGAGTTTTCGCCTTCTCCGGCTGAGGCGGAGACGGCTGAGGACGAAGTCGCGCCTATGCGTCCACCGGCGGGGTCGAGCGTTCCTGATCCTGACGCCGACGGGCGAAGCCGCACCTCACCCGCCTGGATCATGACCGCCGTCATTGCTGCAATTCTCGTGGCCGTCGGCATCTTTATGTTCGTGGTCGACCGACCGGCGCAGGATCTACCACCGACCATTGAAGAGCCTCCTCCAACGGCCGAGGATGCCACGGACGTGGATGATGCAGGTGTGATCGCCGAAGAACGCGCCGATGATGACGAGGACACCGCCGAGCAGCCGGCGGTTGACGAACCCGCAGCGCCGACGGCGGAAGCCTCCCCGCTCTACGGTGATTCGATCGACACCACCATCAGCCAATACACGCTCGTGGTCGCGTCATTGCCGTCGGAATCGAGTGCAAACGAGGTCGCCGGCGAATGGCGTGAACGCGGAATCCGAACCGCCGTGTTCTCCGAATCAACCGGCGCCGGCACGCGCTATCGCGTGGGTATCGGTCAGTTTGATACGATTGCCCTCGCCGATTCCGTTCGCTCACAGAGTGACATTTCTTCCGAATTGCCCCAGGGCACCTGGGTTTTTCGATACCCGGCCAATATCGCCGAATAACCTTTACGCGCTAAACGGATCGCCATGTTGTTGCTGCTTTTGCAAGAGGTCACCGGGCTCCCGCTGGAGACGCTCGAAGAGCCTGCGAGCCAGGAATCACTTTCGCTGCTGGACACCATGGTTCAGGGCGGCTGGGTGCTCATCCCCATTTTTCTGCTGTCCATCCTCGCCATTTACATCTTCGTTGAGCGCATGATCACTGCGCACAAGGCGGCGGCAGATCCGGAGGCCGTAACCAGGCAGATCCGAAGCTACGTTCAGAACGGTGACATACGCGGAGCGATTGCGTACTGCGAATCGCAGAAGACGCCTGTCAGCCGCATCCTGAAACAGGGGCTCGAGCGGCTCGGGCGGCCGATCGCTGAGATCCAGGATGCCGTGCAAGCTGCCGGCAAGCACGAGGCGTTTGAGCTTGAGAAACGAACGGACATTCTCGCCAGCATCGCCGGTATCGCGCCGATGCTCGGCTTCTTCGGCACGGTTACGGGTATGATCCGCGCGTTCCAGGCGATTCAGAACCTTCAGGGCAACGTCAATCCGAGTGTGCTCGCCGGTGGAATCTGGGAGGCGTTGATCACCACGGCTGTTGGACTCGCCGTCGGTATCGTCGCCCTCTTTTTCTACAACTACCTTATCGGGCGCATCAACCGCCTCGTCAATGATATGGAGCGCTCGGCAACCAATTTTATTGACCTGCTGCAGGAACCGGCTCCCTCATCGCGCGCCTACGAAGAGCGCGTTTACTGATCCTCCCGAGCTTTCTGTTGCGCCTCTCCCATGGCATTCAACTTCTCGACGTCCCGAAAGCCGCTCAGCGTATTCTCGATGGCCGGTCTAACCGACATCGTCCTGCTGTTGCTCATCTTCTTTCTGCTGACGTCCAACTTCATCCCGCAGTTCGGCATCCAGGTGAATCTACCTGAGGCGGACACTGCAGCTCCGGCGCAAGGCCAATTCGTGACGGTCGTAATCACGGAGGACGGCGAGTACTTCGTCGACCAGAACCGGACGCCACGGGAGAATCTGCTGGACGCGATCAGGGATGTCCGAGGGGATCGCACCGCCCTCGTCCT
>CAZKDQ010000085.1:0-12104 GCA_964551345.1 uncultured Rhodothermales bacterium
TTCGACTCCCGTGGCTCCAGGGTCCATCTGCATCAGCAGGTGGACCCTTCTTCTTTTGATATCGCTGTCTGCGCTTGTACAACGCTTCACCGATTTGCCTTCATTCTCCAGCTTAAGCCAATCCCGTGCCGGACGATACCAACGCCTGAGGCGGTCTTCGTACCGCTACCGGCGGAAGAACTTTCCGCTATGTACAATGCCAACTATTTGTAGAGCAATATGTATAGCTCCGTCCGCATGCGTCAGTACCAGCAGCAGGCAGTTCTCTCCTGCTCGCCGGAGCAACTCATCCTCAAATTGTATGACCTCGGCATTACCGCCTGTCGTCAGGAGGATCGGTCGAAACTCCGCTCGGTGCTCACCGAGCTCATGAGCAGTCTCGACCTGTCACAGGGTGAAATCGCCACGCGGCTGCAGGCCCTATACGAGTACTGCCTCATCGAGAGCGCAAACGGAGATCTCTCTGTTGTGCAGGATCTCCTGCAGGGGCTACGTGAAGCCTGGCGCGACGGCGTGGTAACGCTCAAGGCAGCTTAATCAACAACTTTCTTTCCGGCCTTCCATGTCTGGAATAACCGCCTATAATGCCAACGACCCGTACGAGATGCTCATCAAGAGCATCATCACGGTTGAGAGCCAGCCAAAGCAGCGGCTGACGAAGGAAAAGACCGAGCATCAGCGCATGAAGGGCGTGATGTCGGACTTCTCCAAGATGTTGACGGAGCTCCAGACATCACTCAAGAAACTGGGCGATCCCGTCACGCCATTATTTGGCGCACGGGCGGCATCCACCTCCAGTAGTGCATTCAGCGTCAGCGCGTCTGATCGCTCCGACCTGGGAACGCATTCCATGGAGGTGCACCGGCTTGCTTCATCCGATGCACGCGTCTCGCGGCAGTTCGATAAAGCGGGAACCGCGCTTTCTGCCTTCAACGGCACGCAGTCATTCACAATCGAGGTTTTCTCTCCGACTGCGGACGATCCGCAGCGGCGCGTAGGCATTGACGTCACGGCCGAGCTATCAGCCGCCGACGATGCCGAATCGCTCGATCAGATCCGCATCGCAATCAAGGATGCGATGAAGCAGGCGGCCGATGACGGGCTCATCAAGCAGACCGAAATCCCAGCCGTATCCATCGTCAACGAGACATCCGGCACGGCGCGGCTTTCGATCCGCAGCGCATCCTCGGGCTTCAATGGTCGCATCGGTTTTGAAGACGGGGGATCAGGACTTCTCGCCGCGCTCGAGGTGAATGCTAACGCGCTCGCCGAAGGTACCTCGGGTGGACAGACCGTTGCCGTAGGCACGAGCGAAATGGATTCCGAGCTCAACAGCATGTTTACGCTGGACGGTCTCACGCTTTACCGCAGCTCCAACCGCATCTCTGATGCCATCGACGGTGTCGCGATCGACTTGAAGCACGCGAGCGAAGCGGGCAAAGAATCGTTCGTCGTCGAAAGCGATAACGAGTCTATCAAGACGGGCGTTTCGGATTTCATCAAGCGCTACAACGACCTCCTTTCGTACATCGAGCAGAAGACGCGTGTAGATGGTGAGGCTAACGTTCGCGGCGATTTCGCCGGGGACTCCGCCATCCGCAGCCTTCGGATGTCGATGCGGACAGAGATGGTACGCGCCGTCGGAGGAGTGCCGGGTCAGTCTCCGCAGTCGATCGAAGAACTGGGCATCCGGATCGAGCGCGACGGGAAACTGACGTTGGGCGATGAGTCCAAGCTCGCCGAAGCCGTTGCTTCTAATCCAGCCGCCGTGCAGGCCTTCTTCAACGGAGACGATGGAATCGCCACACGCCTGCAGAACCAGCTCGAACGATTCGTCGGCACGAACGGCCTGATCAGCGAGCGGCAGAAGAGCCTTGATGCGCGCATCAAGCGCCTCGACACGCGTGTCAGAGATTTCGATACGCAGATGACGCGCCGTGAAGACTCGCTGCGCCTGCAGTTCGCGAAGATGCAGGAGACGATCGCCAACCTGCAGGGACAGCAAAACTTCTTCCTCAGCTACTTCAACGGCGCCTGATTCCACTATGAACACCCATCCTCTACTCCAGACGCTGCTCGACTACGGCGACCAGATGGAAGCCGCCTTGCGTGATCTGGATATCGACCGGTTCGAAGCCTTAGTGGACGCCCGCTACGACCTGATCGAGCTGTTGAAGGAGAGCGGCCCGCCGGCCACGCTCGATCCGCAATGGCACGCCGTGGCGATTGCCTACGAACGTCAGGAACGCGTGATCATGGCCGAAGTCGAACGCTGTCGGCAATCGCTTGAAGACGCCCTTACGTCGTCGTCAAAGATGAACAACGCTTCGCGCGTCTATCGAAACGAACGTCACGGAGGCTCCGTGCTTCATGACGGCCTGTCGGCGTGACGCGTTCGTCACATGCTGCACATCATTCCGATTTAAGAAAGATGTGCCGCCGGCCGATAAAACATGCAGAACGAGCAACGCCTCGCTGAAACCAACGCTGAAATGAACATCCGCAACGTCAACCTCAACACCGATCGCGCCGAGAACTACCGGCAGAATACGGTGCAGGAATCGGGAAAGGCCGGTGCAGGCGCCGATGTACGGCAGTCGAACGGGACCTCGCAGCCCGTCCAGGATCGGGTCGAGATCTCCGACGCCGCGCGTGCCGCCGTCAGCGACGCGGCTGCAAACACCGAGATCAACTTTGCGCGGAAGGCGCTCCTGGGCATGCCTCCACTGAGCGAGAAGCGCGCCGCAGACATCCTGGCCCGCGTCCAGAGTGGGTATTACAGCCAGCCGGATGTGCTCAAGCAGATCGCTGAACGCGTCGGGGATGCCATCTTACCCGGTGGGTCAACCGAGTAACCTCGGACAGATTCCGAAGTATTGAAGGCTCGTTGCATCGCGCAATGAGCCTTCTTTTTTAGCTGATCAGCCCGTCCTCACGGTACTTCTTCAGCTTGTTTCGGATCGTGCGTGCGCTGATGCCAAGCCGCTCAGCCGCCCGCTGCTGGTTGTGATCGGATTCCTCGAGCGCCTGCATGATCATGTGGCGCTCCATATCTTCGATCGTCTCGATGCGCTTCGCGCCGGTGCCGTTGCTCTCCGCCGCATGCTCGACCGGGCCGGCGGGTTCGAGCTCGGCATCCGAAAAGAAATCATTCAAAACGTCCGACGGCTCAACCGTCTCTCGCTCGGCGGAGAGCAGAACGCCGCGCTGAACCAGGTTCTCGAGCTGACGAACGTTGCCCGGCCACGGATACGAACGGAATCGCGCGATCAAATCCGGATGCAGCGTCTTATCCGGCAACCCGTAGAGCTTACAGTACTTCTCGACGAAGTGACGCGCAAGCATCGGGATGTCGCTGTTGCGCTCGCGTAGCGGGGGAACGCTCAGCGGGAACACAGAGATGCGGTGATAGAGGTCCTCGCGGAAGATGCCTTCCTCAATGGCGCCCTTAAGGATGCGGTTGCTGGTGGCAATTACGCGGACGTCTACCTTCTTCGAACTTGAATCGCCGACCTTCTGAATCTCCTGTTCCTGGAGCACGCGCAGCAGTTTCGCCTGGACGGGCAGATCGATCTCCGTGATCTCGTCGAGGAGCAGCGTGCCGCCGTCGGCTCGTTCGAACGCGCCGGTCATGTCCTCGATCGCCCCGGTGAAGGCTCCCTTGCGGTGCCCAAAGAGGTGGCTCTCGACCAGTTCACGCGGAAGGTTCGCGCAGTTCAGCGTCACGTACGGACCCGAGGCCCGGTCGCTTTCATTGTGGATCAGCCTCGCAAGAATCTCCTTGCCGGTGCCGCTTTCGCCCTGAATGAAAACCGGCGCCTTGTTCTGGCTCACGCGCGGCAACAGGCTTTTGAGCCGATCGATCGATTCGTGCTCGCCAACGAAGTCCAGCTTCGCAGACTTCGACGTCTTCCGCTTCTTCTTAGCGGGTTCGGCTGGAGCAGTGCCCGCGTCGACGGGCGGAACGTCCTTTGTCAGGCTAGCCTGTACGCGCTCAACGAGTTCGGTTGTCGAAAAGGGTTTGGGGATGTAGTCGATGGCGCCGTTCTGCATCGTCCGCACCGCGTGCTGGACGTTTGCGTGCGCCGTAATCATTATGACGCGCGTTTCGGGATGCTCCTGGCGGATGTGCGCGAGGAGCTGAAGACCGTCGACGTCCGGCATCATGAAGTCCGTGACAACCAGGTCGAAAGATTCCTTCGCCAGAACTTCCATCGCCTGAACTGCACTGTGGCAGCTCGTTACCTTCATCCCCTTCCGCGTAAGAAGCCGATCAAAAAGACTGTGTAGAAGGTGCTCGTCGTCGACGAAGAGGATCCTTGGCTGCTCCATACTTATTTATGCCGGAAAAATTCTGTGAGCGAGATCTCAGCGCATGTTGAGAGGCTAAGTTCCACGCACACTTATAGTTAGGTCATAGGTTACGACGACGACCGCGGCTTGTGCTCGCAGAAGCCATGAATAAGCGATCGCATAAATAACGATTATCGGCCAACTTCTCCAGCCCCATCCGCAGGCAGGGTGAGCGTAAAGCAAGTTCCCCCCTCGGGATCGGAGTAGGCGAGCTCGACGGACCCGGCGTGGCTCTGGGCAATCCTCGAGGCAATTGGAAGTCCGACACCCAGGTTGTGCGCCTTCGTTGTGAAGAACGGCTCGAAGGCGCGTTCCCGCACATCCGGATGCAGCGCGGTGGGATTGCGGACGTGGACGTGCACCATCCCTTCGGCCGCTGACCATTCGACAGTGATCGCTTCGTCGCCGCTCGACGCATCGGCTGCGTTCTGAACGAGGACCAGCAGCGCCTGCCGAATGAGCATCCGGTCGGCAAGCAGACGCACATCGCCACCACCGGACTGCACCTCGAGCCGGCCGGCCAGATCCTCATCGACCGCTGCGTGCAGATCCACGAGCAGCGCCTCGACGGTTGTGCCTACGGCAGCCGCCTGAACCGGGCGCGCAAACATCTGCAGATCCGCCAGCACAGATTCGATGCGTGCGGCGCTTTCGAAAATCCGCAATGCCAACTCGCGCTGCTCACGCGAGGCGAGCGTATCGGCGAGAAGGTCGGTAAATCCTTCGATGGTCGTCACGAGCCCGCGGATCCTATGCGCCACGATGAGCGCCATGTCCGCCATCATCCGCACCTGCTCCGTCTGCTCGCCTGATGCTGCGTCGTCAACGAGAGAAAATCTGGAAGCCACTACGTGCCACTGCTGTCTACTGTCCGAACAATGAATGCTGCTCGGAGAAACAAACGCTGTGCCCCGATCGGCTTCGGCATCCCGCGCTGAATGGCGGCGGTCGCTGTAAATGCCATCGGCAATTCTTTCCCCCGACAGCGCTCTTTTCCAGCGTTTTGAGCAGGTCCGTCGCACCTGCACGTGGCCATCCATCCCATAAAACAGCCTGTCGCCTTCGAATAGCCGTTCTCAGCGTGCGTGGCATGGAGCTTGGACAGCGCCACCTCGCAATCACATCGATCAGGACCATGGAACCGACCAAGCTCAAACTTCTCTCGCAGGCGATGCAGGCTTACACCTGGCGTTCGCAGGCGGTCGCGAGCAACCTCGCTAATCTCGACACTCCCGGCTACCAGCGCGTCGGCGTCACCTTCGAAGAGACGCTTCAGGATGTTCGCCGCAGCCTCAGCGGCCCGCGGACGATCGAGGATGTGCAGCCGCGGATGCAGGTCGATGGCGAAGCGCCCATCCTCGAGGATGAGATGATGGAGCTGGCCGACACGCAGATGAGAACGCAACTGGCCACGCGCGCGCTCCGCGAACACTTCGAACTGATGAGCACCGGCATCACCGGTCGCAACTTCTGACCCAGGTTTACCAAGCCATGCTCATCAATAAGTACTTCACCGTGTTCCGGACCGCCGCGCGCGGCCTCGAGTCGCAGCGTATCGCGCTCGGCACGGCGTCGGAGAACATCGCCAACGCATCAACCACGCGCACCGATGAAGGCACGCCTTATGCCATCAAGCGGACTGTGCAGGAATCTCAGAATGAGGAGTTCGCGCGCTTCAGCAGCGTAATGAACCGCATGAAGAGCCGGATGCAGACGACGAGCAACCAACACATTGGTGAGAACTCACTGCGCCGGCGCCTCCCGCAGGCCGAGCTCGGCCCGACTACCGAAGTCGTGGAAGAGGAGCTTCTCCGCGCGGAGTTCGATCCCTCCCACCCTCACGCCGACGCCGAAGGCTACGTCTACTACCCCGACGTCAACGTCGTCGAGGAGATGACGCGAATGATCTCGGCCAACCGCATTTATGAGGCGAATCTCTCGGCCGTACAGGCGGCGAAGGAGATGATTAAGCGCACGCTAGAAATCTGACGGGCACCATGAATCACGGAATATCAGCATATCGAAACGCTCTCGCCTCGCAGATCCAGCCTGCGGCGCGGGCGGAGCAGACTTCGCGGCAGCGCGAGGCGGCGCCGCCGCAGACGGTTCGCGAGCTCCAGCAGTCGCGAGCCGCCGCTACGGATCTGACGGCCGAGGAATCGGGCATGATCGACCGGTACTTCCCCGCCAACGAGGAGATGTCGCTGCGGATCTACGGCCCGGGCAACAAGCCGACGAACCTCAACCCCGGCGGCATCGGCAGCCGGCTCGACCTGAGAGGCTGACATGACGATTGCACAGCTACAACGTCTGCGGGCATCCGGGTTTGAGGATGGGGCGAAGCTGCCTCAGCCGCGCGACGCGCAGGAATCGAGCTTCGGCGACACCCTCAAGGACGCCGTGAATCAAGTGGATGCCGCACACAAAGGCGCCGACGGACAGATCGAGGCCTTCGTCGCCGGAGAGCAGGAGAATTTGCACGAGGTCATGATCTCGATGAACCAGGCAAAACTGGCGTTCCAGCTGATGACGGAAGTCCGCAACAAGACACTAGAGACTTATCAGGAACTGATGCGGATGCAGGTGTGATGGCATTTTGTAGTAGGCAGATTTGAGACATCAGACGTGAGCCACGAGCCTTGAGGTAACTGCAAACGGCAATCTGCTAACTGCAACCACTCCACCCTTCGCACTTCGAACTTCCCACCTCGCACTTCCCCTTATGGCCGGTTTCTTCGACAACCTTCGCTCCTTCCTACAGGGCCTGACTATGGGCCAGAAGGCGGCGCTTTTTGGCGTTATCGCGGGTGCCGTTGCACTGATGACGTTCGTGGCGGTGTGGGTGAATCGCCCCGATTATGCGCTGCTCTTTGGCAACCTGTCTTCGGCGGATGCGGGCAAGATCGTCGAATCCCTGCAGAACGAGCGAGTGAAGTACCAGCTGCGCGACAGCGGCACCGCCGTCTACGTGCCGCGGCAGGAGGTTTATGAGCTGAGGCTGCGGTTCGCAGGCGAAGGCGTTGTCTCTGAAGGTCCCGTCGGCTACGAGCTCTTCGATGCCGGCACGCTTGGCATGACGGACTTTATGCAGAAGCTCAACCTGAAGCGCGCGCTTGAGGGTGAGCTTGCACGAACCATCTCCGCGATACGCCAGGTCGACATCGCGCGCGTCCACCTCGTCATTCCCGAAAGAAGTCCGTTTCGCGAAACGCAGGCGCAGCCGTCCGCATCAGTCGTGTTGAAGTTGATGGGCAACAGCCGCCTCTCGCAGGATCAGATCGAGGGCATCGGCGCACTTGTTTCCGGTGCAGTTGAGGGGTTGGACAACGGCCAGGTGACCGTTCTTGACACGCGAGGCAACATGCTTTCCAATCCGGCGCAGTACGATGGCGACCGGCTTGAGACCTCCAACCAGTTGCGCCACCAGCGCGCCATCGAGCAGCATCTGACGGAGAAGGGACAGTCGATGCTCGATCAGATTCTGGGTCCCGGCAATGCGCTCGTTCGGGTTGCCGCGGCGCTCGACTTCTCCCGCTCGATCGCTGAGCGTGAGTTGATCGATCCCGAGAGCGCAACGGTCGTCAGTGAGGAGCGGCTCGATGAGCAGGGCGGATTCGAAGCTTCCGCCACGTCATCCGTTCGCAACTACGAAATCAGCCGTACGCGCGAGCGTTCAGAGAAATCAGTTGGTGATGTCTCGTACCTGACGGTCTCGGTCATCCTCAACTACAAGCGCACGGAAGACGCAGAAGCGGAGCCGACCTTCGTCGCATATGATCAGCAAGAGATCACGGAGATCGAGTCGCTTGTGCGCAACGCCGTCGGCTTCAACACCACGCGTGGCGACCAGATCACGACGCATCAAACCAAATTCGACACCTCGGTCGACGAGCGCATCGCAGGCGACATCCGCGATCAGCGGCGCCAGGAGCAGATGCAGATCATCCTTCGCTACGGCGTGATGCTGCTCGCCATCGGCGTTGCCGTGTGGCTGATCCTCTCGGCCACGCGCCGCGTATCGAAAGCGGTCGAGGCCGGCCAGCCGATCTTCCTGGCCGACCCGCTGCGCGCCAAATCAGTCGAAGGGCGCAATGGCGATCGCTCGAACGAATTGGATGAAGACGACGACGAGTACGTCCTCGTCGACGATGTCTACACCTCCAAGCTTTCAACCGAGGCCAAGGCCCGGCTGAAGGCGAAGCACGGTATGTTCGAGGAGATCAAGAACCAGGTCGTCGCGCAGCCTGAGGATACGGCCGAGCTCTTCAGATCCTGGATGGCCGACGACGCCTCCCCCACCTCATAAAGAAGTTGAGAGACAATTTATGGCGGCCACCATGGCTCCATCATCAACAGCCGGAAAAGAGTTGGGCAGCAACGCTATGACATCAGACGGCGCTCTGACGGGCGTTCGAAAGGCCGCCATCACGCTGATCGCGCTCGGCACCGAAGCCGCCGGCCTCGTTCTCAAAACGATGCGGGACGACGAGGTTGAGCGCATCACGGTCGAGATCGCGAAGCTCCGCAATGTCTCGAGCGACGTCGTTGAACAGACGCTTGTTGAGTTTAAGGACATGGCCATGGCGCGAGACTACATCGCGCAGGGCGGCGTTTCGTTCGCGCGGCAAACGCTCGAGCAGGCGCTCGGGCCGCGCCGAGCCGATGAGATCATGATGCGTGTCGAGGCCGCGATGGAAGTCTCTGCCTTCCACCTCCTTCAGACGGTTGAGACGGCGCAGCTCACCAACTTCCTGCAGAACGAGCATCCGCAAACGGCTGCCCTGATCGTAGCGCACATCAACCCGAGACGTGCCGCCGAAATCATCGCGGGCCTTCCTGGCGACCTCCAGCAGGAAATCATGTTTCGCCTCGCCACGATGGGCAAGACCTCGCCCGAACTACTGCGGGATATCGAAGACGTCATCCGGCAGCAACTCGGCTCGGTCATCGGAACCGAGCTCAGCGCATCCGGCGGCATCGAGGCTGTGGCCGAGATCCTCAACAACACCAGCCGCACGGCCGAGAAGTCGATCATGGAATCGATTCGAGGCCGCGACGCCGAGCTCGCAGCCAACATCAAGAGCCACATGTTCGTCTTCGACGATCTCATCCATGTCTCCGACCGCGATCTGCAGCGGTTGTTGATGGAGGTCGATCAGAAGGAACTCGCCCTCGCGCTCAAGGCAACGAGCGAGGATCTGAAGACGAAGTTGCTCGGCAACGTTTCCGATCGCGCCGCGGCGATGATCACGGAAGAGCTCGATCTGATGGGCCCGGTGCGGGTGCGGGATGTCGAAGAGGCACAGCGACGCATCATCGAGATCGCGCAGTCGATGGAAGATCAGGACGAGATCGTGCTTTCGCGTTCGACTGAAGACGCGCTTCTCTGATGAGCGTCTCGCGCGGAAATATCATCCGGCTGCCTCTGCCCGATCATCCCGATTCGGGGGATGGGCCGGTGTCGCCGCCACGTATCATCCGCGGTGCGGCGATCGATGAAACCATGTCTGATGGCGCCGCGCCGTTTCCCCGCGTACTGCGTGCGGATGAGGCGCGCGTTTCGTCGGAGCCGGTCAACATCGACATTACCGCCTTCGAGGCGGACTATCCGCTTCCCCCCTCACCGGAGCCGGAGACAGACGCCGCGCCTGCGTTTGATCCGGATCGACTTCGCGCCGAGATCGAGGCGGAGTGGGAGAAGAAGCTTGAGGATGCCGTGCTGCGGGTGCGTGAGGAAGCTTTCGAAGCAGGATACGGGCGCGCGAAAGAGGAAATGCGGCAGGCGACGGAGCAGGTTCATCGAGACCTCGCCGCTGACGCGGTTCGGATGAAGGAGTCGCTCGATCAGTTCATGCATTCAGTGGAAGTGCGGGCCGTCGAACTTGCTGTGGATGCGGCCGAGGCCGCACTTGGCAGCCCGCTTACGGATCGCGCGCGCGTTGAAGTGGAGCGCTCGCTGGCCGCCGCCGTCGAAGAACTTGCAGGTGACGGCAACATCGACGTCAGCCTGCATCCGGTAGACCTGCTGCGGATACAGGAGTCAGGTTTTGATGCGCAACTCTCTGCGGCCCTTCCGGGGCTCCGATGGCATCCCGACGATACACTCGCCGAGGGCGACTGGTCGGCTCGCTCCTCGCAGGCCGTCATTCGGCGCGTCCGAAGCGAGATGGTCGACGCCATCCGCACACGTCTCGGCATTGCCGAGACGGAGGCGGGCCCGTCATGAGCTTTCTGGATCAGGCGAGAACAAGACTGGCGCCGGGGCCGCTGAACCCGACGTCGTTTGGGCGTGTGCAGTCGGTCGTGGGTTTGTTGATTGAGGCGAGCGAGGTGCATGCCGCCGTTGGCGAGCTGTGCTATATATATGAGGATGACCGCCCGACGAGCCGCAAGGTCAAGGCCGAAGTCGTCGGCGTACGCGGCCGAACGTCTGTCCTGATGCCGCTCGAAGAGACCGCCGGCCTGCGCGCCGGATGCCTCGTTCGACGCTCCGACCTCCCGCTGACGGTCCGCGTCGGCGATGCCTTGCTTGGCCGCGTCATCGACGCCAACGGTCGCCCGCTCGACGATCTCGGGCCGCTCCACCTTCCCGATGCGCGCCCCGTTCACGCAGAGCCGCCTTCGCCTCTCGGACGCCAGATGATTGCGGAGCCGCTGCTAACGGGCGTCCGCACCATCGACGGCTTCCTCACGCTCGGCAAAGGGCAGCGCATCGGCATCTTTGCCGGATCGGGCGTCGGTAAAAGTACGCTCCTGGGCACGATCGCACGTCAGGCGCGTGCCGACGTCAACGTCATCGCTCTCATCGGTGAGCGAGGTCGTGAGGTCCAGGAGTTCATTGCGGACAACCTTGGGGAAGAGGGTCTGCAGAGGTCCGTTGTCGTTGCCGTTACGGGCGACCAGGCCGCCATGAGCCGCGTGAAGGGTGCCGGTGCGGCAGTCGCGATCGCCGAGTACTTCCGCGACCGCGGCCTCGACGTCATGCTGATGATGGACTCGGTAACACGCGTCGCGATGGCGCAGCGCGAGATTGGTCTCGCCGTCGGTGAGCCTCCAACAACACGCGGTTACACGCCGAGCGTTTTCGCCCTGCTCCCTCGCCTGCTCGAACGCGTTGGTGCAGGCCGCCGTGGCTCCATCACAGGCATCTTCACGGTGCTCGTCGACGGCGACGACATGAACGAACCCATCGGCGACGCCGTGCGCGGCATCGTTGACGGACATATTGTCCTCTCGCGGAAGCTCGCACACGCCAATCACTTCCCCGCGATCGACGTCCTCCATAGTGTGAGCCGTGTGATGCCTCGCGTCACGGACGATAATCTTCGACTCGCCGCCGGCCAGGCGCGCAGCCTTCTCGCCGCCTACGCCGAGGCCGAAGCGCTCATCCGAATCGGTGCATATAAGGAAGGAAGCGATCCGCATACCGACGCCGCCATCCGTGCGCACGAACCACTGAACGGATTTCTGAGGCAGGATCCGGGCCAAGGCCCGGCCGGCGACGCGGGCAATGAGCTGATCAACCTCATCAAGCGACTTTCGTCGGCGAATTAGGTGCGCTCCTTGCATTCATCCCCGTTCAACCCTGAATCCTCCTCGAGAACCTGATGGCAGGCAGAAGTTTCCGTTTTTCGCTCGACTCAGTGCTCCGTCTACGGAAACATGAGACGGACCTCGCGCGCCGCCGCCTCGAGCGGGCCGTCGCCGCACGCGATGAAGCCGAACGTCTTGTGGCCGAGGCCGAAAATATT
>CAZKDQ010000086.1:0-1831 GCA_964551345.1 uncultured Rhodothermales bacterium
TGAGCAGCAAACCGGCGGATGTAGACACCATCTTGAGCGGCACGCCACGTCAGAACATCGGCTGGATGAGTGATCCGGAATGACAGCTCCCGTGATTCTCGCGCTCGTGCCCGGTCAAGGAAATGCGCGCGTCCTGACGGAAATACTGGCTAGAGCAGGCTATCGAACGCTCATCGCTCATGATGCTCCGGAGATGTACGCGATTCTGGCAGGCGAAAATGCGATCGACGTTGCGCTCATCGATGCAGTCGGAAGTCGCCGGGATGTCTGGGCCGCGTGTGAATCCGTTCGCGCTCGTGGCATTCCATTTCTGCTGATCGGTCCGCGACCGGATCCTGTCTTTCAGCGGGAAGCGCTCGCCCGCGGGGCGTCCGCCGTCCTGACAAAGCCCCTGCAGCCCACGATGTTGAAGGGCCTGCTCGATTCGTTGACGGCTCCGAGCGTTGAGGCCGGCGCATAGTTCTCCCGTCCATACTTTCTCGATCCCATGCGTATCCTCCTTCTGATCGAGCACCGCGAGAATCGCCGGCTGTTGAGCCGCGTGCTTTCGCCTCATTACGATACGGTCGTGGTGCGGCCGGATTCTCCCGAGCTGCAGGCTCATCTCGCTGCGCCCTTCGATCTCGCGATCGTCGACGGGATCGTCCTGAGCCGCCTGCGCGATCTCCTGGCCGACCGCCGCCGGCGCGAGGAGCCGTCGTACCTCCCGCTCCTTCTGCTGACGTCGCGCACCGACATCCGCATCGAGACCGGCGACCTCTGGCGCGCGATCGACGACGTCGCTTTTCTTCCGGTAATTCCACGAGAGCTTTGTGCGCGTGTCGAGGTTCTGCTTCGGGCACGCCGCTATTCACTCGAGTCGGAGCGCCGCTATCACACCCTCGCCGAATCCGCACCGGTCGGCGTAGCAATCGTTCAGGATCAGGAGCTCGTCTATTGCAACGGTAAGTGCCGTGAACTCCTGCATGATCTGGGTGAGGACGCCTCGCTTCCGGACAGCATCGTCAATGGGGACGCGCGACGGCGTGAACATTCTGTTGTCGATGCCCGCGGGAGGACGAGATGGGTGGACGTCCGGCGAACCTCGATCACTTATCGCGAGAGGGATGCACGGCTCTTCGTGATCACGGACATCACGGCCCGAAAGGCGTATGAGGTTGAATTGATCGCCGCCCGCGATCGTGCCGAGGAGATGACACGTCTGAAGACGTCGTTTCTCGCCAACATGAGCCACGAGATCCGTACGCCGCTAACGTCGATCATCGGATTCGCCGACGTCCTCATCAGCGAGCTGCCGGGCGAACACGCCGACCTCGTCAGCCTCATCCGCACCAGCGGTGTTCGCCTGCTCGACACGCTTACGTCGGTGCTCGATCTGTCGCAGTTGGAAAGCGGCATGATGAGGCCACGCCTCGAGGAGCATTACCTCGTGCAGATCGTGCGTGAACGAATCCACGAGGCGCGCTCGGAAGCTGAGCGAAAAGGGCTGCGGCTTGAAATCGAACATGCCGAAGAACCGATCCACGTCTCAACCGACCGTTATGCCATCGAACGCGTTCTGGCCCATTTGATTTCCAACGGAATCAAGTTCACGCACACCGGCGGCGTATTCGTGAGCGCGTACCGCGATGAGGATGATTGGGCCGTGGTCGAAGTGCGGGACACCGGTGTCGGGATCGAGCCCGCGTTCCTCCCCGACCTCTTCAAGGAATTCCGACAGGGCTCTCAAGGCCTCGCCCGAAGCCACGAAGGAAGCGGCCTCGGCCTGACCGTGAGCGCAAAACTGATGGACCTGCTCGGAGGCGCGCTGACAGTGCAGAGTGACGTGGGG
>CAZKDQ010000086.1:1931-3881 GCA_964551345.1 uncultured Rhodothermales bacterium
GCCGCCGCGACATCTGCCTCCGGATTCGAGGCTCGGACGGCATCCACCAGATCTGATTTTACCCGATCGGCCAGCAGCATGCGCATCGAATGCTTTTCATCCACAACATCCTCAAGTGAGAATTGGCGATCGTTGTGGAGGATCTCCAGCGCATGCAGGCTGCGAAGCCGGAGCGATGCCTCAGGGAAGTAATCAGGCATCCCCTCATCCGAAATTGGCTCGTAGAGGTTCGTGAAGTGGAACGGATCGTTCTCGTTGTGGATGTAGCCGCCCTCGGGGTTCGTCAGCGTCGGGAGGGAATCGTAGGGCACGAGGTCGGTCCAGATGTCGTCGGAGGTTCGCGCCGCGATGGCGAGCGTATCGCCGCCGGCGGCGTGGGGGAGGAGCGGGATCGTGCCGGACCAGATGTAATGGATGTTGCCGTCGCGATCCGCATACGTAAAGTTCGAATACGGATGCGCACGCACTCGCATCGCCTCCTGCCACTCGTCGAGATTGGTGGCGGTCATCATTCCGTAGAACTGCTCACCGACGCGAAACTTGCCGTGATTTCCCGCACGGATCACGTAGACCCAGCCATTGCCGCGGTAGATCACCGGTCCGACCGATGTCGTCAGATACTCTCGAACGGTCGTTGCGAGTGCATCCCCGTTCTTGAACTCGATCGTCAGCATTTCGCGCTCAACGGGCATGGATTGACCATCAAAGATGTAGTGATCGGGCCGCTGGGGATCGACCTCGAGCGCGTAGATCTCGTGTGACGGCGGCGAGTTGTTCGTCGTTGAGAAGCCGAGGTGTTCGTTGAAGCCGCCCACCGTCGTGAACGGGCCTCCGGTGCGGAAGTCGCCGTAGAAATTGACGACGCCCGGCACGGTGAACTGCGCCTCGTAATACCCAGCATCCCAGGACAAATGAGGGTTGCGCATCAGGATGGCATTGCCGGACGTGGTTCGCGACGGTGCAAGCGCCCACGTGTTCGAGCCCGGATCCGGACCGAGACCCGTGCCGACTTCCTCCGGAGCAACATGCTCCTGCGGACGCGATGCCGAGTAATCCGCCGGCGCTACGCGATCGCCGTCGCCGCTTTCGAGCAGGCGAAGGAATCGTCGAACACTCATCGATGTTGCCCAGCCGATATCGCGAGCTGCTACGTCGTGACCTGTGAAGTCGGCCACCGCCCACTCCGGCACTTCATCGGCATTCGTGTGGATGAAGTGGTTGACGCCCGCAGCGAAGCCTTCCATGATGGCCCGAACGTCCTCATTGACCTGCGGATATGTCTTGACGGCGTGTGCGTGACGCGGCCGATTCTGTACGTCACTCTCGATATAGTCGGGACCAAGATGCCTTGCCATCTCGCCCCGCGTCGTCAGCAGCAGGCGCAGAACCGTTTCGCCATAATCTTCCATCTGCGCATAGCCGAGCCCGAATCCGGCAGCGCGGACGTTCTCGGCGTTGATGTGCGGCACGCCGTAGTCGGTACGGAGGATTTCCACCTGTTGCGCGAGCATTTCAGCAGCCGACTGCGCGCGCAGCGGCAGCGCGAGCGTCAGGAGAATGGTGAGCAGGGCAAGAGGACGAGCGATGCGTGGCAGGTTCACGATGGCGAGGGTGTGTGAGGCGACAAGAGGAGGCATGATCGTATGGCCGGAAAGGATGCGTTGCGGTAGCTTAACGTTCCTGCGCATGCGCGAATGCTACGGAGCGTTCGAGCAAAGATTGCGTCAAGTTTTCTTGTCAGTCAGTCTGCGCAGACCTCAGACATTAGATCCCCACTTCTTAGGTCGAACTTCCAACTTTGCAGACCGTCATCCGCATCATCGCCCTCTTCTGGTTCAGTATGCACCTGCTGACGATCACCGGCTCCGCCCAGACGCTCCCTTCGGGGCCTCAGGTGCTCACCTTCCATTCGGACGTCGACGATTCCGATCAGCCATACGCGATTTATCT
>CAZKDQ010000086.1:3981-6984 GCA_964551345.1 uncultured Rhodothermales bacterium
GGTGGCGGCGCGCTATGGATAGGGCTCTCGCGTCCCGATGTGTGGGCGGCCATCGCAGCCGTATGTCCGGCGCCTCCGTCTCGGACCGAGCTTCTTGCCGTTAACGCCTTGAACGTGCCGATGCATTTCTTTCATGGTGATGCAGATCCCGTTGTCCCGGTCGAGGTGTCGCGGCAATGGGTCGATCGGCTGCAAGAGCTCGGCACGCACGTCGATTATGAGGAGTACCAGGGCGTGGGCCACGGAAGCTGGGTGCCGGCCTATGCCGATGGTCGCATCTTCGACTGGTTCGATCGCTTTGAGCGCGACCGTCATCCAAACCGCGTTCGTTTCACGAGCGATCAGTACGAAACCGACCGCGCATACTGGGTGCGTCTCGACCGGATCACACCCGGCACGCACGCTCGCATCGACGCGCATATTGTGGCGCCTGATTCTATCGAGGTAAATACGTCCGAACTCGACGGCTTTACCGTGACGCTTGCCGGCCATCCGCAAATTTCGGATGCTTCATCGATCGCTATCACGATAGACGGCGACCCGTTTAATGTGGAAGGACAAACCGTGTCTTTCCACCGGATGGACGGCAGCTGGCACCACGGCTTGTATCCGATTGAAAATGGGCTCCGGAAGACGAAAGGTCGGGAGGGACCATTGAGCCGTGCAGTGGCCGGGAGGCATGTCGTCGTTTACGGCACGCAGGCTGCGGATTCGTCGGATGCGGTTGCGCTGCGTCGAGATCAGGCTATCAAGGCCGGCACTTGGTCTGATTACCGCGGCTCGTTCCTGAACCGTGTAATGGTCTTCCCCCGCATCATCCCCGACAGCGAGGTGCGGTCGAGCGACTTCGAGCACGGAAACCTGGTGCTGCTTGGCACGCGTGAGACCAACGCCGTCATAAACGACCTCGCCGAGTCGCTCCCAATGCACCTCGAAGGCGATCCGCAACGCTACGGCCTGACCTATATATATCCGTCGGAAGATCACTACGTCCTGGTTTCGTCCGGCGTGCCGTGGTGGGAGTTTGCTGCCGAGGATGACGAGGGTGGCTTGAAGTTCGGCGGAGATCTGCCACCGTTCCTGCTGTCAGACGATCACGACTTCATCCTCTACGACAAGTACGAAGATCGCGTCATCGTGCAGGGACGTTTTGACAACCGCTGGCAGCTTCCTGCGGAAGCCATTGATCTGATGGGTGGAATCGTAGAGGCGAGGATTCGTGAGCGATAAGCGTGTCTTTGCCCGGATTGTCCGCTTCTCGGCAAGGTAACTTCATCCTGGCGCATTCGTGGCGTCGTCAACACAGCTTCTGGTTACGCATCCGGCAGCGATCGACCTGCTGATTTCGTTAGCGGTGAACAGACTGATCGTGCCGGATGCATGCGTATCAAGAAGGAGGGAGATAGCCTCATCATAATTGCAGTCGCACATCTCGTGAGTATCTTCAACGCCGAGAAAATCGTGTTCGGCGGCAGCGTCATTAGTTCTGCCGTTGCCGTTCTCGATCGAACTGTGGAGAGGCAAAGCAGTGCGCGCAGACGATCAGCTTCAAGCACGTTTTCCTCCAGCTAAGCCGGCAAGGCTCTGCGACCTCTCTCTCTCTGCGGAGCCGGTCGGTTCGCTTCCAACGCTTTTGAAAGAAGGAGCGCCGACTTTCAGCTGGTCAACGCTGATCGGCCGCATGCTCCGCCATCACAACCGGAAACCTTTTCTTCCGACCGCTTCACGGGTCGGCTGATCAACACCTAAAACCAGGTCAAGATTATGCTTGCAAAACAGTGGCTGGCCAACGCGCGCCAGACGATGGACGAAATCGAGAACTCCCAGATGGACGCCATCCGGAAGGCGGCCGAAATCATGGCGGATACAATCGAGGCGGAACGGTGGGTGCACACGTTCGGGTGTGGACACGCGACGCTGCCGATCGAGGAGATGTACCCGCGCATCGGCGGCTTCGTCGGCTTTCACCCGATGATCGAGCTCCCGCTTTCGTTCTTCACCCACATCGTCGGTGAGATGGGGGTGCATCAGTTCGTCTTCCTCGAGCGAGTGGAAGGCTACGGGCAGCAGATCATGAAGAGCTACACGTTCGATGAGCGCGACACGATGTGGCTTTTCTCGCACTCCGGCATCAATAACGTCAACATCGACGTGGCGCTACGGGCGAAAGAGCTCGGGATGAAGCTCATCGTCGCCGGCTCACAGACTGCTTTCGGCGACAAGAAAACGCGACACTCCTCCGGCAAGAACCTCTTCGAACTCGCCGATGTGGTGATCGACACATGCGTGCCTGCGGTGGATGCGTCGGTTGATCTGAAGAACCATCAGGACAAGATCGGGCCGATTTCGACGATGGGCTTCGTGACGGTGGTTTGGATGACGATCACGACCGTCGCGGAGATTCTGGCGGATCGTGGCGTCAAGCTTTACATCCACCCGTCGCACAACAATCCGGGTGATGATACCGCAGGCGAGCGGCTCACCGACGCGCTATCGGTATACAAGAAGCGGATCGCCGGCGTCTAATTGACGCAGGGGTTACCGGCCGGTCCGGTTGGCCCCAGGGAGGCGTGCCGACATGCCTCCATCCCACCAATCATGTCATCTTGAGCTTTGCCGGTCGCAGGTAGCGGGATATGGCCGTGCGTGCTGACCGGCAATGTCGAAGGACCTCCTTCTGAAAATTTTGTTATCGGCGCAAACCAGGTGCGAGCGGGGAGCCTTGAGCTATAAGCTGTGAGCTAAGCGCCAAGCACGGCCAATGTCTCCCTCGGTGAGGTGCCCCGCGGGGCGGAGGGGTTGGTGCCGATAGCCAATTTCTCTTTCTCACCAACCTTTTTCTCATCACTGCGGTCGATTGTCCTCGTTACCGATCGTCTACTTCGCAAACACCGTCACCAACATCCGATCACAATCATGAAGTATCTCTGCCTGGTTTACGGCGATGAAGCCGACATGCACGAAATGGATGATCAGGAGTGCGCGGACGTTGCTGATGCCCTT
>CAZKDQ010000086.1:7084-9657 GCA_964551345.1 uncultured Rhodothermales bacterium
ATCCGGCAGCTAAACGCCGTGCGAGCGACCACGGAGGCCACGGTAGCCGAGGATGATCCGCACGCCGGTCGGCACTGAGGCCGTGCTACATCCGATCTCGGCGGGGCCAAATCGCCGCTCAGCCTGATCACCTTTCAAACCAACCATCCACGAGGACGCGAAATGAGAGTAATGGTGTTCGTCAAAGCAAGCGCCGAATCCGAGGCGGGCGTCATGCCGTCAACCGATCTTCTGGAGCGGATGACAGATTACAACGAAGCGCTCGTCGCGGCGGGCATTATGCGCGATGGAGACGGACTTCACCCGAGTTCGAAAGGTGTTCGCGTGAGGTTCTCGGGCGATGAACGAAGCGTGACCGATGGGCCGTTTGCGGAAACGAAAGAACTCGTTGCGGGCTACTGGATCTGGGAGGTCGATTCGATGCAGCACGCGGTCGATTGGCTCAAGCGTGCGCCCTTTGAAGGCGGTGAAGTCGAGATCCGTCCCTTCTTCGAAACGGAGGATTTCGGCGAGATGCTGACACCGGATCTAAGGGAACGTGAAGCACAGATGCGCGGGCTGTAGCATCACGTGAGCCAACCTTGGCACACACAAGACCGTTACATCTCTGCGGCCGTTGAGACACGCGCTCCGCTGAACTAATCGCCGCCTTTACTACATTTCCTCGACGACCTATCCACGGTCAGCGGCTCGAGGATCATGACTCACCAAGTCTCCGATGTAAAACCCCGCGTTCTGCGGGAGATCGAAAACATCTACCGGGAGGAATCCCGCCGCGTACTCGCGACGCTGATCCGGCTTCTGGATGACTTCGAACTGGCGGAGGATGCCCTTCAGGAGGCCTTCGCCACGGCTGTTGAGAAATGGCCGGCCGAGGGTTTACCGCGCAATCCGCGCGCCTGGCTGATCTCGACGGGGCGCTTCAAGGCGATTGACCGGATGCGACGCCGCACGCGTTTCGGCGAGAAGGTCGATGAACTCGCCGTACGTTACCCTACCCATGTCGAGGCCGACGAGTGGCTGGATGAGGGTGTGGAGGATGACCAGTTGCGGCTCATCTTCACCTGCTGCCACCCGGCACTCGCGCTCGACGCGCAGATCGCCCTCACGCTGCGCGAAGTGTGCGACCTCACGACCGAACAAGTCGCCCGCGCCTTTCTGACATCGACGCCCACGGTGGCCCAGCGGATCGTTCGGGCAAAGCGCAAGATCCGGGATGCGCGCGTTCCCTACGAAGTGCCGCCGCGGCACGAACTACCACAGCGTCTCGGCGCCGTGCTGCACGTCATCTACCTCGTCTTCAATGAAGGCTACGCCACGTCATCCGGCGAAGAACTCACGCGCGCGGACCTCTCAGGCGAGGCCATCCGCTTGGGACGGCTGCTCGTCGACCTCTTGCCCGAGCCTGAGGCGCTCGGCCTGCTGGCGCTGATGCTGCTGCACGAATCGCGACGCACCGCGCGAACAGACGCTGACGGCGAGCCTGTCTTGCTCGATCAGCAGGTTCGCTCGAAATGGGATCGAACGCTGATTGATGAAGGTCTCCGGCTGCTCGATGATGCCCTCGCCACTCGCCGCGCCGGGCCGTTCTCGATCCAGGCGGCAATCGCCGCGGTCCACGCTGGTGCATCCACTCCGGATGAGACGGATTGGGCACAAATCGTCGGGTTGTACGACGTGTTGATGAACGTGGAGCCGTCGCCGGTGGTTGAACTCAACCGCGCTGTTGCGGTGGCGATGCGGGATGGGCCGGAGGCGGGCCTCGTGTTGATCGACAATGTCCTCCGCGCTGGAGCACTGACCGATTATCATCTGGCACACGCGGCCCGCGCAGACATGTGCCGCCGCCTCGGCCGCGCCTCGGAATCCGCCGATTCCTACCGAAAGGCAATCAACCTTGTCACCGACGGCGCCCAGCGGCGCTTCCTAGAGCGGCGCCTGCGCGAGGTCGAGGGTTGATGCAACGGCGTCAGGGTGAGGTTTCCTCGCCCAATGTGGATGGTGGATTGTGGCTGCGTCCATCGCATCCGTCCTGTCCATCACCTCCGTAGAGTCGAGCAGACGAAAGTGTGGGAAGTATGGGAAGTCTGTACGCGGCGGGAAGATTGAGAAGGCCCCGTGGTTACACGTGCTGCCTTCTTAACTATCGCGCTGTTGCCCGGAATGCTCCGTCCGTACTTTGTTCGCATTCTTCTGCCGGTCATCGTTCTGATGACGTTTGCGTCATGCAATGATGATGAGAATCAGATTGCGGCGGATGTAGAAGGTGATGAGAGCTCATCGTTCGTGGATCTGGATGTCCAGGAATTGCCGACCATCGCCCAGGGCTTCATCACAACTGATCGACCATGGCGGGCCGCTCGCGCCATGCGTCGGTATATGGATCAGGCAGACGCCGTGCCGCCGGATCACCGGCTTCTCGCCGCGCGCGCCGAGGCCGGATATGGTGCATGGGAAGCCGTCATAGAGTTGCTTTCGGATGTGCAGTCGCTTGATGCCATGAACGACGGCATCGGACTGTATCTGCTTGGACGAGCGCAGGATGAGGTCGGAGACGCCGAGGCAGCCGTCGA
>CAZKDQ010000086.1:9757-12022 GCA_964551345.1 uncultured Rhodothermales bacterium
CTCGCCAATCGCGCCCGAAGCTGGGCCTCCACCAATTCAACACGTGCCGAGATGGCGGTGCGCGCCGGTCGTGCCGCCGTTGCCATGGGTGACGTCCGAGAAGGAAGAGCCGCGTTCCGTAGTGCAATAGGCCTCAGCGCCGCCGGCGAATGGGCGCGCGCCGCTGCCGCCGAGCTGCGTAGCGGCGACCTCACGCCAGACGACCATCTCGCTGTCGCGCGCGTACTGCGGGCGCAGGGCCTCCACGAGGAATCGGTTTCGGGCTATGAAGCATGGCTTGCTACCGCGCCGACGGGGGCAGAGGCGGAACGCGTTCGGATCGAGTACGCTAATGCGCTCTTCTACTCCGAGCGATACGATGACGTGGAGCAAGCGCTGCGCCCCCTCGGGAACGTCACAGCCGCACGGATGCTGCGAGCGCGCGCCGCGGCTCAATCGAATGATTTTGATACGGCGGTACGAATGTATCTCGAGGTTGAGTCAGATTTCCGCGGTGCCGCCAACGGCGCGCAGGCACTGCTTCTCGCTGCAGACAGTCGCCAGGAATCAAACGATCTCGACGCGGCCGAAGAGCTTTTCGATCGCCTGATCCGCCAGTACCCAGGCACGAGCCAGATGGGCGTGGGGATGATGCGACGCGCGGGCATCGCCTTCCTCAAGGAAGATTACGATCTGGCGGCGGATATCTGGGATAACTACCGCCGCCGATATCCGCGTGGCACCAACGCGCTACAGGCAACCTACTGGTCCGGACGTGCGCGCGAAGCACGTGGCGACAGCTCTGCGGCCGCATCCTTGTTCCACGAAGTGCGACGCCGCGCTCGCGATTCGTATTACGCTTTACTCGCGAGCCGCCGCCTGGGCGAAGCCTTCTGGCCGATACCCATGTCTGGCGAACCCGCCGCTGATCCGTCCGCCGCAAAACGTGTGGGAGAATGGATGCACGGCATCGACGTCCTCCTCGAGGCGGGTTTTCCCGACGAGGCATCGGCCGAGGTCGATCGGATCGTGGGCTCGGCGGGGGGAGATCAAGCGGTGTTGTATGCTCTGGCTGAGGCGCTTGCAGAACGTGGCTTCAGCCAGCGCGCCATCCGCATCGGATTGCGACTCCAAGGATCGAGTGCGCCGAACAGCCGACTCCTGCGCATCCTCTATCCACTCCCGTACCGGACGCTCATCGTCGAGGAAGCTCGTGAACGTGGTCTCAATCCCTTCGTCAGCGCTGCCCTGATCCGCCAGGAATCAATGTTCGAGGTACGGATCACATCTCATGTCGGCGCACGCGGACTGATGCAGATCATGCCCGCCACCGGTGCCCGCCTGGCAGAGGCCGTCGGCATCGAGCCCTGGGATGACGAAATGCTGTATCACCCGGAGATTAACGTGCATCTCGGAACGCGATACGTTGCTCAGCACTGGGATCGATTCGACGGATCGCTTCCATCAGTATTCTCAGCCTACAACGCCGGAGCGCATCGCGTCGAGAGATGGAGCAACTTCCCCGACTACGGGCGCGAGGAGCTTTTCACCGAGCGCATCCCGTTTCGCGAAACCCGCGATTACGTCAAGATCCTGACGCGTAATCTCGCGCTATACGAAGGGCTTTATGGAGAGATGTAAGCCGCGAACAGAGCAAAGTTTTGACTGGATGCGTTGATTGCGGGCCCCGTCCCCTCATCTATTCATCGCGACAGCTATAGCACCGTAAATGGTACGACCAGCGCTGTTCGATCCCATACGAGACGCAGTTCGCCGCCTGCATCCGTTTCAACTGCGTCGATCATGAAGTCCTCGACCGCCTCGTTCAGCGTTCGGGCGTGCATGGGGATGCGGGCGAGATCGTGCGAGGCATCATATGAATTGCCGTTCTGGCCCGTCTCGTTGTTGATGATGAGTACGCCACCATCACTCTCTGGTATAGAGAAGAGCGTGTAGGTGCCTGCAGGAAGCTCGAAATCATCGAATCGAAGAGCGCGATCCGTACGTATGTGCGTCGCGCGGTTGGCGCCCGTCCGCCAAAGTTCACCCCACGGAACCAGGCCTCCCCAGATCGTCCTTCCTCGTTTCGAAGGCCGGCCAAAGTCGATGGTGATGCCGGCGCCATGAACATGCGCTACCGTCTCGCCGCGGCCGGATAGTGCTCCGAAGGATCGTCCCGCCTCATCCTCGGCAGCGAAGCGCGCCGCGATGGCTTCGACGTCGACATCCGGCACACGCTCGACAGTAAGCGCTCGTGTCGTGCGGGAAGCGTCGAGGTGATGCAAG
>CAZKDQ010000087.1:0-12002 GCA_964551345.1 uncultured Rhodothermales bacterium
CGTTGACCATAGCGAGCGACAGCCGGTCCTGCACCTGGCGCACATCCAGATCCGCTCGTTCCGTTCCCCCGAAATAGGCGTAGACGTTGTCGTTTACACCGTCTTTCCGCGGCTTATCGTCGCCCTTGTACCGGTAAAAGCCTCGGCTGGTTTTCTGACCTTTCATTCCGGCGCTGACCAGACGCGTCGCGCGATCGCTCGATTTGATGCCACGATCAGCATAGAACTTGCCTAGGACGTCATCGATCTTCGCAGCGACATCGATCCCGACGAGATCGAACAACGTGTAGGGCCCCATGGGGAAGCCGAAGTCCTTCATTGTGCCGTCGATTGATTCGATGCCTCCGCCTTCCTCGAGAAGCAGCAGCGCCTCGTTCATGTAGACGGCCAGGATGCGGGTGGTGTAGAATCCCGGCCCGTCGTTCACGACGATGACCGTTTTGCCCTGCTTCAACCCCACATCAAACGCCGTGGCGACGACTTCATCCGGATTCATATCTGTGCGGATAATCTCGAGCAGCGGCACCTGGGGCACAGGCGAGAAGTAGTGCATGCCGAGAATCCGCTCCGGTCGCTGTGCCCCTTCCGCAATACGATTAATGGGGATGGAGGAGGTATTGCTCGCGATCACGCACGTGCTCGATACGACCTTCTCGACATCAGCAAGCACAACGCGCTTAATGTCGAGGTCTTCCGGGACAGCTTCGATAACGACACCCGCGCCCGAGAGCGCTTCGTAAGCATCCACAGGTCGTACGCGCTCAATGATTGCATCGCGATCGAAAGATGAGATTGCCTTCTTCTTCAGCTTTCGCGTCGCTTGCTCGTAGGTGATCTGCTTCGCGGATGAAGCCGCCACGAGCGATATATCTTTTAGCGCGACGTCGAATCCGTTCTCTGCGCTGAGTGACGCGATGCCGCCTCCCATGAGTCCACCACCCAGAATGCCGATCGTCTCAGCGTCAAGAGCCGCATCCTTCCAGGGGTTTCGCTGCGCCTCCCGCTGCGCAAAGAACAGGTAGACGAGTTCCTTCGATTCATCCGAGAAGACGAGCTCGCTGAACGCCTGCGCTTCTGCCACGAGACCGGCTTCGAGGCCGTCTTCCATGCCGCGCCGGACGACGTCAAGAAGCTTGAGCGGCGCCGGAAAATTGCCGCGCGTCTCTTTCATCACCTGCTCACGCGCCTTGCTGTAGATGATTCTGCGCGTCGCCGCGTTGCTCTCGAGTGCCTTTTCTGCGAATGAGCGCTTGTCCCGATCGGGCGCGAGGCTGCCTTCGGCGAGTGCGCGAGCGGCTTTTATGGCGGCAGATCGCAGACCGGCGCGATGGGTGAGCGCATCTACGAGGCCCATCCGTTTTGCCGGCACCGGATACACGTTCTTTCCAGTGAGCATGATGGGCAGCGCCTGCTGCAGACCGACCTGATGAGGGAGGAGTTGCGTTCCACCGCCGCCGGGAATCAATCCAAGTCGCACCTCCGGCAGTCCCAAGCGCGTGTTCGCATCGTGTGCCGCGACGCGATAGGTGCACGCCAGCGCAAGCTCGAGACCACCGCCGAGTGCCGGGCCGTGGATGGCGGCAACCGTCGGCTTCCGTTGATTCCGAACCTTCCGGATCATCGAGTGCGCGAGGCGGCTAAGGGCGAGCGGTTGCTCGGGGCTGCTGAAGGAGCGCAGTTCCTCAACATCCGCACCGACGATGAAGCTGGAGGGTTTTCCACTCTCGATGACGATGGCTGCGACATCAGGATCAGCCGACGATTCGAGGAGCGCGTCTTCGATGGCACCGAGCGCATCCTGCGAAAGCGTGTTGAACCGCTCGCCTTCACGATCGAGCGTGATGATCGCCACGCCGTCTTCGAACTGCGTTCTCAGGTATTTATTGGTCATCGAGATCAGGTATCGGATCGTTCGAGGAGCATCGCATGACCGAGACCGCCCGCCGCACACGCGGCGACGACGGCGAACCGGGCATCTTCGCGGTGCATGCGGTTCACGGCCGTTGTTACGAGGCGTGCGCCGGTAGCACCAAACGGATGCCCGAGTGAGAGCGAGCCGCCCAGGAGATTCAATCGATCGATCGGGATCTGGCCAGGCGGTTGGTCTCGGCCGAGGGTACGGCGGGCGAACTCGCGTGACTCAAGCGCCTCCTGGACGGCAAGCACCTGTCCCGCAAAGGCTTCGTGGAGTTCGAAGACGCCGACGTCGGCCATCGAGAGGCCGTGGCGTTCGAGAAGGCGCGGGATAGCATAGGCTGGACCAAGAAGCAGCTCTTCGCCTGGATCCTGTGCCACGAACAGGTGATCACGAAACACGGCGCGGGCAGGTCGCCCTTCAGCTTCGGCGCGACGTCGCGACATCAGCAGCGTGGCCGATGCGCCGTCCGTCAGATATGAGGCATTTCCCGCAGTCACGCTTCCGAAGGGTTTGACGAATGCGGGTTTGAGACCGGCCAGCGCTTCCATCGATGTGTCCGCGCGAATCCCGTTGTCGGATGAGATCGGGTCAAAACTCGGCGGCACGAATGCGGGTATGACTTCCTGATCAAACAGCCCCTCGTCGTGCGCCCTGGCTGCCAGATGATGCGAGCGCATGGCGTATTCGTCCTGCTCCTGACGGGAAATGCCCCAGGCCGCCGCGAGTTTGTCAGCACTCTCGCCCATGGTTTCGCCCGTCGAATACTCAGCGATCTCGGGAACCTCGGGTAGAATATCCGACGGGCGCAGCTTGCGCAGAAGCTTCAGGTAATCAGCCGGCGATTTCGCTTTGCGCGCCTTAATCATCTGCTTCCGGAGCTTCTTCCGAAATCGAATGGGGATGTCCGAAAGCGTCTCCGTACCGCCGGCAACGGCGCAGTCAATGTGGCCGAGACGGATGGCGTCGACGGCGCTTGCGATCGCTCTGTTGCTCGAAATGCAGGCCTGCGTGACCGTATGCGCGGGCACGTGGTTCGGAATCCCTGCCGCGAGCGCGGCCTCGCGAGCAACGTTCGAGGTAGCAACGTCCTGTATCACACATCCCATTACCACCTGCCCGATCGAGCCGCGGTCGATACGCGTGCGACTGATCAGACCCGCGATGGCCATTCGTGCAAGATCGTACGCCGATTGATCGACGAACGAGGTGCCGGATCGCTGGAACGGCAGCCGGCATCCATCAACAAAGACTGCTTCTTCAAGTGCGCGAGGTGCTTCGGCCATGGGCATAACGAAGGTGATTGACTGCGGGTAGAGACCGTGCGTTCAGCGACCTTGGTCCGGGCGTCGGCAACCTTCTGCGACTAGCTAAACGCCTGATCGTGTGGATAATAGGCGGTGCACCAATTGTATGTAGTGAGAAGATCGTTTCAATCGAGGCCCTTTCGTTGAGCAGGCTGTACTAGCGCAGAAACATCAATCTCAGGCTTTGATAGCATACGGTCCTCACCCTGATCGCACGCCATGAGTTACGCCGTCAAAGAAATGTATTACACCCTCCAGGGTGAGGGTGCCCACACGGGCAGGCCGGCCGTGTTTCTGCGTTTTGCCGGGTGCAATCTGTGGACGGGGCGAGAGCAGGACCGGGAGTCTGCAATCTGCACGTTCTGCGACACCGATTTCGTTGGCACCGATGGCGTTAACGGAGGGAAGTTCAAGACGCCGGAGGCGCTTGCGGAAGCCGCCGCACGCCTGTGGCCGGAAGGCGGGGCATCAACTCAATATGTAGTCTGCACGGGCGGCGAGCCACTCCTGCAACTGGATCAGCCACTCGTGGAGGCGCTGCACGAGGTCGGGTTTGAGGTCGGCGTTGAGACCAACGGCACGAAACTACCACCGCCGGGAGTCGACTGGCTGTGCGTCAGTCCGAAGGCCGGCGCGCCGCTCGAACTGCGAAGCGGTAACGAGTTGAAGCTGGTCTTTCCGCAGACGGCTCTCATGCCGGAGGCCATGGGCGATCTCGAGTTTGACCACTTCTACCTGCAGCCAATGGACGGGCCAGACGTCGAGGAGAACACGCGCCTGGCAATCGAATACTGCCTCGAGCACCCGCAGTGGCGCCTCAGCCTGCAGACGCACAAATATCTGAACATCCCATAACGGGAGGTTCGCCGTCAGCCATCGGGAGCCAGCTGGTCGGTTTGCGCCCGTGATTGCTCGGCGAGTTCATCCCGCCGCTGCATCTCAGACATCACTGCTGCCAGGCATCGCTTGAGATAATCGTAAAGAGGCTGCGAGCGCTGATTCGGATCGTCCTGAAGCACGCGCAGCGCGGAGCGGTACTGTTCGGCAGTATGCGCTAACACGGACAGTTCAAGTTTCCGCAGGTAAGCCCGGTCCAGCGACGAATATTCCACGGCAGCCCTCCCTGATGTCGGTTTCGTAAATATTACGTTCTCAAGAGGTTCGGAGCAAGGGCGGTGAGAAATTCTTGTGAACGAAGTGGTTGCGGATAGGGGGAGGGGAAGAGTGGAAGAGTGGATGTATGGTCGTCTGGGTTCTAGATGTGGAAGCTTTCGTCTCAGTTGGATGTGTGGCGGCTGGTCATCGAACCCGGTCGTGCTTGATCGGGTATGTTTCGACCGGCTTGCTCGATCACCATCTCCTGCAACATGGTCTGGATTCAGCATCGATTCACGCTCGACCCCCGTTCGCGCGGCTTCCACCTCATCACGGACGAAGTGCTGTCGCACTTGAAGGATCTCAGGCGCATCCATAAGGGCATTCTCCACCTGTTCATCCAGCACACATCAGCCTCTCTCACACTTAATGAGGATGCTAGCGCTGATGTCCGGCGTGATTTCGAGCGCCATTTCAACGAGATGGTGCCGGAGGATGCGCCGTACTGGGAGCACACGATCGAGGGGCCGGATGACATGCCGGCGCACATCAAGGCGGCACTGCTGGGAAGCTCGATTACCATTCCAATTAAGCGCGGCGAGCTGCTTCTCGGTACGTGGCAAGGGATCTACCTGTGTGAGCATCGAGATCGGGCTAGCGGGCGAAGTCTCGTTGCCACGGCCTACGGATCGGAGGTGTCGTGATGCGCGCTGTACTGATATGGGTGATCGCGTCCTTTCTTATTTGCTGCTTCGATGCGCAGGCACAGGTCCCACTCGGGCAGCAGGCAGAGGAGGAGCAGGATCAGGGTGAGGTGACGGTCGATGCGCTGCCCGATGAGCGTATCGCCGAGCGCATCCGCGACGTGCTGCAGCACATTTCCGGATTCCAGGACATCGCGATAAATGTGGCCGACGGCGTCGTCATTCTTGCGGGCGAGGTCGAGGATGCCCAGACGCGTGAAGACGCCGCCACGCTGGTCGATCGATTCGAGGGTGTAATCTGGGTCGACAACCGGATCGAGGTGGCGACGGACATCCAAAGGCGCATTGCGCCGGCCGTCGAACGCCTCCGACGTTTCGGCCAACGCTTCGTCGCTTACACGCCGATCGGCATCCTCGTCATTTTGTTGATGTTGCTCCTCTGGCGCATCGGGACGCTGCTCGGGCGCTGGGAGGCACCGGCGAAACGCTTTGGATGGAACCCGCTCGTCTGGAGCCTCTTCCGGCGCATGGCGCGCCTGATCCTCGTGCTGGTGGGGCTGCTTCTGATCTTCGACATCCTCGGCGTATCCACACTCGTCGGCGCGCTGCTTGGAACGGCGGGCGTGGTCGGTCTCGCGCTCGGCTTCGCTTTTCAGGACATCGCCGAAAACTACCTGGCAGGCGTGCTGATGAGCATTCGGCAGCCGTTCGGGGTGAACGACATCGTGAAGATCGGAGAATCAGAGGGCTTCGTCGTCCGACTCACCTCGCGCGAACTCGTGCTGTTGACGCTGGAAGGAAACCACGTGCGGATGCCGAATGCCGCCGTCTTCAAGAGCACGATCATCAACTATACCCGCAATCCGCGACGCCTCTTTCAGTTTGACGTGGGCGTGGCGACGAGCGAGGATCTGTCTGAGGTGATGAGCATCGGGCAGTCGCTACTTATCGAGATGCCCGGCGTGATGGATGATCCTCAGCCGTTTGTACGGGTGATCCGGCTGGATGAATCAACCGTCACGGTTCGCTTCAGTGGATGGGTCGATCAGAGGTCATCTGATTTCGCCAAGGTCAGTAGTGAAGCGATTCGGATCGTCAAGGAAGGGCTGGATGCAGCCGGCATCAGCGTGCCTGATCCGAGGCTCGATGTCACGCTGCGCCGCGAAGGCGAGCGGCCGCGACGGGAAAGGCCCCGTGCGCCGCGGACGGAGATCGACGTCAGGCCCGATCGCAAGATCGACGAGCAGATCGAAGAGGAACTGGCGGGGTCAGATGAAGAGAACCTGCTCGGCGACGGATCCGATTAAAATGCCTCAGGCTGCCATCGAGCGCGTTTCATTCAGGCGCGTGCGGAGTGTGAGTAGCACTTTTCCGAGAATCTGCGAGATGCGCGCCTCGGTCAGGTTGAGCAGACTCGCAATTTCGCGAAGCGTCAGATCCTCATAATAATAGAGTGCCACGATCGTCTGCTCACGCTCCGGCAGTTCCTGGATGAGACCGGCAACGTACTGGTAGAACGACTCGCGGTCGATCTGGTCGAAGCTCTCTGCTGCATCGTGGTTTTCGATCGTTTCGATCAGGTACTGCTCCGTGTCCGCGCCGGTGCTCTCATGGAGCGAAAGGGCATAGCGGCTCTGCGCATCGCACAGCAGAGAGTGATAATCGACCACGCTGATGCCGAGGTAATCGGCAACGTCCTCGTCTGATGGCTCTTCACCCAGCGTCTGGCGCAGCGTTTCCATGGCTCGCTGCGCTTCGGCGAGTCGCCGCCGCCGCTCACGAGGAAGGGCATCGATCGAGCGGAGGTAATCCACAAGCGCACCGCGGATCCTTCCGTACGAGTACGAGACGAATGGTGTGCCACGATCCGGATTGTAGCTGTCGAGCGCCTGAAGCAGACCCAGTATGGCAACGTCCTCCAGGTCCTCCCGCGTCGCCAGTGGGTGATCGGGGATGCTTAGCCGTCCGATGATCGATCGAACGAGAGGGATCGCGGCCAGAACGACAGCTTCGCGACTTGCGGGCGTCGGTTCGGATGCATTGATCTCAGCGAGGCGTTGTAGATCACGTGCCATGGTCGATCAACATAAAAGTTCGCGTGAGTGAACGGGTGAAAGGCTCATGCGGCAGACGCCGGCTCTGTCTCGCCAGCCCGTGCTTGTTGGTTCTCCTTCGCTGCCGCGTCCGCGGCTTCTTCGCTCTGAGCAATGATTTTGCGAACGAAGACGCCGGCAAACGTCAGCACCACATACACCGCCAGCGCGCTGCTTATGCCGGTCAGAAGCGTTCTCTCGATCGATGCGAAACGCATCATCTGACCGATGAAAACGATCAATCCGGCGAGGCTGCTGATGTGGATGTAGAGTGCCTGCATGGGTGATGGGAAGTGGAGACCGGGTGATCCGGCGATTTATTTCACGAAGTGCTTAAGCAAGGAATGTGCCCCTGCAGCGTCAAATGTGTGCAGAGTGTGCACGGTCGGAGAGCAATCATGCGCCGCCTCCGTAGCTGGAACGGCCTTCAGAATCGACTGAGGCCATTTCACCTTCCACCAGAGCCGCGGCGATATTATCGAAAGCGGTGCGGATCGGGCCTGCGTGGCGGCTCGCCGGAGCCTGCTCCCGTACGGAAGTTCTTACCTGCGGGGAAAAAGGTACCCAGCCGACGTAGTAGGGCGCGCGGCCCGTAAACCGTTGCGTGATAACGCCGAAGCGGTCGGCCACGCTTGCTGCTTCTTCGTGCGTCTCGCTGAAGTTGACGACCGCGGCAAGCGGTAGCTCGGTATCGTGGGACCACGCGAGCTTGACGAGACGATAGGCATCTGCGATAGCCGTGGGCTCATCGGCCAGAACGAGAACTCCGAGGTCGGTGCGGTCGAGCGCCCATCGGACAACATCTCCACAGCCCGCGGGCGTATCGATGATCACGTATTCGTGATGCCGCGCGAGATGGTCCACAGCCTCGTCGAGAACGGGAAACATGCGGCTCCTGTCGCGCGGAAGTTCGGCGTGATCTCGAGCCGCCTCCACCAGCGTAAGCCCCGACGCGGTCTTGCGGCACGCCTCGTTGAGCGTTACGATTCGTGTGGCGACATCGGCGAGGGAAGGCCCCGGCTCCTCATTGAGCATCACATCGCAGGCGCCCTGGCCGATGTCCGCATCGAGAAGCGCAACGCGGAAGCCGTCTCGCGCAAGCGTCTCAGCGAGGTTGACCGACACGACGCTCTTGCCGACGCCGCCCTTCCCGCTGACGACGGAGAAGACAGTTGACGATCGTCTCATTGGAATACTGGTAAAAGCGTGGGATGGAGGCGGCTCATGCTTCGAGCATGTGCTCGGCGAATGCCGACGGCGAGAAAGTGGACAGGCCGTCGCTGAGAGTGGCAGCAGAGCCCACGAGGTTCACAGGCAGGCTCGCCTGGCGAATCCATTCGAAGATGCGGCCGGGCCGCGACGTCTCGTCCATGTGCGTGAGGGCGATGACGTCGGGTGACACAGGCATCCGGCGAAGCAGCTCTGGATCGAGATCATCCAGTGCGCGCGTTGCATCGAGTACGAATTGCGTTTGCGCCGGTACAAGGTGCGGCGCAAACGGCCGAAGCTGCGCCAGCATATCCCGCATAGGACGCGGCCGGAAGGGAAGGGCAGGCGTATCGATCAGCACATGATCGAATCCCCGCAGACGCTCGAGAGCACGCGGCATGTCCTCCGGCTTCGTCACGTTCTGAACAGGCAGCCCGGCGCGGCGATAGGTTTCGGTGTCATCACGTTGGAGTCGGTCATCATCAATCGATGGATTGAGGATGATCACGCCGCAGCGGCGCCTTCCATAAAATGAACGGTCGGTAGCCAGTTGCAGAATCAGTGACGTCTTGCCGGAGCCGCCGGCTCCGATGAATACTTGCGGCCCCACCGGCCTGACGGGTGCGGATGCCTGAAGCATGTCTCGCATCGACCGGACGAGCCCCCAGTACAGCGCGTCTTCGTCATTGAAGTCGCTGTCGGTCGTTGCATTGAAGAAGAGCTCAGTTACGGTTTGCGGATGCAGGCCGCGATCTAGAAGACGGTTGAAGAGCGGGTGACGCAGCCACTTGCCGGCGGAGGCCGGATGCCCCTCAAACCGGCGCTCAATTCCTTCGAGGCGGTCATGCAACGTGCCGAGCCGCTGTTCGAGAAGCTGCTCGATCGTGCGCGTTACTTCCTGCGCTGCGACCGGCTCATCCGACCGAAGCGGCCGTCCGTCTGAAGGAAACAGTCTCCCACGAGCGCGGCCACGAGAGGAAGGTCGTTCCACAGAAAAGTCGGCCTCGTCGGCATCATCTTCCACCATCAGATCCACACTTGACCCCGCGGCGGCGTAACCGTACGCCGGTTGCGGCTGCTGCTTGACCCGGTCGATGACGCGGCTGATCGACGCGGCATCGGCCGAAACAGTCCGTGCAGGTTCCGCCGCAATGGTGACCCGCGCGGGGCGATTGCCCGCCGGCGGATGCGACTCGAGAAGCACGACGTCGTCTCCATAGAGCCGTCGTGCCTCGGCCAGCGCTGCTGAAAGCGATGGAGCAGTAAGCGTCTTAACCGTCATGAAATCATTGCGTTAGACTTGCGCGATCAAATGACTTTGACCTGATCGACGACTTCGATGCGTGCATCGGGCAGGAGGTCATTGTAGGAGAGGACCGCGATGTCGGTGAGCATGGGTGACAGGAAGTTGAAGAGCGTCGGGCGCAGCACGGGCGACGTCAAAAGGACCGGGGCGCGGCCGCCGCCGATCATTCGCTTCGCCTGTCGATCCACCTCCTGCACAAATTTCTCGGCCCGATCCGGCGGAAGCCCGAGCGTGTTCGGGTTCATCTCGCCGGACTCCGCCTTCTCAAGCAAGTGCTGTTCCAGTACGGGGTCGAGCACGAGCGTGCGAACAGAATCATCATCCCCCGCAAACTGCCGTGTGATGGTGGCGGCGAGCGCGGCGCGTGCGTACTCCGTCAGCACGTCGACATTCTTTGTGACCGGAGCATGATCGGCGAGCGCCTCGAGGATGGTCACGAGGTCGCGTATCGGGATGCGCTCTCTGAGTAGCCGCTTGAGCACTTTCTGGATCGCGCCGAGAGCGAGCTGGCTCGGCACAAGCTCCTCGACGAGCGCCGGCGCTGTCTCCTTTACCTTGTCGATGAGCTTCTTGACTTCCTGGCGATCGAGCAGGCGGTGCGCCGTTTTGCGCAGTTCCTCGAGCAAATGCGTCGTGATGACGGCGGGCGCTTCGACGACCGTCAGGCCCAGACGCTCGGCCTCGGCAAGGTTGCGCTCGGCGATCCAGACGGCGGGCAGTCCGAACGTGGGGTCCTTCACCCGAATGCCCGGCGGCGCCTCATCGAGGTCTTCGGGAAGCAGCGCGAGGAAATAGCCGGACATGACTTCGCCATCGGCAATGGGGTTGCCTCGAAGCTTGATCACATACTGATTGGCACCGAGGCTGACGTTGTCGCGAATTCGGACGGGCGGGATCACGATGCCGAGCTCGAGAGCGAGCTGCTGTCGAAGCATCTTGACGCGCTCGAGCAGGTCGCCTTGCTGCCCGGGATCGACGATTGAGATCAACGCATAACCGATTTCCAGCTCGAGCGGATCGACGAGCAGGAGGTCGCTCGGAGCGTCGTCGGTGCGCTGCTCGATACGTGCGGCCTCGGCAGCATCGAACTCTTCCTGTGCTTCCTGCTTCTGCTCCACGATTCGGTTTCTCGCCAGAACAACCGTGCCGCCGGCGAGGAGCCAAAAGGGAATGAGAGGCAGCCCAGGCACGAGCCCGAGGAGCGCCAGGAACGCGCTCGTGATCAGGATCGGGTGAGGCTTGTGGAAGAGCTGGCCCTTGACGTCGGCGGCCATGTTGCTCTCTCCGCCGGCGCGCGAGACGATCATACCGGCGGCTGTGGAGATGAGCAGCGCCGGGATCTGCGAAACGAGACCGTCGCCAATCGATAGCAGCGTGAACGTCGCGCCGGAATCACTGAAGCTCATTCCATGTTGGGATACGCCTATGATCAGGCCTCCCACAATGTTAATCAGCGTGATGATAAGGCCGGCGATGGCATCACCGCGCACGAACTTGCTGGCGCCGTCCATGGCGCCATAGAAGTCCGCCTCACGCCCTACTTCGTTGCGTCGCTGCCGCGCGTCTGCCTCATCGATGAGGCCCGCGTTCAGGTCGGCATCGATCGCCATTTGCTTGCCGGGAAGCGCGTCGAGCGTGAAGCGCGCCGCGACCTCGGCGATTCGCCCCGAGCCTTTCGTGATGACGATGAAGTTGATCAGGACGAGCACCAGGAAGATGATGGCGCCCACGACGTAGTTACCCGCTACTACGAACTGGCCGAATGCGGAAATCAGCGCACCGGCCTCGGCCTCCGACAGGATGAGCCTGGTGGAGGCTACGTTCAACGACAGCCGGAAGAGCGTCGTCACCAGCAGCAAACCAGGGAAGACGGCGAATTCCAGTGGACGCGTCGCATAAAACGCGGTCAGCAACACGCCCAGGCTGATGGCGATGTTGAGCGTCAGCAACAGATCCAGAATGAAGGCCGGCAACGGCACCACCATCACGAGCAGGATCAGCACCACACCGGAGGCCAGTATCGCCTCCATGTTGATCATGCGAAAGGGTGCAGGGCCCGTAGCTGGTTGAGGTAGAGTTGTTGACAACTTATTTGAAGTCGACTGTTTGCAGTTCGCAGATATCGATACACATCAGATGTGAGGCTTTCGATGTCTGCTTGTGGAGTTCAAGCGTAAATGTTGACCATCCATTTCCTGCATGTGCTATCGTTTGCACTTCGCTTTAGGGTTAACAAGTCTCAGATTTCAATTCCCAAACCCGTGCTTCCCTGACTTCCGGTAAACCTCCGCGAGAATTGCCGCAACTGCCGGATACAGATCTTCAGGTATTTCGTGATCTTCGGGAACGGTGTTATACAAAGCTCGGGCCAAT
>CAZKDQ010000088.1:0-11990 GCA_964551345.1 uncultured Rhodothermales bacterium
GCTGCCGCGTCGGCACTGGGCGTCGTAGCGTCTTCGGTTATCACAACTGCATCGCATGCTGAAGCAACGTCCGGCCAGGCGCCCGCGCCGACGCCCGCGAGTATCGCAGCGCCGAAGGCCGCGCCCTCCGAGGTCTGAACCGAGATCAGCGGCACGTTCAGGATGTCCGCGAGGATCTGGCGCCAGACGGGGTTCTGCGATCCGCCGCCTGAGATCCGGACCTGCTCGGGCGGTTCGAGCCCGGCCTCCAGAAGCAGCGCCAGGTTATCTCGCAATCCGAAGCCGACGCCCTCGAGTACGGCCCGCGTGAGGTGGCGCTGGTCGTGCCGAAGCGTCAATCCCACAAATGCTCCCCGAGCATGGGGATTGGCATGAGGCGTGCGCTCGCCGCTGAGATATGGCAGAAAGAACAGACCTTCGCTCCCGCTCGGAACCGTCGCGGCCCCGGCTAGAAGCTCGTCGTAATCCATACCGGCAGCCATTGTATCACGATACCAGCGCAGACTTCCGGCTGCCGATAGCATGACGCCCATCAAATGCCAGCAGCCCGGAGCAGCGTGGGGAAACGCATGTGCGCGTCCCTGAGGTGCGATCAGTGGCCGGTCCGTCGGCGCGAAGACAACGCCCGACGTGCCAATTGCAACTGAAATGATCCCTCCGCGAACGGCTCCTACACCCACTGCTCCTGCGGCTTGATCACCACCGCCGGCTACGACTGGCGTTCCAGCACGTAATCCGGTTTTCGCCGCTGCATCATTGGAAACGCGGCCGGTAACCTCCGGACCTTCATGCGTTTTCGGGAGCCATGCCCGCGATATTCCACACGCATCCAGCACTTCGTCGGACCAGTCGCGAGACCGAATGTCCAGCAACAAGGTGCCGCCTGCACCCGCGCGGTCGGTTCCGTAAACGCCCGTGAGCCGGAAGCGCAGGTAATCCTTCGGAAGCAAAATCTGACGCGTCCGAGCGTATGCATCCGGCTCGTGCTCCTTTACCCACAGCAACTTCGGGGCGGTGAACCCGGCAAAAGCGTCATTGCCCGTCAGCTCGATCAGCCGTTCCAAACCAATCGCCTTGCGCATCCACTCACACTGTTTCGACGAACGGCCGTCGTTCCAGAGCATTGCCGGACGCACGACGCCACCGTCCTCATCCAACATCACGAGTCCATGCATCTGCCCCGTCAGGCCGATGCTAACGATGGCGTCGCCGCCACCAACCTCGTCAACAACATCCCGAATTGCCGCCACGGTTGCCTCCCACCACTGCTCCGGATCCTGCTCGCTCCAGAGCGGGCGCGGAGCGGAGTGCTCATGCGGATACGACGCCACGGCCACCACTCGACCACGATCATCGATAACCAGTGCTTTGGTGGCCGTTGTCGAGGTATCGATTCCGAGAAAAAAAGCCATGAGGAGGTGTGAGAGGAGGAAAGGGCGGCCGTCAGACTCGGATGATCAATTGCATCCGATTGAGGAATCCATAATACCGCAGCACCAAAATCAACTCAAACCAACAAATGGCCGGTCGGGCTCAAGAAGCTTCTTCAGGACGATTTTGACGACAGGATTGTCCGCAGCACCTTAAACGGGCAGCTGATCGATCCACGCGCGGAATAACCATTCGATGCAGTCGCATGAGCGATCAATCCGTCGGGGCCAGGCGGCGAACCTTTCTTCCAAGCATCCGAATTACCTGCGAGTCATCAAGCACGACTTCTATGTCGGCAAGGCGGATCTTCCAGCTCGAGCCGATGCGACGGTAGCTACCAATTACATCGGCCTGATAACAGGATGCGAGAATGTCTTTGGCAATTAGCCGTGATGTGCCAGGAGTGGGATACACGGTGGAGCGAATTGTGATGAGGAGGTAACGAAACTTATGTAGCCTCCACACCAGGATCATCCACCTGTGGTTAAATTGTTGGTACTCCATGGAGCATAGGCGGCGGGATTATTAGCGCCACTGCGCCGCATCCTGTCCCTAATGCCGCAGTCACGGACGTGTGACGTTCCCGCCCATCGGCTTGATTGGCCGGGGATGATGCCGCTACATTGCGGGGTTGTATATCTGTTGTATCTGATTGAGCAAGACGTTGCCCCACCCACCCCGAGTCGAAACGCAGAATCACCCGTCTGAACGCGCGGAAGATCTGCACCAAACCGAGCAGCGTCTGCAGTTAATGATCGAGGCCGTAAAGGACTACGGCATTTTTATGCTGGACCCCGCGGGCAGGATCAGAAGCTGGAACAAAGGGGCGCAGCGCATCAAGGGGTATAAGGCGGACGAGATCATCGGCCGCCATTTTTCCGTGTTCTATCCGCCCGAAAGTAAGGCATCCGGCTTGCCGGACCGTGCGCTGAAAGTGGCCGATGAAGAAGGCCGATTTGAGGATGAAGGGTGGCGGGTGCGGAAAGACGGCAGTCTGTTCTGGGCCAACGTCATCATCACCGCGCTCAAGGATGATGCGGGGGAGCTTGTCGGCTTCACTAAGGTCACGCGCGATCTAACCGAGCGTCGCGAGCATGAGCAGGCGCTCAGAAGAAGCGAGGAGCGCTTCCAGCAGATGATCGCCGCGGTAGCCGACTACGGCATCTTCGTGCTCGATGCCAAGGGCAACGTCGCCAGCTGGAATGAGGGCGCCGAGCGCATCCAGGGATACACGGCCGGCGAAATCATCGGACGGCACTTCTCTGTGTTTTATCCGGGTGAGGCACGGGAAGCGAATTGGCCGGAGTACGAGCTGTCCGTGGCGGTACGAGACGGCCGGTTTGAGGATGAAGGGTGGCGTGTCCGCAAAGACGGAACGCTCCTGTGGGCCAACGTCGTAATCACGGCGCTCCGCAATGATGACGACGAAGTAGTCGGCTTCACGAAGGTCACACGGGATCTAACAGAGAGGCGCGCACACGAGGAGGCACTGCGCGAAAGTGAGCGCCGGCTCGCGCTCGCCAACCGCGACCTCTCGTTGCGCAACAGAGAGTTGCAGGATTTCGCGCGAGTGGCGAGCCACGACCTCCAGGAACCGCTCCGAAAGATTTCCGCCTTCTCTCAGCTTCTGGAAGAGGATTATCGGGATGCGCTGACTGACGAAGGCAGCATGTACCTCGAGCGGATCCGCAACTCGGCTCAGCGGATGTCGGTTCTGATCAACGAGCTGCTGAATTATTCACGACTCGCCGCGCCGACTGGCCGCGTTCGAAAGGTGGACCTCAATCGCATCGTTGATGACGTCGTCGGCGATCTTCATGTGCGCATCGACGAGACGAAGGGTCGCGTTGAGCGAGGCACGCTGCCTTCTGTGGAAGGGGATCCGACCCAGATGGGACAGCTCTTCCAGAACCTGATCGGCAACGCGCTGAAGTTTCACCGGCCGGGCGTGCCGCCCGTAGTCACCATCTCCTCATCACCATTGACCGAGGGCTCCGATATCGTGGGCGACGATGGTTTTGAGATAACCGTATCGGACAATGGTATCGGCTTCGAGGAGAAATACATCGCGGCGATATTTACACCGTTCCAGCGCGTGCATACAAGGCGTTCGTACGAGGGCACAGGCCTCGGCCTTGCCATCTGCCAGCGGATCGTCGAGCGCCATCAAGGAACGATTTCGGCCGAAAGCACGCCCGGCGAAGGATCGACGTTCATCATCAGGCTGCCGGCCAACCTGCTGCCGGAAGAGGATCCTGAGTAGCGCGGCGGCTACTTTTCGTCTGCCGCTGAACGCTCGGCCGTTCCAATCTCCTTTCGCACAGCCGGTGCGACTTTCGTTCCGAGGAGTTCGATCGCCCGCATGACCTTTTCGTGCGGAAGCGTGCCCACGGTTAGCTGCAATAGAAAACGGTCGTGCCCGAAGAGCTCGTGTTGATGGAGGATCTTCTCCGTCACCTCATCCGGATCGCCGACGAAGTTCGCCCCCTGCAACGTTCGCGAAGCTTCGAACTGCGAACGCGTCATGGGCGGCCATCCACGCTCGGCACCGATACGATCCATCGCCGCCTTAAATGCCGGGAAGGCGATATCAGCCGCCTCTTTCGAGTCATCCGCGATAAACCCGTGCGAGTTGATGCTGAGGCGGGGCGCTTCGCGTCCGACCTGGCGTGCGCCCTGCCGGTGCAAGTCCGCCATCGCAACAAAGCGCTCCGGCTGCCCTCCGATGATCGCAAGCGCCATCGGAATTCCCAGTATGCCCGCACGAGCGGCAGACTGAGGCGTGCCGCCAACCGCGATCCATATCGGCAGCTTTTCCTGCGCGGGCCGCGGGTAAATACCGCGATCCTCGATTGCGGGGCGGTGATCTCCCTTCCACGTAATCCGCTCCGACTCGCGGAGCTTCAACAGGAGCTCCAGCTTCTCGAGGAACAGGTCGTCGTAATCGTTCAGATCGTATCCGAAAAGGGGGAACGACTCGATGAAGGAGCCGCGCCCGACCATGATCTCGGCACGTCCACCGGAGATCAAATCAACCGTCGCGAACTGCTGAAATACACGAACGGGATCATCGGAACTAATGACCGAAACCGCACTCGTGAGCCGGATCTGCTTCGTGCGCGATGCCGCCGCGGCAAGAACAACGGCGGGTGCCGAGACGACATAATCCGGCCGGTGATGTTCACCCACGCCGAAGACATCGAGCCCAACCTGATCGGCCAGTTCGATTTCCTCGATCAGGTCCTTAAGCCGCTGCTCTACGTCAACCGATTTGCCGGTCGATGCGTCGTAGGTTGCGTCACCGAACGAGTAGACTCCGATTTCCATAACGTGTTTAGTCGGATGTGCGAAGTGGCTTCAATGCTTCGGCCCAGCGCAACAGCTCGGCGAGCATGGCGTCGGCCGCCTTCGCCTGAAGAGGGTCGGGCTCGAAAACGCCTTCATCCTCGTTGATCGATTCCTTGAAGAAGGGAAGATGCACTGCTTCGGGGATGGGCATCATTCGCAGCGCCACGGCGATTTGCTTCGTCACCTGCGCACCACGCGTTCCACCCGAAACCCCGCCATAGCTGACGAAGCCGAGCGGCTTGTAGGCCCACTCGCGCACGAGATATTGCATGGCATTGATGAGCGAGGCAGGGGCGACATGATCGTACTCCGGCGTGACGAAGACAAAGGCGTCGGCACGTGCAATGGTCGAACTCCATTCCTTCGTATGATCGTGCTCGTACTGAGCAAAGCGCGGATGGCGCGGCTCGTTGAACACGGGCAGATCGACCTCCGCGAGGTCGATCGTTTCTATGTGGAAGGAGTCATGCTTGCGGGCAATGCTTTCAAACCACGAAGCAACCAGGTGCCCGGAGCGCCCTTCTCGCGTGCTCGCGGTTATGATCTGCAGATGTGTCATCAGATATCATCATATTTGCCGGGAGATACGGCAAGATAGGCAGGCGCGGCCGTCGCAGGTCGAAAGATCGGCGAATCTCGCGTGCTCAGCGGTCGCCTCGAGGAACGGCCGTCGGATCAGGTGGAAGCGAGACGACTACCCGCTCGGTTCCCTCCCGCGTTTGCGTGAATCGCCGCGGCGAGCCGGTCGGTTCATCGCCCTGCACGATCACCATCGTGCCGTTTTGCTTCAATTGGCCGCCGAGCGCGCCGCTGCCGGCCGTGGTAACCCAGGGGTCCGACCAATCCCACAACCACTTCGCATCGGCCATGATCATGCGGATGCATCCCTTGCCGACGGGCGGCCCGGACGGCACCGAATCGTACTGATGCAGATGGATGCCGCGGGCATTGTGGATGTTCATCACATACCGCATCCGCCACACTTCTCCCGGTGGACTTTCGCTCGACTCGCGCTCCATCTGACGCCAGTTCATGTAGAAGCGTCCTGTCGGAGTCGGCGTGCCTTCCGCGCCGGTTGAAGCAGGCCCCCATCGCAGCAGCTCGCCATGTTGGTAGGCCGCCCATGCCTGGGCATCCTTATCCACAACAACAAGCTTCCCGATGTCTGCAGCGCCTTCGTACGTCAGCGGAAACGGAGCGTAAGCGCGCGGATCCAGATCGAAATGCTCGGGCCGTGCCGGCAGCACGATGCTGTCTCCAAGCCGGAGATCCGACGTGAGGACGTTATTGAGCAGCAGCGTCAGCGCGAGACGATCTCGCCCGCGATGAACGTCGCCGCCGCCGACCGTCTTGTAGAGCTCGTGCCGCGCGTAAATCGAGTTTTCTCTGGGATGATCGATGACGATCGTCTCGTACTCGATGCGTTCGGATGGCAGACGACCCTCGCCTTGCCGATCGAGGAGTTGCCCGACCGCCTCCTGGTCATACTGCGTCCGCTGCGCGAGCGCGTCGGTCGAGAAGAGGATCAATATGAACAGCCAGCAGACGTGAGGGCGCATCGACAGATGACGTTAATTAGCAGGACGATGCATCCAGACACCGCGCCGCGCGAGTTCGGATCCGCACGAAACGGAAGATTGTCATTATCGACGAGCTGCTCACTCGATCAGGGTGCTCCGTATCCGGAGGCAGGACGCGGCTCACCACGTGCTACTGAGCGCCCATCCGCTTGCGCGCGTCAACCAGAGCTGAATTGGAGGCAGGGCATCCCCAGCCCGAGTGATCTGTCTTCCGGCTCTCGCGACCAAACGCAGGCGGCCTGTACCAGCGCATCACACCCGCCAGATCCTCAAGGTCCGGCATCGCTGCATCCCGGCAATCCACAAAATCCCCCGCGACGGGCACTGGAGGAGCTTGTTCAACGAACTCTGAATACTCGCGCTCGACTGCAGCGAGTTCATCCGCTATCGCGTCGGTATCGAAGAGCGTAAGCGAAACGCTTGTCTGCGTCCGCTCGCTCAAGCGATCAAATGCCCACCGCGCGAGATCTTGAGCAAGATCTGCTGAAGGCACATCCGCGCGTCCTGCACGGTGCAGCGGATGGCTGTCGATAAACGAAAGGTGGAGGTCGCCCGGCGAGGCAAGCACAAATCGTGTGAATGGTGCCGCCGCAGAGACGATTCTCGGCGACGCGTTATTACAGCTTGACAGAACGACGAGATCGAAGGGCGTTTCATCCGCCCCGAAACGCGTCAGGCCGTCGGTAAACTGTTCGACGCCGAACTCATGCTGCGGATACGAAGCGTGGTAGCGGGCGTCCCGTTCTTCGGGGATGTCGTGACCATAATAAAGGAAGGTCGCCCCCGTGGATTGCGGGTGTCGGTGAGCGTTGTAGACCTCGGCTTCGGCGGCCAGTGACGCAGGATCTCGTTTATAGCGATCCTGCCGAAGCAGATTTCCGTTTCTGAAGTGGAAGTACTCGCCATCAGGCCGCGGAAGAATCCCGAGCAATTTCCGCTTCGGACCCTGATGAAAGATGAAGACCTCGGCATCAGGTGCATTGCGAGCGACGAGCCGCGCCGTGGCAAGTGCTTCAATATCAGCCTGTTTCGCCCGGCCGTCCTGATGATAGAGATAGTCGCCGTCGCCGTGGATAACGTAAATCAGCGCATGCGAGGGTGGACCACCTTTCTGATCGACAGCGGGTAGCGGCGCGGCGGATCCGCATCCGGAAGCCACCGCAGCCGCTACGACCACCATCAGCAATCGCGTGCATGAACGTGCAGACATGCTATGCGACAAGCAGTACGATGATCAGAATCAAGATCAGCGCCGTGAGGCTCAGGCTGATCACGAGCCGTTGCGCCTGCTCGAGATCCTGCTGCATGTAGTCGGCGAAGTCGTTGAGCTGGCCGTTCGCCACGCGCTCGTAGCCGTTCTTGCCGTTCAGTTGATCGAGTTTGTCACTGATGTTTGCGTCAAAGGCATCGACCGCGGCGCGACCGTCTTCATCAAGCCCGGGCATGCGGCCAACCATGTCCGCCGCCTTCTTCATCCGTTCGAGCGATGTGGCGAGTAGCGCGCGCTTGGTTTCCGGATCATCAGCCTTCTTTACTTCGACCACGGTTTCGTTCACGTATGCCTTGAACCGGGCCATCACATCCACATCCATGCCCTGCGCCGGCATCGGCTGCAGCGCGATGAGCATTACGGCGGCGGTAGATAGGAGCAGTCTTTTCATGACATTGATCGGTCGAGCGTGTGGAACATGCGAAGCAGCATGGAAGCACGCCCGACGGGCCGGCGCAAGCAATGGTGCGGCCGCGTGTCAAGAACGTTTGAAAGGTGGATCGAAAGGACAGGTGCGTAAGGATTGGGAATAAATGTCGCTGTAATGTGCACCTCCCATGATCAGGTGTTAAACACCTGATTTACTGGAACATGAATGGTCGGGCTCCGTTACATGTAAGTCACAGTCGGAGAATCTAAGAAGGAGGAGGCGTATGAAGATTCGTACGATAGTTTTGATGCTGGCCCTGTCGGCGTTGGGAGTGAGTGAGGCGTCTGCCCACGTCGCGATCGAGCTGAAGGGTTCACCTGCGTCCATGGAGCGCCAGAACCGGGTTGCAGTGGATGCCGGTTTCACGTTTGTTCAGACACCGGAGCAGATCGAGCAGCTGATCGAAGAAGGGACGCTCGTGCGCTTGCCGGGCAACGATTATTATGATGTGCTGGACGGCCTCGTGAGTGATGCAGCGCTTCCCGAGACGAAGCTCTTCATCGAACGCCTTGCAGAGCAGTACTTCGAGGCCACGGGCGAAAAACTGGTAGTTACGAGCCTGACGCGACCTTCTTCGATGCAGCCGTCCAACTCGCACTCACTGTCTGTTCACCCGACGGGCGCGGCGATCGATTTTCGGGTGAGCCAGCGTGCGGAATCGCGGCAGTGGCTCGAGAACGCGCTGCTGGCTCTTGAAGGCAACGGCGTGCTCGATGTGACGCGCGAACGCCGTCCGCCGCACTACCACGTGGCGCTGTTTCCGGAAGCATATCGCACCTACATCGAAGACCTGATCGGGCCGGATCAAGTGGCGGTTGCGCTCGGTGAAGTTGAACCGGAGGCCATGCCCGTTGCCGCCCTCGCTGCAACGGCCACTCTCGACAACGACACAGAGCCGCAGCCGCGCCGCACCTTCTGGGGCTGGCTCCGTTCGATTTTCTTCGGCTGATCCCACATCATCCGTCCCTCCTCACGTAATGGCTATCGGCACTCCGCCGGTAGCCATTTTGTGTTTATACGGAATCGCGGGAAATGGAACTGTGCTCGACGGCCGCTTCTGATTATTGCGGTCGACATCTGACATGCTCCTGTTGTGTTGGTTAATAAAGTAAGGCGAGCGTCTTGATGCTCCTAAATAATGTCAATATATTCTGCCGCCGAAAGCGGGAATCATAAACAGCCACTTGGTCCGGCGGGCGTATCGAATGGAGCGAATAGACGAAATCGACGTGCGCATCCTGCAGCTTCTGCAGGAGAATGGGAGGATGAAGCGGAACGCCATCGCGGAAGACGTGGGCCTCTCGGTGCCGTCGATAAGCGAGCGGATGCGCAAGCTGGAGGAACGCGGCGTGATCACGGGTTATCATGCGGTCGTTGACCCGAAGCGCGTGCAGTTTGATATCACGGCCTTCATTCGAGTGATGGTCGATAGTTCGAGCCATTACTCGGATTTCGTCGCCCACGCCAACGAGCTCGACGAGGTGCTCGAGGTTCATTCGATAACGGGCGAAGGATCGCACATCCTGAAGGTCCGGTCGCGCACGACCACGTCACTTGAGCGGCTGCTGTCGGCAATCCAAGCGTGGCCGGGCGTCCACGGCACATCCACAAGCATCGTTCTAAGCACGTTCAAGCATACGCAGGCCGTGCCCGTAGAGCCCGTCTACCTGGCGCCGAGCGACGGCGTCTCCTGATCCAGATCGAACGAGAGAGTACGTACATGAACGAACTGCGAGCGCAGTACAGTCTTCTGGCGGCCACTAAGTTCAATGGTGGAGGTCGTGCGCCGGCCGAGCCGCTGAACATCGAACAGATCTTCGGTGAGAACACGTTCGGGCTGGAGCAGATGAAGTCGCGCCTTCCCAGGAACGTCTACCGAAGCCTCCTGGCGACAATCGAAAAAGGCGAACCGCTGGATTCGGGCATCGCGGACGCCGTTGCGATGGCGATGAAGGAATGGGCGGTGGAGAAGGGGGCGACGCATTTTACGCACTGGTTCCAGCCGCTGACGGGTTACACGGCGGAAAAGCACGACTCCTTTATTACACCAAACAAAGGTGGCGGCGCGGTTGCCGAGTTTTCGGGTAAGGACCTGATCCAGGGCGAGCCGGATGCGTCGAGCTTCCCATCGGGTGGAATCCGGGCGACCTTTGAGGCGCGCGGCTACACGGCGTGGGATCCGACTTCCCCTGCCTTCATCATCGAAAATCCGAACGGAAAGTACCTCGCTATTCCGACCGGGTTTGCGTCGTGGTCGGGTGAAGCGCTCGATCACAAAATCCCGCTCCTTCGTTCGATGGCTGCATTGGACAAGCAGGCGAGGCGCGCGCTCGCGCTCTTCGGCCAGACAGATGTCGAGCAGGTATTCCCCACGGTGGGCTCTGAGCAGGAATACTTTCTTGTGGACGAGGAATTCTTCTACCGCCGGCCGGATCTCGACACGTGCGGTCGGACGCTCTTCGGATTGAAACCGCCGCGTGGACAGGAGCTGGGGGATCATTATTTCGGTTCCATTCCTGATAGGATTCTGGCTTACATGCTGGATGTGGAGCGGGAGCTGTATCGGCTGGGCATCCCCGTCAAGACGCGGCATAACGAGGTTGCGCCGGGCCAGTACGAGATCGCGCCGTTGTTCGAAAATGCGAACCTGGCTGCCGATCACCAGCAGCTCGTCATGCTCACGCTTCGACGCGTGGCGCGGCGATACGGCCTCGTGTGCCTGCTGCATGAGAAGCCGTTCCGGGGCGTCAATGGCTCGGGGAAGCACAATAACTGGTCGATGTCTACCAACACCGGCCTCAACCTGCTCGACCCCGGGGAGACGCCGCACGAGAACATCCAGTTCTTGTTTTTCTGCATTGCCGTGATCCGCGCCGTGCATCGCCATCAGGATTTGATGCGCATCGCGGTCTCGACCGCCGGCAACGATCATCGCCTCGGCGGCCACGAGGCGCCGCCGGCGATCATGTCGGTTTTTCTCGGCGATCAGCTTACGGACATCCTGATGCAGCTCGCCTCCGGTGGGGCGACGGCATCCAAAAAACATGGCCTGCTTGGGCTCGGAGTGAAGACGCTGCCGGCAGTTCCGCGTCATGCGGGAGATCGCAATCGAACCAGCCCGCTTGCCTTCACCGGCAACAAGTTCGAGTTCCGTGCGGTGGGCGCTTCACAGTCGGTTTCGTTCGCGACCGTCGTCATGAATCTCATCGTAACGGAGGCGCTCGATGAGATGACGACGATGCTGGAGGATCGGCTGACGGCGCGTACGAAGAAGAAGGATTTTGAACGCGCCGTGGGCGAGGTTCTGCGTGAGGTTCTGGCCGGGTGCGAACAGATCGTTTTCGAAGGCGACGGTTATTCAGTCGACTGGCATGAGGAGGCCGCTTCACGCGGACTGCTGAACCTGCCCACGACGCTGGATGCGCTGGAGATGCTGCCGTCTGAGAAGAATATTGAGCTCTTCGAGAAGTATGATGTGCTCACCGAGCGCGAGGTCAGGAGCCGCCACGAGATCGGCCTCGAGCAGTATTTCTTTACGATCAACATTGAGGCGGAAACGACCGAGTCGATAGCGCGGACGATGATTCTGCCTTCAGCGGTACGTTATCTGCACGAGCTCGTGCAGACAATCGAGGATGGTGAGGACGTGGGGATCGATTGCACGGCGGCGCGGGAGACGGCTGAGGAGGTCGCGACACATCTGAACAAGCTCCGTGCAGCAATTCGGGAGCTCGTGATGCACAACAAGGAGCTTGGTGGGGATGACGTGTACTCGAAGTCCGTCCACATGCGGGATAACGTGCGGCCGGCGATGGACCAGGTGCGCCACTGGGCAGACCGGCTGGAACGGATGATCCCCCATGACTACTGGCCCCTGCCCACTTACCGGGAAATCCTCTTCGTGAAGTGAGAAGTCTGAAGGTCGACGTTT